>NZ_CP085344.1:1028441-1351883 GCF_020618415.1 Cupriavidus sp. MP-37 | reverse complement strand
CCTAGCGCGGCCCCTGAACCGGCCGTGTCCCTCAAAGGGGAGTAGCTCCGGGGCTTTGCCCTTAGCACAATCGTCATTCCGGGACCGCAGTCCCCGGTTGTGCTGACTACCGGCGCGCATACCGCGCCAGTGGTCGAGCAAGACCTTTGCAACCTGGACTTCATGGTTTGCAAAGGCGCCCCCACGGTCCCGTGCACGTGAATCCAGGCGAACCCAATGCGCGCGCTTGCGCTGATTCGTACCTGAGGAGAGTTCATGGAGTGGTTTACCGATCTGTTCACGATGCAGTTCCTGACGGCGCTGCTGTCCATCGTCGTCATTGACCTGGTGCTGGCCGGGGACAATGCCATCGTGATCGCGCTGGCGGCACGCAACCTGCCGCCCCACCTGCAGAAGAAGGCCATTGTCTGGGGTACCGTGGGTGCCGTGGTGGTCCGCTCGGCCATGACGATCGGCGTGGTCTGGCTGCTGAAGATTCCGGGGCTGATGCTGGTGGGCGGCCTGGCGCTGGTGTGGATTGCCTACAAGCTGCTGTCCGACGACAGCGGCGGCGACGAGCATGGCTCCGGCGCCTCGACGCTGTGGGGCGCGATGAAGACCATCATCATCGCCGACGCCGTGATGGGCGTGGACAACGTGCTGGCCGTGGCCGGCGCCGCGCACGGCAGCTTCCTGCTGGTGGTGCTGGGCCTGCTGATCAGCATCCCCATCGTGGTGTGGGGCTCGAGCCTGGTGCTCAAGCTGATGGCCCGCTTCCCGGTCATCATCTACGTGGGCGCCGGCGTGCTGGCCTTCACGGCGGTCAAGATGATCGTGCACGAGCCGATGATCAAGGCGTTCTTCGAAGCCAACCCGGTGGTCAACTGGGGCCTGTACGTGCTGATCGTCGGCGGCGTGCTGGGCGCCGGCTACCTGGTGCAGAAGCGCCGCGAGCAGCAGCAGGAGCCGGCCGGCAGCCACTAAGCCTGCCCCCGGCGCCAGGGCCTCGCGCCCTGGCCCTGCCGCAAAAGACGGGCCGCCCGAAGGGGCGGCCCGTCTTGCTTTAAAATGCCGGTTTCGCGGGCCCGGCGCCCGCGCCACCTCTTCCATCCCGCCCCGCGCCGATGAAACAGTACCTCGACTTCATGCGCCATGTTTACGAGCATGGCACCGACAAGGCCGACCGCACCGGCACCGGCACGCGCTCGGTGTTCGGCTACCAGATGCGCTTCGACCTGCGCGAAGGCTTCCCGGTGGTCACCACCAAGAAGCTGCACCTGAAGTCGATCATCTATGAACTGCTGTGGTTCCTGCAGGGCTCGACCAACGTGCGCTGGCTGCAGCAGCACGGCGTCACCATCTGGGACGAGTGGGCCGACGAGCACGGCGAACTGGGTCCGGTCTACGGCTCGCAATGGCGTTCGTGGCCGGCGCCGGACGGCCGCCATATCGACCAGATCTCCGAGCTGGTGGCGCAGATCCGCGCCAACCCGGATTCGCGCCGGCTGATCGTGTCGGCCTGGAACGTGGCCGACATCCCGCGCATGAAGCTGCCGCCCTGCCATGCGTTCTTCCAGTTCTACGTGGCCGACGGCCGGCTCTCGTGCCAGCTGTACCAGCGCAGCGCCGACATCTTCCTGGGGGTGCCGTTCAATATCGCCAGCTATGCGCTGCTGACCCACATGATGGCGCAGCAGACCGGCCTGGAAGTGGGCGATTTCATCTGGACCGGCGGCGACTGCCACCTGTACAACAACCATTTCGAACAGGTGCAGACCCAGCTGGCGCGCGCGCCGCTGGCATTGCCGCAGCTGAAGATCCTGCGCCAGCCCGACAGCATCTTCGACTACCGCTACGAAGACTTCGAACTGGTTGGCTACCAGTCGCATCCCGCCATCAAGGCACCGGTGGCCGTATGACGCTGCTGACACTGGTTGTCGCACGCGCCCGCAACGGCACCATCGGCCGCGACAACACGCTGCCGTGGCGCCTGCCCGAAGACCTGGCGCATTTCAAGCGCACCACCATGGGCGCGCCCGTGATCATGGGGCGCAAGACCTGGGATTCGATCGGCCGCCCGCTGCCCGGGCGCCGCAATATCGTGGTCAGCCGCAATCCCGACCTGCGCCTCGAGGGCGCGGAGGTCGCGCCTTCGCTGGAAGAAGCCCAGCGCCTGTGCGTGGGCGCCGAACAGATCTTCCTGATCGGCGGCGCGCAACTGTATGCCGAGGCCATGCCGAGCGCGGACCGGCTGGTGGTGACCGAGATCGACGCCGATGTGGAGGGCGACGCGTTCTTCCCGCCGATCGACCGCAGCCAATGGCTGGAAGTCTCGCGCGAGACCCATCATTCGGCAGCGAACGGCTTCGACTATGCCTTCGTCACGTACGAGCGGCCGCCGTCGGAAGAATCGTAATTGTTTGCCCCCTCTCCCGCTTGCGGGAGAGGGTTGGGGTGAGGGCGGGAGCTTCGACGAAGTGACGGCTGTCGCTATTGCCACCGCCGGCCCTCACCCCCGCCCCTCTCTCGCAAGCGGGAGAGGGGAGAAAACCCGCTGCCACTCGGTTGCCGGCCTCAGTTGCCGGCGATCGTCATCTGCTCGAGCAGGATCGAGCCGGTTTCCTTGGTGCCGCGCACCAGCGCATCCGCGCCGATCGCAACGATCTGCTGGAACATCTCGGCCATGTTGCCGGCGATGGTGATTTCCTCGACCGGATACTGGATCACGCCATTCTCGACCCAGTAACCCGAAGCGCCGCGCGAATAGTCGCCGGTCACGTAGTTGACGCCCTGCCCCATCAGCTCGGTCACCAGCAGGCCGGTGCCGAGCTTGCGCAGCATCGCGGGGAAGTCGTCGCCGGGCTGGGTCAGGCTGCTCGACAGCGTCAGGTTGTGCGAGCCGCCGGCATTGCCGGTGGTCTGCATGCCAAGCTTGCGCGCCGAGTAGGTCGACAGGAAATAGCCCTGCACCACGCCGTCCTTGACCACGTCGCGCTCGCGCGTGCGCACGCCCTCTTCGTCAAACGGGGCGCTGCCCATGGCGCCCGGGGTGTGCGGCTGCTCATGGATCTGAACGTGCGGAGCGAACACGGCCTGGCCCAGCGAATCGCACAGGAAGGTGGACTTGCGGTACAGCGCGCCGCCCGACACCGCCTGCACGAAGGCACCCAGCAGGCCCGCGGCCAGCGGCGCCTCGAACAGCACCGGGCAGCGGCGCGTCGACAGCTTGCGCGCCTGCAGCCGCGCCAGCGCGCGCTCGGCGGCGTAGCGGCCGATGTCCTCCGGCGCGGCCAGCGCCAGCGGCGAGCGCTTGGACGAATACCAGTCGTCGCGCTGCATGCCGCTGCCGCTGCCGGCGATCGGCGCGCACGAGATGAAATGGCGCGAATACGGATAGCCGCCGGTAAAGCCGCGCGTGGTCGCCAGCACGAACTGCGAATGCTGGGCCGAGACGCTGGCGCCGTCGCTGTTGCGGATGCGCGGCGAGACCGCGAAAGCGGCGGCCTCGGCGCGGGTGGCAATGTCGATGGCGGCTTCGGCATCGAGCGCCCACGGGTGGAACAGGTCCAGGTCCTGCGGCGCGCGCTCCAGCAGTTCCTCTTCGGCCAGGCCGGCGCAGTCATCCTCGGCGGTGAAGCGGGCGATGTTGTAGGCGGCCTCGGCGGTGGCGCGCAGCGCGGCCGGCGAGAAGTCCGAGGTGCTGGCGTTGCCGCGGCGCTTGCCGATCATTACCGTGACCCCGACCACCTTGTCGCGGTTCTGCTCGATGGTCTCGACCTGCCCCTTGCGCACCGATACCGACAGGCCGCTGCCTTCCGAGATCTCGGTGGCGGCATCGGTCGCCCCCAGCTCGCGTGCCACCCGCAGCACATCGGCGGCCATCTCGCTGAGCTGGGCCTGGGTGTAGGTGAAATGCGCGGTCTGTTCGGCGATCTGGTCCATGCTGGGCGGGTGTCATCAAAAGTCCAAGCGGCAATCATAGCAAGATAAAATGCCGGGCATGACGCGAAATTCCCGTAACCACCAAGGCTCGCGCTTTCCCGGAGGCTTTGCCCCCGAGCCGGAAGACGACGAACCGAAAAGCAAGTCGCAGCGCAAGCGCGACATGACCGCCCTGCAGGACCTTGGCGCCGAACTCGAGGCACTGGCCAAGGACCGCCTCGCGCGCGTGCCCATGCCTGAAACACTCGCCGACGCCATCCACGAGGCGCGCCGCATCAACAGCCACGAAGGCAAGCGCCGCCAGATGCAGTACGTGGGCAAGATCATGCGCGGCCTCGAGGACGAAGAGGTCGAGGTGATCCGGCAAGCGCTGGAGGGCTTCAAGGGCACCAGCAAGGCCGAAACCGCCCGCATGCATCTGATCGAGCGCTGGCGCGAGCTGCTGCTGGCCGACGACGCGGCGCTGACGCGCTTCCTCGCCGAGCATCCCGGCATCGACGTGCAGGCGCTGCGCAACACCATCCGCAACGCGCGCAAGGAAAAAGAGCTGGGCAAGCCGCCGCGCTATTTCCGCGAGCTGTTCCAGGCGATCAAGACGGCGCTCGACGTGAAGGATGGCAAGGCCGGCGCCGCCGAGGACCAACCCCCTACCCCGGAGCCCGAGGCATGACCCAGACCACCCAGCCGGTTGTCCGTCACCATCCCGACGAACTCGTCGTCGGCTTCGTTTCGATCTCGGACCGCGCCTCGGCCGGCACCTACCAGGACGAGGGCATCCCGGCGCTGCGCGACTGGTTCGGGCGCACGCTGACCTCGCCCTGGCAGGCGGTGGAGCGGCTGATCCCGGACGAGCAGGCGCAGATCTCGCGCACGCTGATCGAGCTGGTCGACGTGGCCGGCTGTGACCTGGTGCTGACCACCGGCGGCACCGGCCCGGCGCGCCGCGACGTCACGCCCGAGGCCACGCTGGCGGTGGGCACCAAGGAAATGCCGGGATTCGGCGAGCAGATGCGCCAGGTCAGCCTGCATTTCGTGCCGACCGCGATCCTGTCGCGCCAGGTCGCGGTGATCCGCGAGACCGCCAGCCGCGCGGCGCTGATCATCAACCTGCCCGGCCAGCCGCGCGCGATCCGCGAAACCCTGGAAGGCCTGCGCGACGCCGATGGCAAGCCGGTGGTGCAAGGCATCTTTGCCGCGGTGCCGTATTGCATCGACCTGATCGGCGGCCCCTACATGGAAACCGACGAAGCCATCGTCAAGGCCTGGCGTCCCAAGAACGCGGTACGCACCAGGCCCGCGGCCTGATCGAATGCGATCGCCCGCCGGCACGCGCCGCGCGGGTGTCCTGCCCTAGCGCAGGCCCAGGTACAGCCCCACCGGCACGAACACCACCGCGGCGATATTGCCCAGCAGCACGATCGATGCGACCTGGTCCGGCTCCTGCCGGAAATGGTCCGCCACCAGGAAGTTCAGCACCGCCGGCGGCAACGCCGCAAACACGAACAGCAGCCCGCGCTGCAGCTCGCTCAGCGGCACCCACTGCGCCAGCGCCAGCGCCACCGCGATGCCCGTCAGCGGGCACACCGCCGCGCCGACCAGCCCCATGCCCCAGTTGCGCAGGCTCACGTCCTTCATGCGCACGCCCAGCGCAAACAGCATCAGCGGCACGGTGGCATCGCCCAGCAGCTTGACCGACTGGTAGACCGGGTCCGGCAGCGTGAACCACGGCCGCGCCAGCGCCAGCGCCACCCCCGCCACGGTGGCCAGCACCATGGGGTTGCGCGCGATCTGCGCCAGCGACGCATGCCGGTTGACGATCTTCATGCCGATGGTGAAGTGCATCAGGTTCGACGCCGCGAACAGCGCCACCGCGGGCGCCAGCCCCGCCGGGCCGAAGGCGAACACCGACAGCGGCAAACCCATGTTGCCGCAGTTGTTGAACATCATCGGCGGCACGAAGGTGCGCGGATCGACCTTCATCCAGCGCGCCAGGCCCCACGCCAGCACGCCCGAGCCCAGCACCACCGCCACCGCGCAACCCAGCAGCACCAGCTGGTCGGCCAGCACGAAGTCCTTGCTGACGAAGGCCGACACCACCAGCAGCGGCGCGATCACGTCGAGCGTGGCGCGGTTGATGCCGGCCATGTCCGGATGGGCCTTGCGCCCGTACAGCCACCCGACCAGGATGATCAGGATGACCGGCGTGATGATGGAGACGATGCGCTCGAACATGGGCAGGCGGACGGGCAACGCGCCGCCTGCAAGGGACGGCGCGCCGGGAATGGTGGGAGGCTTGCGGGAACCGCGCTCCGCTTACTGCGCCGGCGTGCCGGCGGCCGGCGCCTCGGCGGACGGGGCCGCGCCGGGCGCGGCGTGGCGGATAAAGTGGGTGCGGTAGTAGCGCAGCTCTTCGACCGACTCCAGGATGTCGGCCAGCGCGGTGTGCAGCTGGCGCTTGACGAAGCCCTTGTGGATGGCCGGCTCCCAGCGCTTGCACAGTTCCTTGAGCGTCGACACGTCGAGGTTGCGGTAGTGGAAGAACGCTTCCAGCTTGGGCATGTAGCGCGCCATGAAGCGCCGGTCCTGGCAGATCGAGTTGCCGCACATCGGCGACTTGCCGGCCGGCACCCAGCGCTTGAGGAAGGCCAGCAGTTCGGCCTCGGCCTGCTCTTCGGTCAGGGTCGAGGCCTTGACCTTGTCGATCAGGCCCGAGCGGCCGTGCGTGCCCTTGTTCCAGTTGTCCATGCCGTCGAGCACGGCATCGCTCTGGTGGATCACCAGCACCGGGCCCTCGGCCAGGATATTGAGCTCGGAGTCGGTAATCACCACCGCCACTTCGATGATGCGGTCGGTATCCGGCTGCAGGCCGGTCATTTCCATGTCCAGCCAGATCAGGTTGTTTTCGCTTTTGACGGATTTGGCGGCGGCTTGGCTTGTCATCGGGACTGCGGCAGATAGGGATTGGAGGGCAGCGGCCGCGGCGGGGCCGGGCGCGAACAATTTATAATTCTCGCATATCCGTCCGGGACGGCCGCCTGCGCACCAGCGCGGCGCCGTTTTCGGAAGTTCCGGACCGCCGCCTGCCCCACCCCGCGGCGCGGTCCCCACGGGCACCCGTCGCCTGCAAGGCCGGGCGCCCGCACCCACAAGGCGCTTGCCGATGTTCACGATTGTCTTTCTCGCCGCCCTGGTGCTGATGGTGCTGACCAAGCTGTGGCTGGCCGCGCGCCAGGTGCGCCATGTCGCGCAGCACCGCCAGGCCGTGCCGGCGCGCTTTGCCGACACCATCAGCCTGGCCTCGCACCAGAAGGCCGCCGACTACACCATCGCCCGCACCCGGCTGTCGATGCTGGAAGTGCTGGCCGGCGCCGCCTTGCTGATCGCCTTCACCATGCTGGGCGGGCTGCAGTGGCTCAACCAGTTCTGGCTGGAAACCTTCGGCCCGGGCTATGCCTACGGCGTGGCGCTGGTGGCCAGCGTGGCGCTGATCGGCGGGCTGGTCGACCTGCCGTTCTCGCTGTATGGCCAGTTCGGCATCGAGCAGCGCTTCGGCTTCAACAAGATGACCTTCGGCCTGTGGCTGGCCGATGTGGTCAAGATGCTGCTGGTGGCCAGCGCGCTCGGCCTGCCGCTGCTGCTGGCGGTGCTGTGGCTGATGGAGCGCGCCGGTTCGCTGTGGTGGGTGTGGACCTGGCTGGTGTGGATGGCGTTCAACCTGTTCCTGCTGGTGGTGTTCCCCACCTTTATCGCGCCGCTGTTCAACAAGTTCGAGCCGCTCACCGACGAATCGCTGCGCCAGCGCATCGAGAGCCTGATGCAGCGCTGCGGCTTTGCCAGCAAGGGGCTGTTCGTGATGGACGGCAGCAAGCGCAGCGCGCACGGCAATGCGTACTTCACCGGCTTCGGCGCCGCCAAGCGCATCGTCTTTTTCGACACGCTGCTGTCGCGCCTGTCGGGCGACGAGATCGAGGCGGTGCTGGCGCACGAGCTGGGCCACTTCAAGCGCCGCCACGTGGCCAAGCGCATCGCCGTGACCTTCGCGCTGAGCCTGGTGTTCCTGGCGCTGCTGGGCTGGCTGGCGACGCGCAGCTGGTTCTACACCGGGCTGGGGGTGGCACCCAACCTGGGCGTGTCGAACAGCGCGCTGGCGCTGGTGCTGTTCTTCCTGACGCTGCCGGTCTTTACCTTCCTGCTGGGGCCGCTGTCGAGCCAGTCGTCGCGCCGCCATGAGTTCGAGGCCGATGCCTTTGCCGCCGACCAGACCGACGCCAACCACCTGGTATCGGCGCTGGTGAAGCTGTACAAGGACAACGCCTCGACGCTGACGCCCGACCCGCTCTACAGCGCCTTCTACTACTCGCATCCGCCCGCGGCGCAGCGGATCGACCGCCTGCTGGCGCACGCATGAGCCGCGCCGCGCGTCACCGCAACGCCGGCGGCGGCACCCCGGCCGGCACTACTACCGAATCCGCGCTGATCATCGCCGCCCATGGCCGCCACTATGTGGTCGAACTGGAGGACGGCGCGCGCATGCACGCGTTTCCGCGCGGCAAGAAGAGCGACTGCGCGGTGGGCGACCACGTCAGCGTCGAGCGCGCCGCCGCCGACCAGTGCGTGATCACCAGGGTTTCGCCACGCAAGAACCTGCTGCACCGCTCGGACCAGTTCAAGTCCAAGCTGCTGGCTGCCAATATCGACCAGGTCATCATCGTGCTGGCCACCGAGCCGGGTTTCTCCGAAGACCTGCTCGGGCGCGCGCTGGTCTCGGCCGAGGCGCTCGGGATCCGGCCGCTGGTGGTGCTCAACAAGACCGACCTGCCCGAGCGGCTGGAAGAGGCGCGCGGCCGCCTGGCGCTGTACCGCGGGCTGGGCTACGACACGCTGGAGCTGTCGGTGCGCGCCGATCCGGCGCAGGCGCTGGCGGCACTGCGGCCGCGCCTGGCGGGACTGGCCAGCATCCTGATCGGGCAATCGGGCATGGGCAAGTCGTCGCTGCTGAACCTGCTGATCCCGGGCGTCGACGCGCAGACGCGCGAGATCTCGGCCAAGCTCGATTCCGGCAAGCACACCACCACCTTCACCCGGCTCTACCATTTGCCGGAGGACTGGGGTACCGTCGATGGGCGCCAGGGGGCGCTGATCGATTCGCCGGGCTTCCAGGAATTCGGCCTCTACCACCTCAGCGAAGGCATGCTGGAACGCGCCTTCCCCGAGTTCCGCCCGCTGCTGACCGCGTGCCGCTTCTACAACTGCCATCACGTCAACGAGCCCGGCTGCGGCGTGCTGGCCGCGGTGGCCACCGGCGACGTCTCGGAACGCCGGCACCAGCTCTACACGCAGCTGCTGCACGAATCCAGCCAGCAGAAACCGTGGTGAAGCCGTGGTAAGGTAAGCGCACCTGGGTTACCGGTGCGCTGCCATGAAACTGCTGCTGTCCGCCACGTCCCTCGTCCACGCGGCCCATTGCCAAAACGTCCTGCGCGCGGCCGGCATCCGGGCGGAACTGCGCAATACCTGGCTGGCCGGCGCGACCGGCGAGATCCCGTTCCGCGAGAGCGCGCCGCAGGTGTGGCTGGTGGATGACGAGATGGAGGCGCAGGCGTGGGCGGTGCTCAATGCCGCGGCCAACCCGGTGCCGGGGCCGAGCTGGCAATGCCGCCATTGCGGGGAATGGCACGAGGCGCAGTTCGGCGCGTGCTGGCGCTGCGGCGCCGCCCGCGACTAGCCGGCGCCGGCCAGCCCGGCACCGCTTTCAAAAGACGCGGCTCAGCCCACCCATAGCGCCAGCGACAGCATCGCCAGCAGCAGCATCCACAACACCACCGCGCGCCACACCAGCCCCACCGCCGACTGCAACGTGCGCACGCCGGGCTCGGTGCCGAACTCGGGCGGTGCCGGCTCCGGGCCGCCGTTGGCGCCGTCGGCGTCTTCCATGCCGGGCGCGTAGTCCACCGCCGGCCCGGCCACGCTGGTGCGCAGCACCACCGTGGAATCGTCCTCGGCCAGCGGCGTGCCCAGCCGCACGCCCAGCGCGCCGCCGCCGCTCGCAAGCAGGATGCCGTTGACGGCATCGTTCCACTTGCGCGCATGGTTGCGCCAGGCGTAGACCGCGTCCTCGAAGTTGCCGACGATGGCAAAGCCGATCGAGGTCAGCCGCGACGGGATCCAGTCCAGCAGGTAGAAGGCGCGCGCGGCAAAGCGGCCCAGCGCCGGGCTGCGCTCGGTCGACGGCAGGTTCCAGTGGCGGCCCAGGTATTCGGCGGTACGGTACAGCACCACGCCGCCGGGGCCGACCGGCACCAGGAACCAGAAGAACACGCCGAATACGTGCCGGTGCACGGCGATGATCGCCGCTTCCAGCGTATGCCGAACGATTTCGGACACCGGCATCTCGACGGTATCGAGCCCGGTCCACTCGTGCAGCAGCGTGCGCGCGGTGTGGAGGTCGTCGCGGTTGAGCGCCTCGTGGATGTCGGTGAAATAGTGGCTGAACTGGCGGAAGCCGAGCGTCAGGTACAGCACCAGCACATTCCACGCGAGCGTCAGCGCCACGCTGATCGACGCCAGCAGGTGGTGCACCACGATCACCGCCAGCGTCAGCGGCAGCACCACGGTCAGCCACGCCAGCGCGGCGTCGCGCGGCCGGCCGGTGTCGAAGGCGTGCTCGGCGCGGTCGCCGAGCGCGCGCACGATCTCGTAGATCGGGTTGTTGCGGCCCAGGGCGCGGAACTGCTCGGCAATCAGCGCCAGGAGAATGGAAACAAAGGTCATCTTGGTACGGGGTGCTCCAAGGGCACGCCGGCCCGTTCGGGCCGGCCGGCGCGACTGGCCAGCGATGTGCCGGCGCAGGCGCAATGCATAGCGAGAAGATAGCACAGCGCTACGCGCGGCCCCCCGGCGCGCCGCGCAAAAGCAAAAGCCCGCCATGGGGCGGGCTCTCGCACCGAACCGCCGGCGCGGTCAGGGCAAGTCGAATACCAGCACTTCAGCGCCGTCGCCGCCGGACAGCGCGACCTCGGCCACGTCTTCCAGCCTGGCCGCGTCGCCGGCCTCGAGCGCCTTGCCGTTGACCGTCACCCGGCCGCGCGCCACGTGCACATAGGCGCGGCGGCCCGGCGCCAGCGCCAGCGTGGCAGCTTCGTCGCCGTCGAACAGGCCGGCGTAGAGCCGGATGTCCTGGTGCACCACCACCGAGCCCTCGGCGCCGTCGGCGCTGGCGACCAGGCGCAGCTTGCCGCGCTTGTCGGCCGCGTCGAAGTGCTTTTCCTCGTAGCCGGGATCGATGCCGTTCTCGGCCGGGATGATCCAGATCTGCAGGAAATGGGTGGTGTCGTGCTCGGCATGGTTGTACTCCGAATGGCGCACACCGGTGCCGGCGCTCATGCGCTGCACGTCGCCCGGGCGGATCACGCTGCCGTTGCCCATGCTGTCCTTGTGCGCCAGCTCGCCTTCGAGCACATAGCTGATGATTTCCATGTCGCGGTGGCCATGGGTGCCAAAGCCCATGCCCGGCGCGACGCGGTCTTCATTGATCACGCGCAGCGGCCCGAACTGCACATGCTGCGGGTCGTAGTAGTCGGCGAATGAGAACGAATGATAGGACTTCAGCCAGCCGTGATCGGCGTACCCACGCTCTGCGGACTTTCTGATTTCAATCATTTTGATGGCCCTCCTTGAGCCTTTTTCGCCGACAGCACCGTCTGGATAACCGTGTCGCGGCATACGTTTTCGCTTTGGATGCTAGGCAGTTTAGGCCTTCAGGCGTATATTTACGGGGACCACCTTAGAAGCAGTCATTCAGAATTTCTGAACATGGCCCTCTCGCTAGAATCCCTCGAAGTCCTCGACGCCATCGAACGCAAGGGCAGCTTTGCCGCCGCCGCCCACGAGATGGGCAAGGTCCCGTCCGCGCTGACCTACGTGGTGCGCAAGCTCGAAGAAGACCTCGACGTGCTGCTGTTCGACCGGCGCCGCCATCGCGCCGAGCTGACCCCCGCGGGCCGCGCCCTGCTCGACGAAGGCCGCCACCTGCTGCACGCCGCCGACGACCTGGCCCGGCGCGTCAAGCGCCTGGCCACCGGCTGGGAGGCCACCCTGACCATCGTGGTCGATGACCTGATCAACTTCCGCGCGCTGCTGCCGGTGATCCACGATTTCTACGCCGAGAACACCGCGACCCGGCTGCGCTTTTCCAAGGAAGTGCTGGGCGGAGCATGGGACGCGCTGGTCAGCAACCGCGCCGACCTGGTGATCGGCGGCGCCTACGATGCGCCCAGCACGCAGGGCTTCCAGATCCGGCCGCTGGGGTCGATGCCGTTCGTGTTCGCCGTGGCCGCGCACCACCCGCTCGCCACCGAGGAAGGCCCCCTCACCACCATCCAGATCGCCAGGCACCGCATCGTCGCCGTGGGCGATACCTCGCGCAACCTGCCGGCCCGCACCCATGGCGTGCTGGCCGGGCAGGACGTGCTGGTGGTGCCGACCATGCGCGACAAGCTCGAAGCCCAGATCCGCGGCCTTGGCTGCGGCTGGCTGCCGGCGCCGATGGCGCAGCCGCATATCGAGAGCGGCGTGCTGCAGGCACGCGAGACCGTCGAGGTGCGCGCGCCGGGCAACTTCAAGGTGGCATGGCGCACCAGCAACCGCGGCAAGGCGCTGCAATGGTGGGCCGGCAAGCTGGAAGACCCGCGCCTGGCGCAGGCGCTGCTGCAGCAACCCGACTTCGCCGGCTGAGGATGGGCTGATGGCAGGGATGGCTGCAATGGCAGTGCAGCAGAGCGCCACGGGCCGCTATCGCGGCCGCTTCGCGCCCTCGCCCACCGGGCCGCTGCACCTGGGCTCGCTGGTGACCGCGCTGGCCAGCTGGCTGGACGCGCGCGCGCATGGCGGGCAATGGCTGGTGCGCATCGAAGATATCGACACGCCGCGCTGCGTGCGCGGCGCGGACCACGACATCCTGCACACGCTGGAGCGCGTCGGCATGACGCCCGACGAGCCGCCGGTGTGGCAGAGCCGGCGCGAACCGCACTATGCCGCGGCGCTGCGCAAGCTCGATGCCGCGGGGCAACTCTACCCGTGCGGCTGCTCGCGCAAGGAGATCGCCGATTCACTGGTGCACGTGCGCGAGCGGCACCAGACCCTGGGCTATCCCGGCACCTGCCGCCACGGCCTGAACGGCAAGCTGCCGCGCGCGTGGCGCGTGCGCGTGCCGGACGGACCCGCCGCTCTGCTGTGTTTCGACGACCGCTGGCAGGGACGCCAGTGCCAGAACCTGGAGACCGAGCTCGGCGACTTCGTGCTGCGCCGCGCCGACGGCCTGTGGGCCTACCAGCTGGCGGTGGTGGTCGACGACGGCCTGCAGGGCATCACGCATATCGTGCGCGGCGCCGACCTGCTCGACTCCACGCCGCGGCAGATCCACCTGCAGCACCTGCTGGGACTGCCCACGCCGGCTTACCTGCACGTGCCGGTGGTGGTCAATCAGGCCGGCGAGAAGCTCAGCAAGCAGAGCGGTGCGCAGCCGATCGACACCAGCGCACCGCTGGACGCCTTGCGCGAGGCCGGTGCGCACCTGGGACTGTCGAACCCGGCCGCCACGGTCCAGGACTGGCTGGCGCGCGCCACCGACGGGTGGCGCCAGCGGCTGACCACGCTGCCGCTGCCGGCATCGGCCTAGCCGCCGCAAAAAAATGGCCCGCACAAGCGGGCCATTCTCTGCAAAACGTCGATCCGTTCAGGACTTGCGCGGCACCCCGCCCAGCAAGGCCGCCACCGGCCGCTTGGGCGCCTGGCGGCCGCGCGTGAGCGCGGCGGCGACTTCGTCGGCGGCCTTGGCCTGCGCCGCGCTGGCGGGGCTGGGCTCATACGGGCGCGAGAAGAACGGGTCGTCCGAAGCGCGGAAGGCCTGGCGGCTGGCGCCGTGGTCGTGGCGGCGCGGACGGTCTTCGCTGTCGGCGCTGCCGCGCGTGCGGCGCACTTCGCCGCGCTCGCGGCGGCGCTCGCCGTCGGTGTGGCGGCTACGCTCGCCGGTGGGATCGAAGCCCTCCAGCTTGCCGCGCGGGATGCTGCGCTTGATCAGCTTTTCGATATCGGACAGCAGGCGCTCGTCGTTGCCCGGCACGTAGATCGACAGCGCGTCGCCGCTGGCGCCGGCGCGGCCGGTGCGGCCGATGCGGTGCACATAGTCTTCGGCGCTGTACGGCACGTCGAAGTTGATCACGCACGGCATGTCGGGGATATCGAGGCCGCGCGCGGCCACGTCGGTGGCAACCAGCGCATCGATGGTGCCGCTCTTGAAGCCGTCGAGGGTCTGCATGCGCTCGGTCTGGGTCTTGTCGCCGTGGATCGCGGCGGCGTTGATGCCCTCGCGCTCCAGGTGCCGTGCCAGCCGCGAGCAGCCGATCTTGCTGTTGACGAAGACGATGCACTGGCGCGAGAGCCCTTGCTCCGCACGCTGCTTGAGCAGGTGCACCACGGCGGCCTGCTTGTGGCCGTCCTCGACCTGGTACACCGCCTGGCGCACGTTCTCGTTGGTCGAGTTGCTGCGCGCCACTTCGATGGTGACCGGCTGCTTCAGGTAGCTGGAGGCCAGCCGCTTGATCTCCGGCGAGAACGTCGCCGAGAACAGCAGCGTCTGGCGCTGCGCCGGCAGCAGGTTGATGATGCGCTGCAGGTCCGGCAGGAAGCCCATGTCGAGCATGCGGTCGGCTTCGTCCAGCACCAGCATCTGCACCTGCGACAGGTTCACCGACTTCTGCTGCACGTGGTCGAGCAGGCGGCCGGGCGTGGCCACCAGGATCTCGACACCGCGGCGCAGCGCGTCGGTCTGCGGGTTCATGTCGACGCCGCCGAACACCACCGTGCTGCGCAGATCGGTGTGCTTGGCATAGCGGGCGACATTGTCGTAGACCTGGTCGGCCAGTTCGCGCGTGGGCGTCAGCATCAGCGCGCGCACCGGGTGGCGCGCCGGCGAGGCGCTGGCATTGGCCAGCGGCAGCAGGCGCTGGATGATCGGCAGCGCGAAGCCGGCGGTCTTGCCGGTGCCGGTCTGCGCGGCGCCCATCACGTCCTTGCCCAGCAGCACGACCGGAATGGCCTGCGCCTGGATCGGCGTGGGAGAGCTATAGCCCTGCTCGGACAGGGCGCGCAGGATGCGCGCGTCGAGGCCGAAGCCGTCGAAGGTCTGCACAGCGGCGGGAACCGCGGTGGTAGGTTCTGGTGCGTTCGTAGTGGTCATGGGTATCGGTATTGGCGGGAGGCGAACCCGGCACAAACGGATACGCGTCTGGAACTCATCTCGCCCTGAATCTCGCTCGGCACCGGTAAGTTTCCGGCGCGGCCGCGCTGACTACGCAATTGGCCAAGAGAATCAAAGACTTAGATTTTAGCATCTCTGCCAGTCCAGTGGGCGCTCCGGCGCCGCCGTGCGGCGGCCGCGACAAGCCCGCGCCAGCGGCGGGCCGGCGCGCCCATTGTCAAGACATTGTCATATCGGCCAAGCAAGATGCCGGCGGCGCGGCGGCCCTGCCGGCCCGCGCCGCTTCTTCACACGGGACCGACATGGACTTCGAGCTGTTTCGCCAGACCTGCCAGCAATTCCTGCGCACCTCCAGCCAGTTCCTGGGACTGGCCGCGGCCGGCCGCCACGCGGCGCTGCCGCGGCCGACGCTGCCCGCGCTGCCTGCCAGCCAGCCGCAGGGCCGGCAGCCCGCCTGACCCGCGGCCCGGGCTGCATCCCGGATCCGCAAGCCGCAAGACCGCCCGACGCGCCGCTCAGTCGCCGCGGATGCCGTTGTCCTGGATCACCTTGCCCCACTTGCTGTAGTCGGCCTTCATGCGCGCGGCCAGCTGCTCCGGCGGCATATAGGCGGCCACGGTGCCGGCGCCCAGCATCTTCTGCTGCACGGTCGGATCGGCCAGCGCCTTCTTCAGCTCGGCCGACAACGTCGCCACCACCTCCCTGGGCGTGCCGGCCGGCGCCAGCAGGCCGCCCCATGCGGTGGCATCGAAGCCGGGGAAGCCCTGTTCGGCGACGGTCTTGACCTCCGGCGTAAAGCTGACCCGCTTGCCCGAGCCGACCGCGATCGGGCGCAGCTTGCCGGCCTTGATATGCGGCAGCGCCGCGATCATGTCCGAGAACATCATCGGCACCTGGCCGGCCAGCAGGTCGGAGATGGCCGGCGCGCTGCCCTTGTAGGGCACGTGCTGCACGTCGAAGTTGCCCAGGTTCTTCAGCAGCTCGGTCGACAGGTGGCCGAAGCTGCCGTTGCCGGCGCTGGTGTAGTTGAGCGCGCCCGGCCTGGCCTTGGCCTTGGCGATGTACTGCTGCAGGCTGGTCACGTCCGGCATCGCCTGCGGATTGACCACCATCACGATCGGCAGGTCATAGGCCGCGCCGATGGGCGTGAAGTCCTTGAAGAGGTCATAGCCCTTGCGGTTGATCAGGTGCGGCGCCAGCAGCGTGGGCGTGGCCAGCACCAGCAGCGTGTAGCCGTCGGCCGGGCTCTTGGCGACGTTTTCGGCGCCGATGGTGCCGGAGGCGCCGGGACGGTTGTCCACCACCACCGGCTGCTTCAGCGTTTCGCTCATCTTCTGGCCGATGATGCGCGCGGCGGTGTCGGTCGGGCCGCCCGGCGGGAACGGCACCACCAGCCGGATCGGCTTGCTCGGGTAGGTCTCGGCAAACGCCGGCGCGGCGGCGAGCGGCAGCGTGGCGCTCAGGAGGACGGCGCCCAGGCGGCGCTGGAAGGTACGGCGGCTAGTGTTCTGCATGGTGTGGCTGTGTCCTGCGGTAAATCGCGATAAATCAGAATCGATGCGCGGCCCAGGCCGCGCCGGGATGAAGCGACTGCGCTTGCGTAACGTCATGACAGATCTGGCGTGCCTCCTTGCGAGCCGGTCATGGCCGGCCTGTCCGATGGAATGGTGTGGTGGTGCGGCGGCGGTTACAGGCGCATGGTGCCGGCCTGGAACAGCCGGGCATCCATCTCGCGCAGGTCCGGCGCCACCGCAACCGGCGTGGCGCACTGGTCGAGCACATCGCGCTGCAGGTCGACGCCGGGGGCGATCTCGACCAGCGTGAGGCGGGCCGCGTTGCCCGCATCGCCGTCGCCGGCACGCATCTCGAACACCGCGCGTTCGGTGATGTACACCACCGGGATGCCCAGCGATGCCACATAGGGGCCGTTGAAGCTCAGGTGCGAGACCTCCGGCACGATCTTCTTCACGCGGCCTTCGCGCACGATCTGCAAGCGGCCGTCGCCCGCGCGTACCTCCAGCCCGCCGGCCGTCAGCGTGCCCATGAACACCACCGCGCGCGCGCTCTGGGTGATGTTGATAAAGCCGCCGACGCCGGCAATCAGCGCGCCCTCGCCTTCGCCGAACTTGCTGACGTTGACGTTGCCCTGGCCATCGAGCTCGGCCAGGCCGAGGATCGCCAGGTCGATGCCGCCGCCCTCGTAGAAGTCGAACTGCGCGGGCTGGTCCACCACCGCTTCCGGGTAGGCCGAGGCACCGAAGCTGAGGCCATCGGCGGGCGTGCCGCCGATCGGGCCGGCTTCGACCGTCAGCGTGAAGCCGTGCAGCCCGGCCTGGTGCGCCAGCATCCCCACCGCCGCCGGCATGCCTACCCCAAGGTTGACCACGCGCGGCGCGCGCCGCGCCAGCTCCATCACCGCGCGGCGCTGCACGATGGTGCGCGCGTCGAGCGGCCCGGCCTCGGGCGACGTGCCGGCGGCCTCATCCGTGGCGCCCTCGCCCTGCCACGGCGTGACGTACGCCGGGTTGAAGGCCTCGGCAAAGGTCATCTGGTGGTTGGCGGGGTTGTCGCAGACCACCACGTAGTCGACCAGGATGCCGGGCACGTGGATGGCCTGCAGGATCTCGTGGTGATCGACCAGGCCTTCGACCTGCGCGATCACGATGCCGCCCGAGTTGTGTGCGGCCTGCGCCAGCGCCAGCAGCTCATGGTGGAAGGCCTCGCGATGGGTGCTGAGGTTGCCGCGCGCGTCGGCCGCGGTGCAGCGGATCAGCGCGCAGTCGATCGGGAAGCTGGGATAGAACAGATATTCGTCGCCGCGGAACTCGACCGCATCGACCCAGCACGCCTTGCCGTCGGCGATGGCGCGACGCGCGCGCTGGTTGACGGCGCCGCCGTGGTAGCGCGCGTCCTGCGCGGTGCGCGGATCGACAAAGGTGTGCAGGCCGATTTTGGTCATCACGCCGGGCTTGCCGCCGGCAATGGCGCGGTACAGGTGCGTCAGTACCCCCTGCGGCAGGTTGTAGCCCTCGCACTGCTCGGCCATCGCCAGCGTGGCCAGCCGCGTGGCCGAGCGCCAGTGCCCGCCGACCACGGCGGCGGTCATGCCGGCATTGCCGAAATGGTTCACGCCGCGCGCGCCGCGGTCGCCCTGCCCGGCCGAATACACCAGCGTCAGGTCGCGCGGCAGGCCGCTGTGCAGGAAGCGCTGCTCCAGCGCCTCGGTTACGGCCTCGGCGTGGCCGGCGCCGACAAAGCCCGCGCTGGCCACGGTCCAGCCATCCTGCACGAGCGCCGCCGCTTCACGCGCGGTGATTACCTTCATCGCTGTCTCCGGTTCTGGTCGTGCCGTCCCGCATCGCCGGCGGCACGCTTTCCGTGAATTTGTTTTGCGAACATTTGTTCGGAAAACGCTATCATACGGAGATGCCGCCGGTCGGCGCAAGCCCCGCGCGATGGCGTCGACCAGCACGTGCCTGATGGTTCATCTCACGACCGCCCCCTGTCAAAAGCCCTATGCCGCAAGCCGAAACCGCCAAGAAGGACGAACTGCTGGAATCGCTGAGCAAGGGCCTGGCGCTGCTGCGCCTGCTGGGCGCGGGCGCGGAGCGCCTGACCATGCAGGAGGTGGCCGACCAGCTCGACGTGACCCGTGCCGCCGCGCGCCGCTTGCTGCTGACGCTCGAGCACAACGGCTACGTGGCGCAGGACGGCCGCCACTTTGCGCTGACGCCGCGGGTGATGGAGCTGGGCTACGCCTACTTTGCCTCGATGAGCCTGCCGCAGATGGCGCGGCCCTACCTGCAGCAACTGTGCGAGACCCTGGGCGAAAGCTGCTCGCTGGGCGTGCTCGATGCCGAATCGGTGGTGCTGGTGGCGCGCGAGGAACCGCGCCAGCTGCTGCGCGTGGACATGGCGCTGGGGCGGCGGATGCCGGCCTATGCGCATTCGCTCGGCCGGGTGCTGCTGGCCGGCCTGGACGACAGCGCGCTGCAGGCCTACCTGGCAAGCGCGACACTGCACAAGCTGACGCCGTTCACGGTCAGCTCGCGCACCACGCTGGCGCGCACGCTGCGCCAGGTGCGCGCCGACGGCTACTGCGTGCTGGTCAGCGAACTGGTGGACGGCTACGCCGGGATCTCGGTGCCGCTGCGCGACCAGGCCGGCAAGGTGGTGGCCGGGCTGGGCTTCAGCATGGTGCTGGGCAGTCGCGACCGGGCCCATCTGGAAGCGCGCTTCCTGGCGCCGCTGCGCGAGGCCGCCGCCCGCATCGAAGCCATCCTGCAGGCGCGCTGAGCCACGCCCGGCCGATGTCGATGTAGAAAAGCCCCGCGTGCCGGGGAGGCAGCGGGGCTCAAGCGGTAGCGGGGCAACCGGTTCGATCACCCACGCCGTCGATCTTGGCGCATCGCGCCGGCGCGGGCATCCCCCAAATGCGGGCCATTGCATGCGCCGTGGCTGGCGGGCCGCAGGCGCGCCCCGCAAAGCCAGTCAATCATGGCCCTGTCACACGCTCGTAGGAATCCGGGTTTTCGCCGAGCGGGTTTTCGCCAGCTTCCGCGCGGCGGCCGGATGCGGTCTACTGGTCTCACATCGACGCCCCTGGCACCGCCAACCCCGGATTGCCACCGCCGATGGTGCTACAGAACTAGTCCAATGACCGGGAGACAGACCATGGTGACGAAGAAAGAAGAGGCTTTCGTACTGAAGAACCTCCTCGCCCTTGCCGCAGTGGAAACCGTGGGCGGCGCGATCGCCCTGAGCATGGTCTTCCACCTGATCTGACACCACTCCCGCGCGCGCCGGCGCTGCCACGCCGGCGCCCAGTCCTGCCCAGCGCGCCAGCCGCCATTGCGCGCACCCAGCGCCTGGTCTGCGGTACGCGCCGGTCCAACTCCCACGCCATGCTGTCGCGGCGACGCCGCGGCCACTGCTCCGCGCCGTCCGGTCGGCGCTTCAGCTACTGCTGCCATTGCGCGCGGCATCCGCCGTCCACTCTGCGGGCGGACGGCATCGACAGCGATTGAGCCCGCCTGTCATCGGCACGTCACCCCACCTTCCTACACTCGCCTGGCTCCGGCTCGCAGCAGCCGCCACCACAACCAGCCAGGTGACTCCATGCTTCCCCGCAGACTGCCCACCACCACGGCCGCGATGCTGAGCGCGGCGGCATTGCTCGCCGCTTGCGGCGGCGACGGCGGCCCCACCTTGTCGCCCACCGCAACGCTGGTGCCGAGCGCCCAGCCGGGCAAGCCGGGACAGCCCGGCAACAAGCCGGGCCAGCGGCCCGATCCGGTGATCCGCTGCGCGCCCTGAGCCTTCCGCCAGTCCCCACGCCAATTCCGACAAGACCATGGTCTCTCGCCGCAATTTCCTGCAGGCCGCAGCCGGCACCGGTTTCGCCGCCGCCGCGCTGGCCGCGTTCCCGCCCAGCATCCGCAAGGCCCTGGCCATCCCGGCCAACAATGCCACCGGCACCATCGACGATGTCGAGCACGTGGTGATCCTGATGCAGGAGAACCGTTCCTTCGACCACTACTTCGGCACGCTGCGCGGCGTGCGCGGCTTCGGCGACCGCTTTACCATCCCGCTGCCCGGCGCGCGCCAGGTATGGCAGCAACAGCGCGCCAACGGCGCGGTGCTGACGCCGTACCACCTCGACGGCAGCAGCAACAACGCGCAGCGCGCCGCCGGCACCCCCCATGCATGGCTGGACAGCCAGCAGGCCTGGGACCACGGCCGCATGGCCAACTGGCCGACGTACAAGACCAGCACGTCGATGGGCTACTTCAAGGAACAGGAGCTCCCGTTCCAGTTCGCGCTGGCCAATGCCTTCACGCTGTGCGACGCGTACCACTGCTCGATGCACACCGGCACGGACGCGAACCGCGCCTTCCACCTGACCGGCACCAACGGCCCCACCGCGGCCAACGTCGCCTTCGTCAACAACGAGTGGGATGCGATCGACGGCCTGCCGGCCTCGGCCAACACCGGCTACACCTGGAAGACCTACGCCGAGCGCCTGGAAGCCGCGGGCATCAGCTGGATCTGCTACCAGAACATGCCGGACGAATGGGGCGACAACATGCTGGGCGCGTTCCAGCAGTTCCGCCAGGCCAACCTGGCGTCAGGCTATCCGGTCTCCAGCGGCGGCGCGCCGGGTGCGCCCTATGCCAACACCGGCCAGCCGCTGCCGTACCACGCCTACGATGCCGCCACCGACAACCCCGGCAACCCGCTCTACAAGGGCGTGGCCAACACCCTGCCCGGCAGCCGGCCCGACGAGTATCTCGATGCATTCCGCCGCGACATCCGCGCGGGCGGGCTGCCGCAGGTGTCGTGGATCAACGCGCCGTCGATCTATTGCGAGCATCCCGGCCCCTCCAGCCCGGTCCAGGGCGCCTGGTTCCTGCAGGAGGTGCTCGACGCGCTGACCGCGGTGCCCGAGGTCTGGAGCAAGACCGTGCTGCTGGTCAACTTCGACGAGAACGACGGCTATTTCGACCACGTTCCCTCGCCCTCGGCGCCGTCGATGAATGCCGACAAGACGCTCGCCGGCAAGTCGACGCTGAGCGACGCCGAGATGCAGGCCGAGTACTTCAACCAGCCGGCGCCGCCGGGCAGCCGCACCCAGCCCGCGCCGGACGGCCGCGTCTTCGGCCCCGGGCCGCGTGTGCCGCTGTATGTGATTTCGCCGTGGAGCCGCGGCGGCTGGGTCAACTCGCAGGTGTTCGACCACACTTCGGTGCTGCGCTTCCTGGAAGCCCGCTTCGGCGTGGCCGAGCCGCATATCAGCCCGTTCCGCCGCGCCGTGTGCGGCGACCTGACCAGCGCCTTCAATTTCAAGACGCCCAACAACGAAGCGCTGCCCACGCTCGGCGGCCGCACCACGCGCAGCGACGCCGACCAGCTGCGCCGCGCGCAGCAGGCCCTGCCTGCCGTACCGCTGCCTGCCGACATGCAGCTGCCGCAGCAGGCCGCCGGCACCCGCCCGTCGCGCGCGCTGCCGTACGAACTGCACACCAGCGCGCGCTGCAGTGCCGTGGGCCAGGTCGAACTGGTGTTTGCCAACACCGGCACGCAGGCCGCGGTGTTCCACGTCTACGACCGCCTCCAGCTGGGACGGATCCCGCGCCGCTATATGGTGGAAGCCGGCAAGTCGCTCAGCGATACCTGGAATGCCTTCCAGGACAATGCCGGGCCATACGACCTGTGGGTGCTCGGCCCCAACGGCTACCATCGCCACTTCCGCGGCGACACCCGCCGCATCGGCGAAACCGGCATCGCCCCCGAGATCCGGGTCTGCTACGACATTGCCAACGGCGATGTCTATGTCGACCTGATCAACGCCGGCGGCAGGGCCTGCCACTTCCACATCGAGGCGCTGGCCTACCGCGGCGATGGCCCGTGGAAGGCCACCGTCGGTGCCAACGGCAGCAAGTCCCGGCACTGGCAATTGGAGCAGAGCGGCCAATGGTATGACTTCGCGGTGACCTGCGACACCGATCCGGCCTTCTACCGCCGCTTTGCCGGACGCGTGGAAACCGGTCGGCATACGGTCAGCGATCCGGCCATGGGGATGGCGGCGCAGGGCTGAGGCATCGGACCCGCGCCGCTGCCTGGCGACTGCGCGGGTTCAACTGTCCCGCGCCGCGCGTTGCCCCGCCGCGCCAGCGACGGCACGCGACGTGCCGGGGTCGGCCAGCGCAGACTGCAGCCACTGGGTCCATGCCGGCATCATCGCGGCACTCATGGCCGCGACTTGCGCGGCGCAGGTCTTGCCGGCCTCCTGCCAGTCGGTCAGCGCGCGCAGCAGCGCCAGGCCAATGTCGTTGCCGTCGCGCGCCTCGCCCACGTCTTCGAGGCAGCGCGCCAGCGCTTCGCGCACGGCATCGTTGTAGCTGGCCCTGGCCTGCGACGCGCGCGCGGCCAGGTCGGCCTCGATGGCATCGAGGCCGCGCCACGCGTGCGCGACGCCGGCCAGGTCGAGGCGGTCGCGCTGCGCGCGCCACCATTGCGCTTGCTGCGCGGCGCGTTCCTCGGCATAGCGGTTCAGTACGGCCAGCGCCTGGCGCGCCGGCGCCCGGGCCGCCGCAGGATCAGCGGCGCCAAAGGGCGACTGCGCCAGCACGGTGGCGGCTTGCAGCTGGCACAGGGTCAGTTCCAGCGCGGTGCGGCTGGCGCTTGCCCATTGGGCTTGCAGGATCGAATGCATGGCGGATCTCCTTGCGGATTGGGGTAGCGGACAGGACGGGGGCGGCGTCGCAGCCATCACTGCGGCGCCGCACCGAGCCGGCGGACCATGCGCATGACCGCGGCCATCTGCGGCGCCTCGCGCGAAAAGAAGTCCGGCTGGGCCGGATCGTCGCTGGTATAGCCCCAGAAGTCCCAGCACCCGAGCGGGTTATGCCGCGACGCGCCGACCTGCGGGAACAGCACCACGATGCGGTTGGCCTCGGCACTTTCCAGGTAGCCCGCGCCCCGCACGAAGCGTTCGCCAATGGCACCCGCGCCCTGCAGGCAGCCATGGAAGGCCACGTGCACGCGGCAACCGGCACCGCCCGCGCCACACTGGCCCGGCACGTAGACATAGCCGCTGTCGGCGAGCAGCGCCTTGCCGCCGGGATCGAAGCCGCGCTGGTCAAAGCGCAGCAGCTCGCCCGCCGGCCGCGCCGCCGGCTGCAGCGGTCCGTAGATCCATTGCAGGATCTGCCGTGCCTGCTCGAGCCCGCAATTGTTGATGTAGGGCGACGCGCTGACCGCGCAGGCCGCGTCGCCCGCCTGGCTGGTGATGAAGGCATGCCCGGCCGCGACATCGGCCACGTACTGCAGCTGCGATGCCGGCACGCCGGCCAGCGTATAGAAGCGCCCCACCTGCGCGGCGACGCGCGGCAGCACGGTCTGGTCGCGCGTGCCGGAGAACACGTAGACGCGCTGGCGCGCCAGGTTCTGCACCGCGTCGATGCGGCCATCGCGGGCGAAGGTGCGCGCCGCGTCCAGCGCCGCCTGCGCGTCGGGGCCGGTATCGCCGACCGGCTGCATGCACTGGGTCGCGGCCGCGGTGGCGGGCGGCGTGGGCGCGAACAGGCCGGCGCAGTAGAACGGTCCGCCCGCGACCACGCCGGCGCCGACCATGGTGCCGGAATACGCAACGTGGAACTGCGTGGCCATGAACGCGCCGGACGACAACCCCGACACCGAGGTCTGCGCCAGGTCCGCACCCAGCGCGGGCAGCGCCTGCGCGGCAACGCCTCCACTGGCGCAAAGCGCGCAGGCCGCGGCAAGTGCCCGGCAGCGCGCGGTTGGCTTGCATCGAATCATGATGGCTCCAGCACGGCGACAGGAATCGAAAGGCCGCACGGGTCGCGGCAGGCAGCGCGCTGGTCGCCATGCGGCGGCTGCGGGGACCATTGTCCGGAGACGCCCCCGCGCCGTGCCATTGGGCAAATGCGGTAGCGCGCCACAGTGTCCCGCACCGGCTACGCATCGCAGGACTGGTCCCGCGGCAGCTCCAGCCATCCCTGTTGCACGCACTGGAACAGCAGCGCGCAGACATTGCCCGCGCCCGCCTTCTGCAGCAGCCGGGCCCGATGCGTACGCGCGGTCTGGTCGCTGATGCCGAGCGCGCGCGCGATTTCCTTGTCGCTCAGGCCGCGCCCCAGCCATTCCAGATATTCGCGCTCGCGTTGCGAGAATGGATTATCTGCGGCTGCAGGCCCGCTTTTTTAAACAGCTCATGCTGGCGCGCGAGATACACCATGGTCAATTGCGAGGATTTTCGCAATTGCATTTTCGCGAGCAGATGCTCACGGTGCTTGCGCGCCGTGGATACGGAAAATGCGAGACGTGCGGCGATCTCGCGATCGCTCAGGCCGCGGGCAATAAAGGCGAGCACCGTCTCTTCCCGAGTGGTGAGGTTCATGCGGAGGACTCCATGCGATGGAACGAGTGGTTCCGTCGCAGGAGCGGCAGCCGCGCGTCTATCTGTGCATCAGTGCATCACAGGACCCTTCGTGCAAGGCTAGTGCGGACCTACGAGCGGAACCGGGGACGGCCCGGTCGGGCTCCAGATCACTGCTTTTGTTTTCGATCTCTTGCGGTGTTGCGCCGGCATGGGATTGCGCACTACCCGACAGTGCGATCCGGAATTTCCGGATGCCGGCAGCAGAGGCGAATTCTAGGTGCTGGTTTTTGTATTTAAAAGCCCATTCATGCTGCGCGATATTTAATTCTGATTGTTGCCAGGCATTATCCACAGCCAATACCGCATTTGCCCAATGGCGGCGATGCAAGGCGAAAACCAAGAATGATTCCACCTGTCCCGGGGCCGCAGCGATGCGCGGCGCCGCGGCAGGCGCGGAAACCGGGCCG
The DNA here is from genome assembly GCF_020618415.1 of Cupriavidus sp. MP-37. Classification (NCBI taxonomy): domain Bacteria; kingdom Pseudomonadati; phylum Pseudomonadota; class Betaproteobacteria; order Burkholderiales; family Burkholderiaceae; genus Cupriavidus; species Cupriavidus sp. MP-37. The sequence goes on along the minus strand of NZ_CP085344.1, from coordinate 1,326,334 downwards.
GCATGCGCGGCCCGCCGCCCTTGCTTCCTCAATCCACGCAGTCATTCAAAGGAGTCGTCATGACCTACCCCATCCACGCTGCCGTCCTGGCGCCGCAAGGTGTGCTCGGCAACCTCGTCAGCGGCATCGGCAGCCTGCTGCCGTTTTCCGCGCAGCCAATGCTGGTGCCGCAAAGCGCGATGACCGACGCGGTCGCTCCGGCGGTGCGCGACGGCGTGCAGGCCGTGGTCACGCACTATGTGAACCCGGTGATCGGCCATGCGGCCGGCGCCGCCGCCGGCGCGCTGGCCCAGCATATTCCGTTCCCCGAGCCCGGGCATACCGGCCCGGTCGGCAACGCCATCTCGGTGCACGCGCCGGGATTCATCCAGGCCGCCGGCACTGCCGCGGGCTATCCGACGGCCGCCATCCATGGTGCCAACATCGTTCGCGAAGGCGCGCGCTACCTGCCGTTCTCGGCCATGCCCGCGGTCACGCTGGCACCGCAGGGCGTGTTCGGCTCGCTGATCGGCGCGGTGGCACCGACGCTCGGCCATGCCGTCGGCGGCCTGCTGGGCAATGCCAGCGTGGGCCAGCAGATCGGCACCGTGGCCGGCCATCTCGGCGGCCTGCTGCCGTTCTCGGCGCAGCCGCAGGTTGCGCTGGCACCGCAGGGCGTGTTCGGCTCGCTGATCGGCGCGGTGGCGCCGACCCTCGGCCATGCCGTCGGCGGCCTGCTGGGCAATGCCAGCGTGGGCCAGCAGATCGGCACCGTGGCCGGCCATCTCGGCGGCCTGCTGCCGTTCTCGGCGCAGCCGCAGCTGGTCTACGCATGACCGCGTACACGAGGCCCTGCGCCTGAACCAGGGCGCCCGACGGCGCCTCGCCGCGGGCCCGCGTTACGGCGTACGGCGCGGGCCTGCCCGAATCGATGCGCGCGCCTGCTGGCGCCGCGGTGGAGAAAGCAAATGGAACGAGACAAGAAGGCTGACGCCACGCGCGCCGGCGCAGGCGGCCATGGCGGCTCCGCCGGCCACGATGCCGTGGCGCTGGACACCGGCCGCAAGCAATACCTGATCGCACCCCGGCGCCACGCACTGGCGCAGCAGGCGGGCGTGGCGCCGATGTCGGCCAGCGAACTGCACAGCACGGTGACGCAGCTGCCCGGCGTTGAAGTGGTGCAGGTGGTCGAAGGCCACAAGAACACGCACCTGCATTCGGTGCGGCCCGATGAAGCCGCCCACACCTATGTGGTCAGGCTCGATGCCGCGCACGCGCAGATGCTGCAGGCCACGGCGCCGCCGCACATGATCGTCGAGGAAGACCATCCGCTCGGCTATGGCCGCAAGGCCGAGCTCGAGACCTCCGACCGGCTGCATCCGCAATCGGCGTTCGACGGCCCGGTCTCGCGCGAGGTGCTGGTGCGGGTGCTGGGCACCGGCGACACGCCGCTGCCGGGCGTTGCCATCACGCTGGCGGGCGATGGCTTCCCCGCAACCGCCACCACCGACGCCGGCGGCGAAGCGACGCTGACGCTGGTGCAGCAGCAACCCGGGCCGGCGCGCTCGCTGTTCGTGCGGCCGCTCAGCGGCTACTGGAACAAGTACCTGCTGGCGCCCAATGTGGTGTCGGGCCAGCCCAATGTGATCCGCGTGACGCCGCTGTCGCAGCCGAATCCGGACGTGCCGCCGCGCGGGCGCTTTGGCTGGGGCCAGCGGCTGATGGGGCTGGACCGGCTCACGCGCAGCTTCGGCGGCCGCGGCGTGCGCGTCGCGGTGGTCGATTCCGGCGCCGACGCCGCGCATCCGCTGCTGGCGCATATCCGCCATGGCGCCGACCTGACCGGCACCGGCGTCGACGCCAGCGATACCTGGCGCCTCGACACCATCGGCCATGGCTCGCACTGCGCCGGCGTGATCGGCGCGCGGCCGCAGCCGGGCGCGCCGGCGTCCGCCGGTGCCGAGGCCCAGGCCACCATGCTCGGGTTCGCACCAGAGGCGGAAATGCATGCGCTCAAGATCTTCCCGGGCGGGCAGTTCAGCACGCTGCTGCGCGCGCTCGACTACTGCATCGACCACGATGTCGACGTGGTCAACCTGAGCCTGGGCGCACCGCAGCCTTCGCAGGCGGTGGAGCAGAAGCTGCTCGAGGCGGTGCACAGCGGCGTGGCCTGCATCGTCGCGGCCGGCAACTCGGGCGGGCCGGTGCAGTACCCGGCAGCCTCGCCGTCGGTGCTGGCGGTCTCGGCGCTGGGCTTGCAGAGCGAACTGCCGCACGATGTGTGGGAACGTACCCAGGTGGTGCAGCACGCGGCCACGCGCGCCGGGCTGTTCGCGCCGACGTTCTCGTGCTTCGGTCCGCAGATCGCGGTATGCGGACCGGGCGTGGGCATCATCTCGACGGTGCCTGGCGCCGCCTTCATGCCTGACTCCGGCACCTCGATGGCCGCGCCGCATATCGCGGGGCTGGCCGCGCTGCTGCTGTCCGATCCGCAGCTGGCCGCCTGGATGGGGCCGCGCGGACCGCGCCGCGTCGCGGCGCTGTTCCAGCTGATCCGCGCCATCAGCTCGCCGATCGTTGCGCACGATCCCGAGAACCGCTTCGGCGGCGGGCTGCCGCAGTTGCAGAACCTGCAGCGCCTGCTGGGCCGGCCGCAATAGGACGCGCCTCGCGCCGCGCGGGCAACAACGCGGCCCGGGCCACCGGGCCGCCCTCTTCCTTCCACAGATCATGCGCACGCTCGACTTCACCGCCGCGCCGTTGCGGCGCGCCGCTGCCGCGGCCGCGGCCGCCGATACCGTTGCGGCACCGCCCCGGCTTGCCGCGGCGGCGGCGGCCCCGTTGCCGCTCGATGGCCAGCTGCGCCGCGAATGCGAGGCCATGGCCAGCCATGCGCTGCGGCTCGGCATCGCGATGCCGGCCGGCTGGACCGTGCTGCTCGGCAGCGCTCACGAACCGGCCGCGGCACCGTCGGCTTCGTCGCAGCAGCAAGCCGCAACCGGACCTGCCGCGCAGCAGCTCGCGCTACTCCACCAGGAGCTGGCCCGCGCCATCGCGCCGGCGACGCCGCAATGCATCACGCTGCTCGACGACGAACGCCGCCGCGCGCATCCGCTCGCCTGCCTCGGACCCGTGCCGCTGGTGCGCGCATTGACCGGCACCGCGGTGTGCTGCCTGCTGGCAGTAGTGCTGACCGGCTTGCCGGCGGAGGTGTCGATGGACAACATGCGCGCCGGCATCCTGGCCTCGTCGGGCCGCACGCTGCTGTTCAACATGCTGTTCCTGCTGTTCTGCGCCGGTCTGGGGGCTTCGTTCGCCTCGCTGTTCCAGGTGCACGGCTACATCGCCAAAGGCACCTATGACCCCAAGTACGATGCCGCCTACGCCGCGCAACTGATCCTCGGCGTGATGTCCGGGCTGATCCTGGTCGAGATGCTGCCGCCGCAGTTGTTCGACTCGGCCGGCATGCGCAGCTTCGGCAAGCCGGCCTTGTCGATGCTGGGCGGCTTCTCCGCGACCGCGGTGCACCGCCTGCTGCAGCGCATCGTCGAGATCGTCGAGACCGCGGTGCGCGGCAGCACGCCGCGCGAGCCGCGCAAGGAGTAGCGCCATGCTGTTCCTCTACAGCCTGCCCAGCACCGGCATGGCCGCCATCGTGGTCGCGGCCATCGTCGGGGTGGTGCTGGCCGGCTATGCAGTGGCGCGCCGCTTCGCGCTGATCGAGCTCGATGCCGAGCAGCGCGCGATGGCGGTGTCGATGGTCTCGATCATCACCACCATCAACTCGCTGCTGGTCGCGTTTGCCGCGATCAACGTCTGGGACACCTACAACGCCGCCGACCGCACCGTCGCTGCGGAAGCCACCGCGGCGGGCGAACTCGCGCGCGACCTCGCCGCCTTCGACAGCAGCGCCGCCGATGCCGCCGCGGCGGCATTGCGCACCTACCTGGTGATGGTGGTGCACGACGAATGGCCGCGCATGCAGCGCCATGGCAAACCCGATCCGCACACCGAGCAGCGCTTCGACCTGATGTTCGATCTTGCCAACCGGATCCGTCCGCTCGACAGCCGCCAGACCGTGCTGCTGGGGGAGGTGCTGATGCGCGTCAACGAGATGGTCAAGTACCGCCAGCAACGGATCCTGACGCTGCACGCGGCAATGCCGAACACCTTGTGGGGCGTGATCCTGATTGTCAGCGCGCTGTCGTTCGCGTTGCTGTACGTGCTGCCGGCAACGCCCTTCAACCTGGCGCTGATCACCGCGTGGGCCATCACCATCGGCCTGGCGTTTTTCTTCCTGCTCGCAGTCGACCGGCCGTTTGCCGGCGAATTCAGCGTCAGCGCCGACCCGCTGCGGCACACCATCGACACGCTGGTGGCCAACGGCACGTGGCCGGCGCCACAGGCACAGACACAGCCAGCGCCATACCCAGCCCCATAACCGGCACTGCGGCAACGGCTGCCACCACAACCTAGGGAGACACAACATGGAGATGACACCGGAACAATTCCGCGCCGCCACCGGACTGAGCGAGCCGCAATGCGCGCGCTGGTACCCGCGCCTGTGCGAAGCGATGCTGGCGTACGACATCACCGGCCCGGCGCGCATCGCCGCATTCCTGGCGCAGACCGGGCACGAGTCGCTGGGCTACCAGTTCACGCACGAGCTATGGGGACCGACACCGGCGCAGGCGCTGTACGAGCCGCCGTCGCGCAAGGCCATGGCGCTCGGCAATGTGCGGCCCGGCGATGGCAAGCGCTTCCGCGGCCGGGGCCTGATCCAGATTACCGGCCGCGCCAACTACGCGGCGTGCGGGGCCGCGCTCGGCGCCGACCTGACCGCCACGCCCGAACTGCTGGAGCAGGACGCCTGGGCCGCGCGCTCGGCGGCATGGTGGTGGCGCACGCATGGTTGCAACGCGCTGGCAGACAGCGGCGACTTCATCGCGCTGACGCGGCGCATCAACGGCGGCACCAATGGGCTCGAAGACCGGCTGCGGCGCTGGAAGGTTGCCACCGCGGCGCTGGCGTGAAGAGGCCGCTCCATATCCCGCATCTGGCGCAATGACCAACCATCCGCCGACGCCGCGCCTGCGCCAGCCCGTTTATGCGGGAGTCCGCGGCAAGGCTTGAAGAGCAAGGGGAATATCATGTCGAAGATCATCGTCTATTCGTGGAATAGCCAGGGCAACCACACGCGCGCAGACAAGCAGCGGGCCATCGACCGCATGGCCGCGATAGATCCCACTATCATCCTGCTGCAGGAAGGCGGCAGCCAGAAGCTCGTGAGCGCCGGTGCCGCCGGCAACTGGAAGGTGTTTGATGGATGCACGGTCGGCGCGTTCGACGAGCGCTGCATTCCCTATGCATTGCTGGAGACCACGTTCGCCGCGCAGGTTCGCGCCGCGCAGGTCGACATTGTCGACGAGCGGGACGGCGTCGTGCTTGCAGGCGGCGACGCCGGCCGCACCGCCAGCGGCGTCGCCATCGACAAGGTGCTGTTCATTTCATGGCATTCGATCGCCGCGCCGCAGAACGGCGACACGCGCGCGCTGCTGCGCGCTTTCGACAAGGCCAGATGCTATGAGAAGTACGAGCTGATCGTCATCGGTGGCGACTTCAACGCCAGCCCGGGAGGCATCAACGCCATGCTGGGCCGCGAAAACGATCGTACCCAGGCCAAGCTGAGGTATGCGTACCGTCAGGTCTTCCACTGCGGCAAGGCTACCCACCGCGGGCGCGAAGCACGAGAGCTCGACTTCTTTGTCGTGCTGGCGAAGCAGCAAGTGTCGGCGAAGGTCGAATTGATCGAGCAGATGCCGAGCGATCACGACGCGGTCAGGATGGTGCTGGAGTATTGACAGCGGCGGGGCACCCCCACAGCCATGACGACCATCGTAGGCCGGGCGCCCCAGCGCCATGGCATGTGGTGGTGCGGCCCTTCGTCAGGATTGATATTGCGTATAGCACGGTCCAGCGCATCGCGGGCCACTCATCGATTCAAGTTACGGCGCGGTACGCTCACGCCAACCGCGAGCATATCGCGCAGGCTATGGACAAGCTTTCCCAACGCATCAAGATTGCATGACCCCGAACTTGGGAAGCATGTCTCACACGCCATCGCTCAGCAAGGCTGCGGAGCGGCAGCAACATCCTATTCTGGCTCCCCGCCGATCAGCGGAAGTTGTGCGGCAGCGCTTAATCCCTGCCGTGATTTCGCACTAGACACTGTGGCAAGCAGCGTAGCGTAAATTGCTTCGGCATCTTTATACTCATGTTCGTCCGCCTCTACCCAAGGTCGCTCTTGGACGACCCTCCCGGGGTGAATGTAGTTGCGCATGCCGCGCAAGATGTGCGCGAGGCTTTCCGGGCGAATAACGGCAATCTGAGTGTGGACGGGAGGGAGCCACCCAGCATGTAGGCAAACCTCGATCAACGCATCTAATGTCCATGTCGTAGGATCGTCCGTCTTTTTGGGACGCTTCTTTCCGGGCAAGGCTAAGGCGATCCTCTCGGATTTTCGCTTGGAGCGCAGACACCGAATGAGAAGCAGTCCTTCGACAGCAGCGCCCAAGATCGGAATTGCGGCTGAGTAGGCGCCCACTGAAGCTGCCTTGCGTGCGTCAACCTCGTAGCGGATCACGATGTCTTTGACAGCAGCCAAGACCTCGTCCTTGTGATAAATGGCGCGTCGCCCCCGCTCTCGTCGGCGATCAAATTCTTCTCGATTAGTATTCCGGAGCGAGACCAAATCGACCAGCCCGAATTCACTAAGCGTTTCGATGAATCGGCGTTCGTATGCCACGTCGAATTGACTGCTTAGGTCGAGGTATTCGAGGGAGCCTTCTCCGTCAGGCCAGTACTCATCGTCCGTCAGACCTTCGGCGAGCATCACGTTTCGGATTCTGCTCTGAACATCTTCGAGTTCTGGATACTCGCCACCGGATACACGCCGCTCGAATTCCGCTTCCGCGCTAGCAGATGCCAGAAATGTGTACTCTTGCTCCGTGATTCTGCGGGCAACAAACAATAACCTGGCCAATGCGATGAAGCTCTGCGCGACTTCGATGTGATCGCGATCAGGTTTTGCCTGCAGCGATTTCGCTAGCTTGGCTATTTCGGGGATGTGCGCATTGGCCAGCGAACGCATGTCTATTCGATCAAGCGCACGCGGCAACGTCATCGTATTGCCACGCTGCGCTCGCCGCCGTGCGATCGGTTTAAGGAGCGCCCTTCGTACCGCCCTGTCCATAATCCACTCGTTCATGAAAGGGGAAGCCAGCAGCTTACCTCGGCAGCGTCCGGGACTTCCCATCAATGCTCCAACACCGCACAGTGGGAGCGGCGCGGCCCCAACGCATTACGCTCGAATTACACACAGCAATAAAAAAAAAGGGTTTGCGGAACTACCCGCAAACCCTTATGGCACATGGTGGGCCTCCCGTGAGTCGAACACGGCACCAACGGATTATGAGTCCGCTGCTCTAACCAGGCATGAGCTAGAGGCCCTTGGAAGCGTTTAGTTGCCTTCCAGGAAACTCTTCAGCTTGTCCGAGCGGCTCGGGTGGCGCAGCTTGCGCAGTGCCTTGGCCTCGATCTGGCGGATCCGTTCGCGCGTGACGTCGAACTGCTTGCCGACCTCTTCCAGCGTGTGGTCGGTGCTCATTTCGATGCCGAAGCGCATGCGCAGCACCTTGGCTTCGCGCGGCGTGAGCGAGTCCAGCACGTCCTTGACGACGTCGCGCATGGAGCCGTGCAGCGCCGCCTCGGCCGGGGCCAGCGTGTTGGTGTCTTCGATGAAGTCGCCCAGATGGGAGTCGTCGTCGTCACCGATCGGCGTTTCCATGGAGATCGGTTCCTTGGCGATCTTCATGATCTTGCGGATCTTGTCTTCCGGCATCTCCATCTTCTCGGCCAGCGTTGCCGGATCCGGCTCGTTGCCGGTTTCCTGCAGGATCTGGCGCGAGATGCGGTTCATCTTGTTGATGGTCTCGATCATGTGCACCGGGATGCGGATGGTGCGCGCCTGGTCGGCGATCGAGCGCGTGATGGCCTGGCGGATCCACCACGTGGCGTAGGTCGAGAACTTGTAGCCGCGACGGTATTCGAACTTGTCCACCGCCTTCATCAGGCCGATGTTGCCTTCCTGGATCAGGTCGAGGAACTGCAGGCCGCGGTTGGTGTACTTCTTGGCGATCGAGATCACCAGGCGCAGGTTGGCCTCGGTCATCTCGCGCTTGGCTTCGCGGGCGCGGCGCTCGCCTTCCGACATCTTGCGGTTGACGTCCTTCAGTTCCTTCAGCGGCAGCACCACGCGCGCCTGCAGGTCGATCAGCTTCTGCTGCAGCTCATGCACCGCCGGCACGTTGCGCTCGACGATGGTGCTGTAGCCCTTGCCGTCGGCCACCACGGTGTGGATCCACTCGAGGTTGGTCTCGTTGCCCGGGAAGCGGGCGACGAAGTCCGCGCGCGGCATGCCGCACTTGTCGACCACGATGTTCAGGATGGCACGCTCGAGCTTGCGCACTTCGTCCACTTGGCCGCGCAGCGTGTCGCACAGCCGCTCGACATTGCGGGCGGTGAAGCGGATGCCCATCAGCTCGGCCTGGATCGCTTCCTGCGCCTTGACGTAGGGCTTGGACTTGTAGCCTTCCTTCTCGAACGCGCGGCGCATCTTGTCGAACTGCTCGGCGATCACGCGGAATTTCTCGAGCGCGTTCTGCTTCAGCTCTTCCAGCTGGCGCGCGGACGCGCCGGCGCCGGCGCCGCCTTCGTCGTCATCGTCCTCGTCGCCTTCCTCGTCGTCGTCGGACTCGAGGTCCTCGTCGTCGGCCGCCGCGGCGGGGGCCGAGGGGGCTTCCGGGGTTTCGTCGGCGTTCGGGTCGATCAGGCCGTCGACGAACTCATCGATCTTGATCTCGTCGTTGGCGACGCGCTCGGCATGGGCCAGGATCTCGGAGATGGTGACCGGACAAGCCGAGATCGCCATCACCATGTCCTTCAGGCCGGCCTCGATGCGCTTGGCGATCTCGATTTCGCCTTCGCGCGTCAGCAGCTCGACCGTGCCCATCTCGCGCATGTACATGCGCACCGGGTCGGTGGTGCGGCCGAACTCGGAATCCACCGTGGACAGGGCCGCCTCGGCCTCTTCCTCGGCTTCTTCCTCGCTGGTGGCGGACGGAGCGTTGTCGTTGAGCAGCAGCGTCTCGGCATCGGGCGCCTGTTCATAGACGGCGATGCCGATGTCGTTCAGCGTGGCGACCAGCGTGTCGATCGTTTCCGAATCGACCATGTCGTCCGGCAGGTGATCGTTGATTTCCGCGTAGGTCAGGTAGCCGCGCGACTTGCCCAGCTTGATCAGCGCCTTGAGCTTCTGGCGACGCAGCTCGAGCTCTTCCTCGGTGCCTTGCTGGGTCGAGGCGAACTCCTTGAGCAGGGCCTTTTCCTTGGCCTTGCGGTCCTTGGCTTTCTGCTTTTCGGTCTTCGGCGCCGCAGCCGGTGTGGCCGCCGCGCGCGTATCGTTCTCGTAAAACTCTTCAGTCACGTCGTCTGTTGTGCTGTCGTCGTGCTGCATCTCGGCCTTGGGCTTGCGGCCACGCTTTTTCGGCTCCGGCTTGATTGCCGGCGCAGCGGGACGCTCGGATGCAACGGATGCAGGTGTCGCGGCACGCGCCTTGGCTGCCGTCGCGGCGGCGCCTTGCTTGGCGCCCCCGCTCTTGGCGCCGGCGGCTGCCGCTCGCTTGCTCTCGACTTCGGTATTCTGCTGTTTCGCCACGGTGATACTCTTGCCTTTCACTGGTGCAGATGCTGATGCAGACGCGGCAACCTTGCCGCTCGTACTGGCGCTCTTGCCGCTCTCGCGTGCCGAAGTCGAGGCCTTTGTCTTTTCGGATGTGCGGGTTCTGGTGGGAGTCGTCACGGCGGGCGCTTGCGCGCGGCGCACGGACTTTGATGGCGCAGACCGGGCGGGCGTCTTGACGGTCGCGGTCGATGTCTTCGCCGCCGTGGTTTTCACAGACGCCTTGCCGCTCCCTGATTGGGGAGCTTTAGAGGTAACCCTTTCGGTTGCTTTGGCCTTTGCCATTGGCACGCTCACTTTCACCAGAACTGGAGAGAAAGATTTCGCAATCCAAACCGGCTATTGTAGCACGCCACGCATAGCCGGCTCCCTGTCAGGTGAGGTTTTCACCTGAAAAATCAAGGCTTAAGCTCGGCGCAGCCGGGCCCGGGCCCTGATCCAATGCTTATCCAACGCTTGCTGCCGCCTCCCGGTTGAAGGCCAGGGCGCCCGCCGGCGCCTCAGCCAAGTTGGCGCCGCCGGTGGATCTCGCCCACCAGCCAGCGCATGCGCTGCTTGGCCGCCTCGTCGGCCGTGCCGGCCACCACTTCCGCCTGCAGGCTGTCGAGTTCCCGCCGCAGCGGCTCGGCCAGCAGCTTGGTGATGGCCGCATCGAATTCCTGTGTTGCAGGTGCCTCTTCAATCTCTTCACGCAATACCGCCGTGCGCGCCGCGGCATAGACCTCGGCATAGGGCGACTGGGCCAGGTGCTCGCTGAAAGCCGCGAAATTCACCTCGCCCTGGACGCCGTCGCAGGCGCTGACCAGGTGCGCCAGCACTTCGCTGTCGCCGCCCTCGCCTTCCAGCAGCAGCGCGCGCGCATCTTCGTCGAGCCGCGACGACAGTGCCGGATAGCACATCAGCAACTGGATCACCCGCTGCACCAGCCCGGTCGGCGCCTGGCGGCGCGCGCGCGGGCGCGGCTGGGCAAAGCGGCCGACCCGCGCCGGATCGCTGCGCAGGCCGCAGATCGCCTCGATCTCCGCGGGGGTCGTCCCCGTGGCATCGGCAAGTTCGCGCACGATCTGTAGCCGCAGCCCACCCGCCGGCATCGCCTGCAGCAGCGGCTTGGCCTCGTACTGGGCGCGGGCGCGACCTTCGGGCTGGCGCAGGTCCAGCTCCTCGGTGACCGACTGCAGCAGGAAGCGCGACAGCGGCATGGCGTTGCGCACCTGCGCGGCGAAGGCTTCGGTGCCCTCTTCGCGCACATAGCTGTCGGGGTCGTGCTCGGCCGGCAGGAACAGGAAGCGGATGGTCTTGTTGTCGGCCACGTGCGGCAGGCAGGCCTCCAGTGCCCGCCTGGCGGCGCGCCGGCCCGCCGAGTCGCCGTCGAACGAGAACACCACCGCGTCGGTCTGCCGCAGCAGCTTCTGCACGTGCACGGGCGTGCACGCCGTGCCCAGGGTGGCGACGGCATTGGCAAAACCGAGCTGGGCCAGTGCCACGACGTCCATATATCCTTCGACCACCAGCACATAGCCGGTTTCCCGGATCGCATGACGGGCCTCGAACAGCCCGTACAGCTCCGTACCCTTGCTGAACAGCGGGGTCTCGGGGGAGTTCAGGTACTTGGGCTCGCCCTGCCCCATGACACGGCCGCCGAAACCGATCACCGCACCCTTGGTGTTGCGGATCGGGAACATGATGCGGTCGCGGAAGCGGTCGTAGCGCCGCGGCTTGCCGTCCGCATCGCGCTTGTCGCTTTCGATCAGCAGGCCCGCTTCGACCAGCGGCGCCGCCACATTGTCTTCGCGATAGCTGCCGAACACCGCCTCCAGGCCCTGCCAGTCATCCGGCGCATAGCCAAGGCCAAACTGGCCCGCGATTTCGCCGGTCAGCCCGCGGCCCTTCAGGTACTGGATCGCCTGCGGGGCGCCGCGCAGCTGGCGGCGGTAGAAATCGGTGGCGCGGGTCATGGCGTCGGACAGCGCCACCGAGCGCGCCTGCTGCTCGGCGCGCTGGCCGGGCGGCAGGCGGTCGCGCTCTTCAGGCACCGTCATGCCGACCGACTGGGCCAGCTCGCGCACCGCCTCCGGGTAGGACTGACCGGAAAACTCCATCAGGAAGCCGATGGCCGAGCCATGGGCGCCGCAGCCGAAGCAGTGGTAGAACTGCTTGGTGGGGGACACCGTGAACGACGGGGATTTCTCGTTATGGAACGGGCACAGTCCCATGAAATTGGCGCCGCCCTTCTTCAGCTGCACATACTTGCCCACCACATCGACAATGTCGACACGGTTGAGCAGGTCCTGAATAAAGGATTGCGGAATCACCCGACTGACCGTCCTGAGGCTTGGCCGTCCCACGGCGGGCGGCCCTTTTTGGAATGCGTGACCGGTGCGGCGCCCGGCTGCTATCGGAATATTGTAGTGCAGCGCGGAACGCCCGCCCGGATTGCTTCACATCGGAGCGCAACTCCGGCGATTCGCGGCGATCTTGCCCGCATCACGCTTACAACCAATTAAATCAGTATTTACTTTGGTGCAAGCGCGGCCTTGACCAGGGCGGATACCGCAGTCATGTCGGCGCGGCCGGCCAGCTTGCCCTTCAGCACGCCCATGACCTTGCCCATGTCCTGCGGGCCGGCGGCACCGGTGGCCGCGACGGCCTGCTGCACTTCGGCGGCTACTTCCTCGTCCGACAGCGCCGCGGGCATGTAGACCTTCAGCACCTCGACCTCGGCCAGTTCCTTGTCGGCGAGGTCGTTGCGGCCGGCCTGCTGGAACTGGGCGATCGAGTCCTTGCGCTGCTTGATCAGCTTCTCGACCACGGCCAGTACGGCGGTGTCGTCCAGTTCCACGCGCTCGTCGACTTCGCGCTGCTTGATCGCCGCCAGCAGCAAGCGGATGGTGCCGAGGCGCTCCGTTTCGCGGGCGCGCATGGCGGTCTTCATGTCTTCGCTGATACGGGCTTTGAGGGACATCGTGGTCTTCCAGAAAGTGGGCGGGCACTTACACATGGCGGCGGATGCCGTCCTCTGCAAGGCCCACAACGCAAAAACCCGCCGAGCATACGCCACAGCGGGTCAGGGGCGAGCGCGAAGCCGGCGTCAGTACAGCTTCTTCGGCAGCATCTGGCTGCGGATGCGCTTGTAATGGCGCTTCTCTGCCGCAGCCTTCTTGCGCTTGCGCGCGGCGGTGGGTTTTTCGTAAAACTCGCGGGCCCGCAATTCCGGGAGCAGCCCGTTCTTCTCGATGGTGCGCTTGAAACGGCGCAAGGCAACTTCAAAAGGCTCGTTTTCCTTGAGGCGGATCGTAGTCATTTGGCCGGAAAATGAAAGTATTTTCGGGATGGCGGCGTTACGAAGTTCTGGATTGTAGCACCAACAATCCGGGGCGGAAGTGGCGTGCAACTGACGTGCCGCATGTGGCTCACGCGGCACGAATGCGCTTCACCTCAGGCTGCCGACTGACCGGCCCGCGCCTGCCGTGCCGCCTCGGCCGCGGCCTGCCCCGCCGCTACCGCGGAGGCCCAGGCCCATTGGAAGTTGTAGCCGCCCAGCCAGCCGGTCACGTCGACCACCTCGCCGATGCAATACAGGCCAGGCACCTCACGCGCCATCATGGTGGTCGACGACAGCGCCCGGGTATCGACCCCGCCCAGCGTGACCTCGGCCTTGCGATAGCCCTCGGTGCCGGACGGCACGATGCGCCAGTCGTTGAGCGCGGCCCCCAGCTTGCGCAGGGCCTTGTCGGTCACGTCATGCAGCGGCAGCGTCGCGTCGACGCCCGCCGCCGCGCACCAGGCCTCGGCCAGCCGCGACGGCAGCCGTTGCGCCAGCAGGTTGCCCAGATGCTTGCGGCTGCCGGCCTTCTGCTCCAGCAGCCAGGCGGCGGCGTCCTCGCCATCGAACAGGTCGATGGCGACCGGCGTGCCGGGACGCCAGTAGCTGGAAATCTGCAGCACCGCCGGGCCGGACAGGCCGCGGTGCGTCCACAGCAGGTCTTCGCGGAACGCGCCCGCGGCCTTGCCGCTGCCGGTGGCGATATCGACCTCCAGCGAAACCCCCGCCAGCGGCACGAACGGGGCCCAGTCCTTGCCATCGAAGGTCAGCGGCACCAGCGCCGGGCGGGTTTCGACGATGCCCAGCCCGAACTGGCGGGCAATGCGGTAGCCGAAGTCGGTGGCGCCGATCTTGGGGATCGACAGGCCGCCGGTAGCCACCACCAAGGCCCCGGCCCGGACCGCGCCCGCGGCGGTCAGCAGCAGGAAGTCATCGCCCTCGCGCCGGACTTCGGCCACCGCGCAGCCGGTCTGCCAGCGCACCTGCCCCGCGTCGCATTCGGCGCGCAGCATGGCGATCACATCTTCGGCGCTGTCGTTGCAGAACAGCTGGCCGCGGTGTTTCTCGTGCCAGGCGATGCCATGGCGGCGCATCAGCGCGAGGAAATCCTGCGGCGTGTAGCGCGCCAGCGCCGAACGGCAGAAGTGCGGATTGGACGACAGGTAATTGGCCGGCCCCGCCTGCAGGTTGGTGAAATTGCAGCGGCCGCCGCCCGAGATGCGGATCTTCTCGGCGAGCCGGGTGGCATGGTCGATCAGCACCACGCGCGCGCCGCTCTGACCCGCCACCGCGGCGCACATCATGCCCGCGGCGCCGGCGCCCAGCACGGCCACGTCATACCGGCCGGCCCGGGCCTGGGCTGCCCCGCTCATTGCACGCCTCGCGAATCCATGTGTCTTGCCACCGCCTGAGAAAGGGCAGATTGTAGCGAAAAGCGCGCCGCGCGCCGCTGTGCTACCCTGCGCGCTTCCCGCAAACCCTTGTTTCGACGGCTGTTTCCGTGACCGGAGACGGCGTCATGGCTCCCATGCTTGTCCTCGGCATCGAATCTTCCTGCGACGAAACCGGCCTCGCGCTCTATGACACCGGCGCCGGCCTGCTCGCGCATGCGCTGCACTCGCAGATCGCCATGCACCGCGACTACGGCGGCGTGGTACCCGAGCTGGCCTCGCGCGACCATATCCGCCGCGTGCTGCCCCTGCTGGAGCAGGTGCTGGCCGATGCCGGCCGCACCCGACAGGACATCGACGCCATTGCCTTCACCCAGGGTCCCGGGCTGGCCGGCGCGCTGCTGGTCGGCGCCTCGGTGGCCAATGCGCTGGGCTTCGCGCTGAATGTGCCGATGGTGGGCGTGCACCATCTGGAAGGCCATCTGCTGTCGCCGCTGCTGACGCGCGAGCCGCCGCTGTTCCCGTTCGTCGCGCTGCTGGTGTCGGGCGGGCATACGCAGTTGATGGAAGTGCGCGGCATCGGCGATTACACGCTGCTCGGCGAAACCCTGGACGATGCCGCCGGCGAAGCCTTCGACAAGACCGCCAAGCTGCTGGGACTGGGCTATCCGGGCGGGCCGGAAGTGTCGCGCCTGGCCGAGTTCGGGGTGCCCGGCGCATTCGAGCTGCCGCGGCCGATGCTGCATTCGGGCAACCTGGATTTCTCCTTCGCCGGCCTGAAGACCGCGGTGCTGACGCAAACCCGCAAGCTCGCCAATACCTGCGAGCAGGATCGCGCCAACCTGGCGCGTGCCTTTGTCGATGCGATCGTCGACGTGCTCGCGGCCAAGTCGATGGCGGCGCTTAAGCAAAGCGGGCACAAGCGGCTGGTGGTGGCCGGCGGCGTCGGCGCCAACCGGCAATTGCGCGAGCGGCTGGACCAGTTGGGCAAGCAGCGCAAGCTCGAGGTCTACTACCCTGACCTGGCGTTCTGCACCGACAACGGCGCGATGATCGCGTTTGCGGGGGCGATGCGCTTGCAGGCAGCGCCGGAGCTGGCGCGGCATGAGTATGGCTATGGCGTGACGCCGCGCTGGGATCTGGCGGATATCCGGTTGCCGTCGGCGGCCTGAACGTTGATTTACTCAAGCGTCTGCAATGACCGCTTGGGTGCTCCCTCTCCCGCGTGCGGGAGAGGGTTGGGGCGAGGGCCGGGCGCATCGACGAAGTAACGCGTGTTGGTATGCCAGCGCCTGCCCTCACCCCCTGCCCCTCTCCCGCAGCGCGGGAGAGGGGAGCAAACACGCGGCAACGACACGCCCAAAGAAAAAGCCACCGACTTCGGTGGCTTTTCCATAGCAGCAACAACCCGATCAGCCGACGCGCTTGTCCCGCTCGATCACCGCATACGCGCTGTGGTTGTGGATCGACTCGAAGTTCTCCGCCTCCAGCACATAGGCCACGATGCGCTCGTCCGCATTGAGCCGCATGGCGATGTCGCGCACCAGGTCTTCGACGAACTTGGGGTTCTCGTAGGCGCGCTCGGTGACGAACTTTTCGTCGGGCCGCTTGAGCAGTCCCCACAGTTCGCACGAAGCCTCTTCCTCGGCCATGCGCACCAGCGCTTCGACCGGCAGCTCGCCGGCCAGCTCTACGTTCATGGTGATATGCGAGCGCTGGTTGTGCGCGCCGTACTGCGAGATCTTCTTCGAGCACGGGCACAGGCTGGTCACCGGCACCAGCGCCTTCAGGAACACCCGCGTGGCGCCGTTGCGCACCTCGCCGGTCAGCGTGACCTCGTAGTCCAGCAGCGACTCCACGCCGGACACCGGCGCGATCTTGCTGATGAAGTAAGGGAACGTGACCTCGATGCGGCCGGCCTCGGCTTCAAGCTTTTCCAGCATCTTGTCCAGCATCTGCCGGAAGCTGGCCAGCTCCAGCGGCGCGCGCTCTTCTTCCAGCAGCGCGACGAAGCGCGACATATGCGTGCCCTTCTGCTCGGCGGGCAGGTGCACGTCGAGGTTGAAGGTGCCGACGGTCGGCACAATGCCGGCCGGGGTCTTCAGGGTCACGGGATAGCGCACGCCCTTCACGCCGACACGCTGGATCGGGATCTGGCGGGTGTCGGGGCTCGACTGGACGTCGGGCATCACGAAGGCGGGGTTGATGTCATTCATCTACGGTTTCCTCCAGGGTTGCGCAGGCAAGCGCAAGCCCTTACGGTCGCGGCATTTTCGCAGTCCCTCCATGCCGCGCAACGAGTGTGAAACCACGGGATCCGGCACTGGCGTGCCGACCCGCAGCTGCGAACACAAAAGTCGGAGTGTAAGGGAATTCGGACGCACCCGTGGCGCGGCGGCCCGAATTCCCTCGGGCTGGCAGGGATCAGGCCACGCGCGAGGCGACCGTGACCTTGGGCTGCTCCAGCCCGAAACGCTCGCGCACCGAGCGCTCGATGCCGGCCGCGTCGAGGCCGCATTGCTGCAGCAGGTAGGCCGGATCGCCATGGTCGACGAAGCGGTCGGGCAGGCCCAGCGTCAGCACCGGCTTGTCGATGCCGGCTTCGGCCAGCGCTTCGAGCACGGCGCTGCCGGCGCCGCCCATCACGCTGCCCTCTTCCACCGTCACCAGGTAGTCGTGGTCGGCGGCCAGGCGCTTGACCAGCGCCACGTCGAGCGGCTTGACGAAGCGCATGTCCGCCACCGTGGCGTCGAGCGCCTCGGCCGCGCCCAGCGCCGGCTGCACCATCGAGCCGAACGCCAGCAGGCCGACGCGGTGCCCGGCGCGCGCGCCGCCCTCGCGGCGCACCACGCCCTGGCCCACCGGCACCGGCGCCAGGTCGGCGGCAATCGCCGCGCCCGGGCCGGAGCCGCGCGGATAGCGCACCGCGCTCGGGCAGTCCTGCTGGAACGCCGTGGTCAGCAGCTGGCGGCATTCGTTCTCGTCGGACGGCGTCATCACCATCATGTTGGGGATGCAGCGCAGGTAGGCGATATCGTAGGCGCCCGCGTGCGTCGCACCATCGGCGCCGACCAGGCCGGCGCGGTCCAGCGCGAACACCACCGGCAGGTTCTGCAGCGCCACGTCGTGGATCAGCTGGTCGTAGCCGCGCTGCAGGAAGGTCGAGTAGATCGCCACCACCGGCTTCAGTCCCTCGCAGGCCAGGCCGCCGGCGAAGGTCACCGCATGCTGCTCGGCGATGCCGACGTCGTAGTAGCGCTCCGGGAAGCGCTTCTCGAACTCGACCATGCCCGAGCCCTCGCGCATGGCCGGGGTGATGCCGACCAGGCGCTTGTCCGCCGCGGCCATGTCGCACAGCCAGTCGCCGAACACCTGGGTGTAGGTCTTGCGCGCGGGCTTGGCGGCCGGGCGGATGCCTTCGGCCGGATTGAACTTGCCCGGGCCGTGATAGAGGATCGGGTCGGCCTCGGCCAGCTTGTAGCCCTGGCCCTTCTTGGTGACCACGTGCAGGAACTGCGGGCCGCCGCCCTCGAGCGCGCGCTCGCGGATGTTCTGCAGCGTCGGCACCAGCGAATTCAGGTCGTGGCCGTCGATCGGGCCGATGTAGTTGAAGCCGAATTCCTCGAACAGCGTCGCCGGCACCATCATGCCCTTGGCATGCTCCTCGAAGCGCTTGGCGAACTCCAGCACCGGCGGCGCCACCGACAGCACCTTCTCGATGCCCTTCTTGGTGGCGGCGTAGAACTGGCCGCTCAGCAGCCGCGCAAGGTGGCGGTTGAGCGCGCCCACCGGCGGCGAGATCGACATGTCGTTGTCGTTGAGCACCACCACCAGCGGCAGGTCCTTGTAGACGCCGGCGTTGTTCAGCGCCTCGAACGCCATGCCCGCGGTCATCGCGCCGTCGCCGATCACCGCCACCGAGACGCGCTTCTGGCCCAGCGTGCGCGCGCCCAGCGCCATGCCCAGCGCGGCCGAGATCGAGGTCGACGAGTGCGCGGTGCCGAAGGTGTCGTATTCGCTCTCGCTGCGGCGCGGGAAGCCCGAGATGCCGCCCCACTGGCGCAGCGTGCGCATGCGCTCGCGGCGCCCGGTCAGGATCTTGTGCGGATAGCTCTGGTGGCCCACGTCCCACACCAGCCGGTCGTCGGGGGTGTTGAAGACATAGTGCAGCGCGATGGTCAGTTCGACCGTGCCCAGGTTGGACGACAGGTGGCCGCCGGTCTGCGAGACCGACTCCAGCACATAGGCGCGCAGTTCGTCGGCCAGGGTCTGGAGCTCGCGCCGGTCGAGCTTGCGCAGGTCCGCGGGGGCGTCAATCTTGTTGAGGAGTGCGTAGGTCATGATGTCCGTTCGGCCGGCTCTCAGTTTAGTGCGTGCGCAGCACGATCAGGTCCGCCAGGTCGCGCAGGCGCGCGGCGCGCTCGCCGAAGCCGGCCAGCGCCTCGTACGCCTCGGCGCGCAGCGACCCGGCCAGTTCGCGGGCCGCGTCCAGGCCCAGCAGCGACACGTAGGTCGGCTTGTCGTGGGCGGCGTCCTTGCCGGCGGTCTTGCCCAGCGTCGCGGTATCGGCGGTGACGTCCAGAATATCGTCTACGACCTGGAACGCCAATCCCACCGCCGCCGCATAGCGGTCCAGCGCGGCCAGCCCCGCGGCATCGATCTCGCCACACAGGGCGCCCATGCGCACGCTGGCGCGCAGCAGCGCGCCGGTCTTCATGCGGTGCATGGCCTCGAGCGCGTCGCGCGTCATGGCCCGGCCCACGTTCTGCAGGTCGATCGCCTGGCCGCCGGCCATGCCGGCCGAGCCCGAGGCCCGCGCCAGCTCCGCTACCAGCTGCAGCCGCACCGCGGGCGCAATCGGCCCGGCCTCGGCCAGCACGATGAAGGCCTGGGTCTGCAGCGCATCGCCGACCAGCAGCGCGGTGGCCTCGTCATAGGCCTTGTGCACGGTCGGCCGGCCGCGGCGCAGGTCGTCGTCGTCCATGCACGGCATGTCGTCGTGGACCAGCGAATAGGCGTGGATCATCTCCACCGCGCAGGCCGCCGCGTCGCAGGCCGCCGGGGCCGCGCCGCTGACTTCTCCGGCGGCATGGACCAGCAGCGGGCGCACGCGCTTGCCGCCGCTGAGCGCAGCATAACGCATCGCTTCATGCAGGGTGTGCGGCACCGTGCCGGCATCGGGCAGCGCGGCCTGCAGGGCCGCCTCGGTGCGCGCGCCCTGCGCCTGCATCCATTGTGCGAAGTCGCTCATGCCTGGTCCGTCCCCTGCGCGCCATTGCCGCCATTGCCGCCATCGGCGCCGTTGCCTTCCCCCGCCAGCGGCTTGAGCACGTCGCCCTCCAGCACCCGCACCTGCTGCTCGACCCGCTCCAGCTTCTGCTGGCAGTAGCGCACCAGCTCGGCGCCGCGGCGGTAGGCCGCCAGCGAGGCCTCGAGCGGCAGTTCGCCGCTTTCCATGCTGGCCACCAGCGTTTCCAGCTCGGCCATCGCCGCCTCGTAGGAGGCGGGCGGCGCCGAGGCGGACTCGGCGGCGTCGGCGGTGTTGTCGGTCTGGACCGGAGCGGTCGTCGTTTTTGGCATATCAGGCCCTGGAATCTGGAACCGGGGGAAACCCGGATGGGGAAGCCCGGATTTTACGCCAAAGCGCGCGCCTGCCCCCATCTTGCAGGGGGATACCGTGCCCCGATCCGGTGCTCGCCGGCCAGAAGTGACTTGTGCGCTCGGGTCGTCTTTCCGAATGCGCCCGCTACGGCACCCCGATGACGACCCGGGTCGACTTTTTCGCTAAAAAGGCAAAAAAATCAGTCCCTTAACTTTTCGGGTCGGGTACAATCCCCCGTTCGCCGCCAGGGGTCGCGAGAGCGTTCACGCCGGGCGGCAGTCTTTCCCAAATCGATTCCATTTTCGATGGTTGGGTTGTTCACTGCTTTCACCTGTTCATCTGGGAGTGGGGATAATGTCCAATCTCAGCACCGCGCTCAACCTGGCGCCGGCTGATTCGCAACTGCCCGTCGGCGTCTACTTCGACGAAGCGCTGCATCAACAAGAACTCGAACTGCTGTTCCGGAATGGCCCGGGCTATGTCGGCCACGAACTGATGGTCCCGGAAACCGGCGACTACCACACGCTCAAGGCCGAGGACGAAGGACGCATGCTGGTGCGCAACGCCGCCGGCGTCGAGCTGATGTCCAACGTCTGCCGCCATCGCCAGGCCATCATGCTGAACGGCCGCGGCAACAAGCAGAACATCGTCTGCCCCCTGCACCGCTGGACCTACGACCTCAAGGGCGAACTGCTCGGCGCGCCGCATTTCGACCAGCAGCCCTGCCTGCACCTGAAGCGCTCGCCGCTGCAGAACTGGAACGGCCTGCTGTTCGAGGGCCCGCGCGACGTGCGCGCCGACCTGGCGCGGCTGGGCGTGGCGCAGGACCTGAACTTCGACGGCTACATGCTCGACCACGTCGAGGTGCACGAGTGCGACTACAACTGGAAGACCTTCATCGAGGTCTACCTCGAGGACTACCACGTCGTGCCGTTCCACCCCGGGCTGGGCAGCTTCGTCTCGTGCGACGACCTCAAGTGGGAGTTCGGCGAATGGCACAGCGTGCAGACCGTGGGCCTGCACGCCGGCCTGAAGCGCCCCGGCAGCCCGACGTACCAGAAATGGCACGACGCGGTGCTGCGCTTCAACAACGGCGTGCTGCCCAAGCACGGCGCGATCTGGCTGACCTACTACCCCAACATCATGGTGGAGTGGTACCCGAACGTGCTGGTGATCTCGACGCTGCACCCGATCGGCCCGCGCAAGACCCGCAATGTGGTGGAGTTCTACTACCCCGAGGAAATCGCGCTGTTCGAGCGCGAGTTCGTCGAGGCCGAGCGCGCCGCCTACATGGAAACCTGCATCGAGGACGACGAAATCGCCGAACGCATGGATGCCGGCCGGCTGGCGCTGCTCAAGCGCGGCACCAGCGAGGTCGGCCCGTACCAGTCGCCGATGGAAGACGGCATGCAGCACTTCCATGAGTGGTACCGCCGCGCCATGGCCTACGCCGGCTAGTGCGATCAGCGCACAAATCAGGCATCGAGCCTCCTGCAACGGACCGCCACGGCGGTCCGTTTTGCTTTGGCGGGCGATGTGCGCTGCTAGAATCATTGTCCGGCGCGGTTGACGCGGAGCCGCAGAGCCCCGCTCGCGCGCCGGCCTCCTCTCCTTCGCTCCTGCTCGCTTCACCGCGCCCTCGCCATGCAATCGCTCTGGATGCTGTTCGCCGCCTTCGCCTTTTCGCTGATGGGGGTTGGCGTCAAGCTGGCGTCCGACCTCTATACCACCGGCGAGATCGTCTTCTACCGCGGCCTGATCAGCGTGGTGATCATGTGGGTGCTGCTGTCCTCGCGCGGGGTCTCGGTGCGCACCCCATACATGCTGTCGCATATCAAGCGCAGCGTGTTCGGCGTGACCTCGCTGATGCTGTGGTTCACCTCGATCTCGCTGCTGCCGCTGGCCACCGCGATGACGCTGAACTACATGTCGCCGGTGTGGATCGCGCTGATCCTGGGCGCCAGCGCGGCGCTGGCCGGCACCGGCGGCAACGCCGACCGCCGCCTGGTGCTGGCGATCCTGCTGTCGTTTGCCGGCGTGATCTGCCTGCTGCAGCCGTCCGTGGGCAAGGACCAGCTGACCGGCGGCCTGGTCGGGCTGATCTCGGGCATGTTCACCGCGCTGGCCTATGTCGAGGTGCGCCAGCTCGGCCAGCTGGGCGAGCCCGAGGGCCGCATCGTGTTCTATTTCTCGCTGGTCGGCATGATCGCCGGGCTGGTCTGGATGCTGCTGGGCGGCACCAGTCCGCATACCTGGTACGGCGCCGGCCTGCTGCTGGCGATCGGCATCCTGGCCACGCTGGGCCAGACCGCGATGACGCGCGCCTACAAGCGCGGCAACACCCTGCTGACCGCCAACCTGCAATACGCCGGCATCGTCTTTTCCAGCGTGTGGGGCATGCTGATCTGGTCCGACCGCCTGAACTGGCTGTCGTGGCTGGGCATGGCGCTGATCATCGCCAGCGGCATCGCCACCACGCTGATGCGCGCGCGCCAGGGCACCGACGCCAAGCCGACGCCCGCCACGCCGGTCAAGTCGCCGGAGGCGGAAGTGCACCCCGAGGTGTAGCATCCGGTAAGCCCGACTGCGCTAGATTTTTCTCTCCGACCGCTACAGGATTCCCATGCAGAAACCGCTGATTTCCGTCACCGCACTGCAGTCTCTGCTGGCCGGCCCCGGCCGCTGCGTCGTCATCGACTGCAGCTTCGACCTGGCCGACCCGGCCGCCGGCCGCGAGGCTTACCGCACCGGCCACCTGCCCGGCGCCTTCTACATGCACCTGGACAACGAGCTGTCCGGCCCTAAAAACGGCCGCAATGGCCGCCACCCGCTGCCGGATGCCGACGACCTGGTCGCGCGCCTGCAGGCGCTCGGCATCAACGACGACACCCCGGTGGTCGCCTACGACGCCCAGGGCGGCATGTTCGCCGCGCGGCTGTGGTGGCTGCTGCGCTGGATCGGCCACGATGCCGTGGCCGTGCTCGATGGCGGCAAGGACGCCTGGGTCAAGGCCGGCCTGCCGCTGGAGCACGATGCCGCGCAGGAGCCGGAATTCCCGGGCAAGATCCGCCGCGGCAAGTCGCTGGTGCCGACCGTCGATGCCGATGCGCTGGTCGCCAATCTCGACAGCGGCCGGCTGCTGGTGGTCGATGCGCGCGCGCCGGACCGCTTCCGCGGCGAGAACGAGACGCTGGACCCGGTCGGCGGCCATATCCCGGGCGCGGTCAACCGCTTCTTCAAGCACAACCTGGACGCGGAGGGCCGCTTCAAGCCGGCCGAGACCCTGCGCGCGGAATTCGGCGCGGTGCTGGGCCCGCACGCTGCCGCGCAGGCGGTGATGCAGTGCGGTTCCGGCGTCACCGCCTGCCACAACCTGCTGGCGCTGGAAGCTGCCGGCCTGGGCGGCGCGGCGCTGTATCCCGGGTCATGGAGCGAGTGGTGTGCCGACCCGGCGCGCCCGGTGGCGACCGGCGCGGCCTGAGCCGGCTAGTGTGACGCAGCGTGGGGCGCGGCCTGGCCGTGCCCGCCATGGCTGTGCCGTTCGTGCACGCCATTGGTGATAAAGACGATGGCCGAGATCCCCGCTGCCACCAGCACCACCTGGATCGCCGACTCGCGCCAGCGCGGCTTGCGCTGCATCTGCGGCATCAGGTCGCTGACGGCGATGTAGATAAAGCTGCTGGCCGCGATCACCAGCACGTAGGGGATCCATCCGCTCAGCTGGTCGAGCAGGAAGTACCCGACCACCCCGCCGGCAATCGCCGCCAGGCTCGACAGCAGGTTGAAGGCGAAGGCGCGCGCCTTGGAGAAGCCGGCGTTGAGCAGCACGATAAAGTCGCCTACTTCCTGCGGGATCTCGTGCGCCGCGATCGCCAGCGCGGTGACCACGCCGATATGCGGATCCGCCAGGAACGCCGCCGCGATCACGATGCCGTCGGCAAAGTTGTGGAAGGTGTCGCCGACCAGGATGGTCAGGCCGCTGCGGCCCGCTTCCTCGCGGTCATGGCCGTGGTGGTGGTGGTGCCCGTCGCCCTCGTGATGGTGTGAATGGCGCAGCAGCGAGAGCTTTTCGAGCAGGAAGAAACCCAGCAGCCCGGCCAGCAAGGTGCCGAACAGCGCGCGCGGATCGGCGCCGGACTCGAACGCCTCGGGCAGCGAATGCAGCAGCGCGGTGGCCAGCAGCACGCCCACCGAAAAGCTCACCATGCGCTCGACCACGCGGGACGCCACCGTCAGCGACAGCAGCGCCGCCCCGAAGATGCTGCCCACCCCCGAGATCGTGGCGGCGAGCAGGATGTACAAAAGCGTCGAATGGATGATGGGCTCCCGGGGTGGCGGTGCCGGGCGGCGCCGCCGTTCCGCCCGCATCGCGCCGGGCGGCAAACGCAACAATGTTGCAATAACTCAAAGGCCGCATTGTACGTATCCGCCGGGACTTTGCAATCCTGCCGTCGGACGGCAGGCAGCGCGCGGGCCCCGTTGCCAGGTCAGGCGACGCCGTGCTGCCGGAACCAGTCCACGCACTTCTGCCAGCCGTCCCTGGCATCGGCCTCGCGGTAGCTCGGCCGGTAGTCCGCATGGAAGGCATGGCCCGACTCGGGATAGACGATGAAGCGCGACTTTTTGGCGTCAGGATCGGCCGACGACGCCAGCGCGGCCTTCATCCGCTCCACCTGCGCCAGCGGGATGCCGGTGTCCTTGCCGCCGTACAGGCCCAGCACCGGCGCATGGAGCTGGCCGACCAGGTCGATGGGGTTCTTCGGCTTGAGCGGCGTCGGCTCGGGCGCCAGCTGGCCGTACCAGGCCACGCCGGCCTTCAGGCGCTGGCTGTGCGCGGCGTAGAGCCAGGTCACGCGGCCGCCCCAGCAGAAGCCGGTGATGGCCAGGCGCGAGACGTCGCCGCCATTGGCGCCGGCCCAGGCCACGGCGGCATCCAGGTCGCCCATCACCTGCGCGTCGGGCACCTTGGCGATCACCTCGCGCTGCAGTTCCTGGATCGTGCCGAAGCTCTGCGGATCGCCCTGGCGCGCGAACAGCTCGGGCGCGATCGCCAGGTAGCCCAGCTTGGCAAAGCGCCGGCACACGTCGGCGATATGCTCGTGCACGCCGAAGATCTCGCTGATCACCAGCACCACCGGCAGGTTTTTCTTCCCTTCCGGCTGGGCGCGGTAGGCCGGCATGCTGAAGCCGCCCGACGGAATCGTGACCTCGCCCGCGTTCAGGCCGGCAAAATCGGTCTTGATCGCCTGCTGGGCCATCACCGGCAAGGCGGCGGCGGCAAAGGCGGACCCCAGCGCGGTCTTGACGAAGCCGCGGCGGTCGAAGGTCTGGCCGGGGACCAGGCTGTCCACTTCTGGTTTGAGCATGCTTGTCTCCAGGATCGTTGGTGGCTGGGCCGCCACGCGGCGCCCGCGCCCGATTTTAAGCAGACATGGAGAAAACATGGCGGCGCAGGCCCGCCGGCGCCCCCACCCACAAGCGGGGGGCCTGGGCCCCGCGTCAGTGCAGCTTGACGCGCGGACTGGTCTTGCTGCGCAGCCAGTGCGAGACGGTATCCAGCGCCATCCCGACCGCGCCGTGCAGCGCCATTACGTGCATCCGGTACAGCGAGGTGTACATGAAGCGCGCCAGCAGCCCTTCGATAAACATCGAGCCGCCGATCAGCCCGCCCATCAGGCTGCCCACCGCGCTGAAGTGGCCGAGCGACACCAGCGAGCCGAAGTCCTTGAACGCGAACCGCGGCAGCGGCCGACCCGCCAGCCGCGCGCACAGCGCCTCGTAGAGGAAGGTGGCCTGCTGGTGCGCGGCCTGCGCGCGCGGCGGCACCGCGGTCTGCTTCTCCGGCCACGGGCAGCTGGCGCAATCGCCGAAGGCGAAGATGTCCGGGTCGCCCTCGCTCTGCAGCGTCGGGCCGACCACGATCTGGCCCTGGCGGCTGACCGGCAGGCCCAGGCTGGCCAGCACCGCGGGCGCGGTGATGCCGGCGGCCCACACCGTCAGGTCGGCATCGATGGTCTTGCCGCTGGCGGTCAGCACGGCCTGCGGCGTGACCTCGGTCACGCGCTCGCTGGTGAAGACGTCGACGTCCAGCTTCCTGAGCAGCTTGGCGGTCTCGGCCGAGACCCGTTCGGACAGCGCCGGCAGGATGCGCGGCCCGGCCTCGATCACGTGGATACGCACGTCGCGGCGCGGGTCCAGGCGGTGCAGGCCATAGGCGCTGAGCACATGCGCGGTGTTGCGCAGTTCCGCCGACAGCTCGACGCCGGTGGCGCCGGCGCCGATGATGGCCACGTCCACGCGCGGCCGCCCGTCGCCGTCCACGCGGCCGCGCCCGTTCTGGGCACGCACGCAGGCGGCGATCAGCCGCTTGCGGAAGCGCTCGGCCTGGGCCACGGTGTCGAGCGCGATGGCATGCTCGGCCGCGCCCGGCACGCCGAAGAAATGCGTGACGCAGCCGATCGCCAGCACCAGCGTGTCATACGGCAGCTCACGCGCGGGCAGCAGCTCGGCGCCGTCCTGGTCGACGCAGGCCGACACAGAGATGGTCTTGCGGGTGCGGTCGATGCCGGTCAGCTCGCCCTGCTGGAACTCGAAATGATGCCAGCGCGCCTGCGCCGCGTATTCCAGCTGGTGGGTGTTGGGATCCATGCTGCCGGCGGCGACTTCATGCAGCAGCGGCTTCCAGATATGGGTGGGCAGGCGGTCCACCAGCACCACCTGCGCCGCGCCCTTGCGGCCGAGCTTGTCGCCCAGCTTCGTTACCAGTTCCAGCCCCCCTGCCCCGCCGCCGACGACGACGATGCGGTGCGTCCTTGTTTCTGTCATGGTCTACCTGCTGCGTTTTTGTAAATTCTTGGCCTGAGGCGTTTGCCACAGTTTGCTGCATCGCAGCATGGCTGGCAAGCGCCGCACGCTGACTCAGCAGTCGCTTCATTCGATACCACCACGCAGGGGCAGCGAGCCGGTTGGGCGCCGGCTCGCCGGGGAGAGGCCTTAGTGCGCTTCCTCCCAGTTCGCACCGCTGCCGACTTCGGCCACCAGCGGCACGCGCAACTCGGCCACCGTGCACATCAGCTCAGGCAGGCGCGCCTTGACCAGTTCCAGCTCGTGCTCGGGCACCTCCAGCACCAGTTCATCGTGGACCTGCATGATCTGGCGGGTCTGCAGGCCGTCGCGCTCCAGCCAGTCCTGCACCGCGATCATCGACAGTTTGATCAGGTCGGCCGCGGTGCCCTGCATCGGCGCGTTGATGGCGGCGCGCTCGGCGGCCTGCCGGCGCGGGCCGCTGCCGCCGTTGATATCGGGCAGCCACAGCCGGCGGCCGAACACGGTCTCGACATAGCCCTGCTCGCGCGCGGTCTGGCGGGTCTCTTCCATGTAGTGGGCCACGCCCGGATAGCGCATGAAGTAGCGGTCGATATAGTGCTTGGCGGCCTCGCGTTCGATGCCGAGGTTGCTGGCCAGCCCGAACGCGCTCATGCCGTAGATCAGGCCGAAGTTGATCACCTTGGCATAGCGGCGCTGCTCGCTGCTGACCGCCTCGCGCTCGACGCCGAAGATCTCGGCGGCGGTGGCGCGGTGGATGTCCTCGCCGTTGGCAAAGGCGCGCAGCAGGTTCTCGTCGCCCGAGATATGGGCCATGATGCGCAGCTCGATCTGCGAATAGTCCGCCGACACGATCGCGCTGCCCGGCTCGGCGATAAAGGCCTCGCGGATGCGGCGGCCTTCCTCGGTGCGCACCGGGATGTTCTGCAGGTTGGGCTCGGTCGAAGCCAGCCGCCCGGTCACCGCGGTGGCCTGGCCGTAGCTGGTATGCACGCGCCCGGTGCGCGAGTTGACCATCTTGGGCAGCTTGTCGGTGTAGGTGGACTTGAGCTTGGACAGGCCGCGGTAGTCCAGCAGCAGCTTGGGCAGCGGGTAATCCTCGGCCAGCTTCTGCAGCACCTCTTCGTCGGTCGAGGGCGCGCCGCTGGCGGTCTTCTTCACCACCGGCAGCTTCATCTGGTTGAACAGGATCTCGCCGATCTGCTTGGGCGAGCCCAGGTTGAAGGGCTGGCCCGCGGCCTCGTAGGCCGACTGCTCCAGCGCCAGCATGCGCTGCCCCAGCTCGGCGCTCTGCGCGGCCAGGCGCTCGGCGTCGATCAGCACGCCGTTGCGCTCGACCTTCTGCAGCACCACCGAGACCGGCATCTCGATCTCTTCATAGACGCGGCGCAGCCCGGCCGCGGCCTCGACCTGCGGGAACATCTTGCGGTGCAGGCGCAGCGTTACGTCGGCGTCCTCGGCGGCGTATTCGGTGGCGCGGGCCAGGTCGATCTGGTCGAAGCCGATCTGGCTCGCGCCCTTGCCGCACACCTCTTCATAGGTGATGGTCTTCAGGCTCAGCAGGCGCTCGGCCAGGCTGTCCATGCCGTGGTTGCGGTGCGACGCCAGCACGTAGCTCTGCAGCATGGTGTCGTGGGCGATACCGCGCAGCTGGATGCCGTGGTTGGCGAACACATGGACGTCGTACTTCAGGTTCTGGCCGAGCTTGGGGCGGTTGGCATCTTCGAGCCACGCGCGCATGCGTTCCAGCACGAACTCGCGCGACAGCTGGCCGTGGTCGGCCTGGCCGCCCTCGCCGACCACATCCGGGCCGCGGTGCGCCACCGGGATATAGCAGGCCTCGCCCGGCGCCGCCGACAACGAGATGCCGACCAGCTGCGCCTGCATCGGGTCCAGCGACGTGGTCTCGGTATCGATTGCCACCAGCGGCGCGGACTCGATGCGCCTTAGCCAGTCTTCCAGCATGCCTTCGGTGGTGACGGTCTCGTAGCGGATCTCGGTGGGCGCGGCGTCCTCGGCCGGCGGCGCGCCGGCGTCTGCGGTGGCAGCGGGCGCATCGAACAGGCCGCCCTGCGCCGGCGCGCTGGCCGCGGCGCGGGCGCGGGCCTGGGCGCGCGCATCGGGCAGGCTTTCGCCGGTGGCTTCGCGCAGCCAGGTCTTGAAGCCATAGCGCTGGAAGAACGCCACCAGCTGCTCCTTGTCCTCGCCGGTCTCGCGCAGCGCGTGGAAATCGGCGACCGACTTGCTCAGGTCGCAGTCGGTCTTGACCGTCACCAGCCGGCGCGCCATCGGCAGCCATGCCAGCGTGTTGCGCAGGTTCTCGCCGACCACGCCCTTGATGCCGGGCGCGGCCGCGATCACGCCGTCGAGCGAGCCATGCTCGGCCAGCCATTTGACTGCGGTCTTGGGGCCGACCTTGGGCACGCCCGGCACGTTGTCGACCGCGTCGCCGATCAGCGACAGATAGTCGATGATGCGCTCCGGCGGCACGCCGAACTTGGCCACCACGCCGGCAGGATCGAGCACTTCGCCGCTCATGGTATTGACCAGCGTGACCTGTTCGTTGACCAGCTGCGCCAAGTCCTTGTCGCCGGTGGACACCACCGTGCGCACGCCCTGCTCCATGGCCTGGCGCGACAATGTGCCGATCACGTCGTCGGCTTCGACGCCGTCGACCACCACGATCGGCCAGCCCAGCGCGCGCACGGCCTCGTGGATCGGCTCGATCTGGCGCGCCAGGTCTTCTGGCATCGACGGGCGGTGCTCCTTGTAGGCCGGATACAGGTCGTCGCGGAAGGTCTTGCCCTTGGCGTCGAACACGCAGGCGCTATACTCTGCCGGGTAGTCGTTGCGCAACTTGCGCAGCATGTTGATCATGCCGTAGATTGCCCCTGTGGGCAGACCCTCCCCATTCCTCAGGTCCGGCAAAGCGTGATAAGCGCGATACAGATAGCTCGATCCATCGACGAGCAAGAGTGTTTTTGGACTATCCGACATTCCCATGGACTCAAAATTGACTGGTGCCGCTGCAGGCGGTGCCTCGACCGCCCCCCTTGCTGACCCGGATGTTGCTGATATCTCCGGCGATACCGTACAACCCCCGCCGGAGGCTGCCTCCGAGCACGCCGCGGCGATTGCCGCTGCGGCCGACGCCGCCGCCGCGGGCAATCCGCCTGAAGTTGCTGCTGAAAAGGCTGCTGCGGCGGCGGCGCGCGCCAATCCGCGCAAGATGATCCCCAGCCTGCGTGCGCTGGCCGACGAAGACCGCGCGACCGCAAAGAAGGCGCGCGCCTCGTGGCAAATGTTCACGATTATGGCAGAGTTCATCGAGGCCACCGAGTACCTGTCCGAGATCCGCCCGGCGGTGTCGATCTACGGCAGCGCGCGCCTGCGCGAGGATTCGCCCTATTACCAGCGCACCATCGAGATCGCCCGGCTGTTCTCGGACGCAGGCTTTGCCGTGATCTCCGGCGGCGGCCCCGGCATCATGGAAGCGGCCAACAAGGGCGCGCACGCCGGCAAGTCCGCCAGCGTCGGCCTGAACATCGAACTGCCGCACGAGCAGCAGGGCAATCCGTACCAGGACATTGCCATGCGCTTCCGCCACTTCTTCACCCGCAAGGTCACCTTCGTCAAGAATTCGGACGCCTTTATCGTGATGCCGGGCGGCTTCGGCACGCTCGACGAGCTGGCCGAGGTACTGACCCTGGTGCAGACCGGCAAGTCGCGCTCGGTGCCGGTGATCATGTTCGGCAGCCGTTTCTGGAAGGGCCTGCTGGACTGGTTCCGCTTCACGCTGCTGCCGATGGGCCTGATCGCCGAGCACGACCTGGACCTGATGAAGATCGTCGACGAGCCGCATGAAGTGCTGGAAGCGGTCTACGACTATTACGAGCAGCGCGGCGGCGACAAGCCGATTCCGCCGAAGGAAGAGATGTTCTACCTGTAAGACCGGTCGGCGGCATCCGGGCGGCCCGGGCGCCGCGGCAACGCATGCGCCACCCGCCACGGTCGTGCAGGTGCCCCCCGGGGCACGGCGGCGGCCTGTGCAGGGCAGGAATTGCTAGAATGGAACCTGTCCGTCTGCCAAGCCCGGCGCCGCCGGGTTGCAGTCCAACCGCCGCATGCCGCGGCGCTGCACGCCGCTTGCGCCGCAGCCCGCACAGGAGCATCTGATGACCTCCCCCTCTTCCGTCCGCCCGGTCCGGTCCACGCGCTCAGCCGCCGTGGCCGCCGAGCCTGAATCGCCTGCCAGGCGGTCCGTGTCCGGCCTGGCCGCGGCAGTGGCTGCCGCGCTGGCGCTGGCGTCCGGCTGGGCCGTTGCGCAGGAAAGCAGCGCGCTGACCCAGCAGGAGCTGAACCAGATCAACAACCGGCCGATCGCCCCGGCCGCCAGGTCGCAGCTGAACCAGCCGCGCGAGCCGAGCTTCCAGCTCAATGAACGCGATGGCACCCAGGTGCGCGAGTACCGCGACAAGGGCCGCGCCACCGATATCCAGGTGCGGTCGGGATTCGGCACCAGGTACGAGATGAGCAAGCCGGAAGACAGCTCGCCCAAGATCCGCGAGCACGACGTCAACCGCGTGCCTTCGGTCAACCTGAAGTTCTGAACCCGCTTGCCCACGGCCTGGCATGAAGTCCAGGCCGCGCCGGCCCTCCGGCAGTCATGCCGCGGCGGCGGCCCGGACTTTGTCCGCAACCGGCGCCCGCCGCTTTCCGATTCGCTTCACACAACAAGTATGGCCGTATTCACCACGGTCTCGCAGGACGAGATCGCCCGCTGGCTGCTGGATTTCGACCTTGGCGAAGTGCGCGAACTGCGCGGCATCGCCTCGGGCATCGAGAACAGCAATTTCTTCCTCACCATGGAGCACGAGGGCCAGACGCGCCAGTACGTGCTGACCATCTTCGAGCGGCTGTCGTTCGCGCAGCTGCCCTATTACCTGCACCTGATGGCGCACCTGGCCGAGCGCGGCATCCGCGTGCCCGCGCCGATCCCGGCGCGCGACGGCGAGATCCTGCGCGCGCTCAAGGGCAAGCCCGCCACCATCGTCACGCGCCTGCCGGGCGCGTCGCAGCTGGCACCCGACGCGCAGCACTGCGCCGAGGTCGGCGACATGCTGGCGCGCATGCACCTGGCCGGCGTCGATTACCCGCGCCGCCAGCCCAACCTGCGCAGCCTGCCCTGGTGGCAGCAGACCGAGCGCGAGATCCTGCCCTTCCTCGATGCCGGCCAGCGCGCGCTGCTGCAACGGGAGATCGCGCACCAGGCGGCGTTCTTCGCCAGCCCGGCGTACGCCAGCCTGGGCGAAGGCCCGTGCCACTGCGACCTGTTCCGCGACAACGCACTGTTCGAGGAAGACGGCAGCGGCCGCCACCGGCTGGGCGGTTTCTTCGATTTCTACTTCGCCGGCCAAGACAAATGGCTGTTCGACGTGGCAGTCACCGTCAACGACTGGTGCATCGACCTGGCCAGCGGCGAGCTCGACCCCGCGCGCGCGCAGGCGCTGCTGCGGGCTTATCATGCGGTCAGGCCGCTGACCGAGACCGAAGCCGCGCACTGGCAAGACATGCTGCGCGCGGGCGCGCTGCGCTTCTGGGTGTCGCGACTGTGGGACTTCTACCTGCCGCGCGAGGCCGACATGCTGCAGCCGCACGATCCGACCCATTTCGAACGCATCCTGCGCCGGCGCCTGGACGCCCACCCCGCGAACCCTGCGAGCGCCCCGCTCCCCTGGATCTGACCCGTATGCAACTACTGGAAGTCCCCGCCAAGGAAGGCTACACCTGGTTCCGCCAGGGCATCTGGCTGTTCCGCAAGAACCCGCTGACCTTCCTGATGCTGCTGTTCGTTTACCTGATTGCCGCGCAACTGGCCATCGTGGTGCCGCTGATCGGCATCATCGCGCTGCTGGTGGTCACCCCCGGCCTGTCGGTCGGCGTGATGACCGCCTGCCGCGACGTGATCCAGAACAAGCGCGTGCTGCCCACCGTGCTGCTGGCCGGCTTCCGCGCCAACGGCAAGGAAGCCACGCGCAACCTGCTGGTGCTGGGCGGCATCTACGCCGGGCTGGTGTTCATTCTTGGGCTGATCGCCGGCGCGGTGGTCGACATGAGCGCGCTGGTGCCGATCGTGCTGAAAGAGGAAGCACCGACCGCCGAGGCGGTGCGCCAGCTCTACTACGCCATGCTGATCGGCGCGCTGCTGTACACGCCGATCGCGATGATGTTCTGGTTCGCCCCGCTGCTGGCGGCGTGGCACGGCGTGCCGCCGGTCAAGGCGCTGTTCTTCAGCTGGACCGCGTGCTGGCGCAACCGCGGCGCGTTCTTCACCTACGCGGTGCTGTTCGCGATGCTGCTGGTGGCGATCCCGTTCTTCCTGGAAGCCGTGTTCAGCGCCTTCGGCGCCGAGACGGTGCTGTCGTTCCTGGTCACGCCGTATTCGCTGCTGATGCTGGCGATTCTGTATTGCTCGTTCTATGCGACGTACCGCGGGTGTTTCAACGTGACGCCGCCGGGGGTTGAGCCGGCAGCGCCGGTGGTCTGAAGCGCCTGAGGCGAGCACGGTCTTGGGTGCGCCCAGGCCGCCCGAGCTAGCCCAAGCAAGGTGTTCTCCCTCTCCCCTCAGGGGGAGAGGGTTGGGGTGAGGGGTGGGCTAGCAAGAGACCACATCAAGCAAGGCCAACTGTTTTACCCGCAGGCTTCAGCAATCGGACCCGCCTGCCCTCACCCCCGGCCCCTCTCCCGCGAGCGGGAGAGGGGAGCAAACCATCGGGATTCGGAACCTTCCCTACTCCCCGAACGTCTTCACCATCGCGTCCGCCGCCATGCGCAGGTCGGGCACGAATCCCATCAGCCGGTCCATCGTCATCCGCGCCAGCGGCGCCTGCACCGCGATCGCCGCGCAGGCGCGGCTGCGGTTGCGCATCACCGGCACCGCCACCGCAATCATCCCCTCAAGGTTTTCCTGGTTATTGATGCCCAGGCGCCGCCGCCGCGTCTGCGCCAGCTCCGCGTGCAGTGCGGCAGCGTCGGTGATGGTACGAGCCGAATGCGCGCGCAGCGGCAGGTTGGCCACCAGGCGCTCGCGCTGCGCGCATGGCAGGAACGCCAGCAACAGCTTGCCGCTGGCGGTGCAATGCAGCGGCACGCGCGAGCCCGGCTGCAGGTGCATGCGCAGCGGCCATTGCGTTTCGACCCGGTCCAGGTAGACCACGTCGTCGCCCGACAGCATGGTCAGGTTGCAGGTCTCGCCGACCTTGTCGACCAGCTGCTGCAGGATCGCGTGGCGCGCCGCGGCCGGCCCGGCCTGCATCAGCACGTTGACGGCAAGCTGGCGCACGCGTGACGAACATTCATAGCCGGGGCTGCCCGCGGTGCGCGATACCAGCCACGTGCTTTCCAGCTGCTTGAGGATGCGGTGCACGGTCTGCTTGGGCAGTCCGATCTGCTGCACGATGGCCGACAGCGGCATGGGCCCGTCGGCCGCGGACAGGATCTCCAGGATGCGGAAGGCGCGCACCGCGGCGGCGTTCGAGTGATTGCTCATGGATGCAATTTAGCGGATTCCGGGACGCCCTGGCGTCCCGAAAACTGCATTACCGGTTGCAGCCCGCAGCCGTGCTCGCGAATGCGCACAAATTGGGACGGCATGCCTGCCCGGGTTCACTAGATTCGATCCGGGGCCGCCGCGGCGGACCTAACTGACCCAACCCCGGAGCCGATCCATGAGTGTGCAGATACTGCAGCGCCAGCAGTCCCCTTCCACCGATGTGCCCGCGCAGGAAGACCAGGTCGATGCGATCGTGGCGCGCGCCCGGCAGGCGCAGCGCGCGTTCGCGCGTGCCGGCCAGGCCACCGTCGACATCGCCGTGGCCGCCGCCGCGTGGGCCATCATGGAGCCCGCGCGCAACCGCCTGCTGGCCGAGCGCGCCGTGGCCGACACCGGCCTTGGCAACGTCGACGACAAGATCCGCAAGAACCATCGCAAGACCCTGGGCCTGCTGCGCGACCTGCACGGACGCAAGACCGTCGGCGTGATCGCGCGTGACCCGGCCAGCGGCATCACCGAGATCGCGCGTCCGGTCGGCGTGGTCGCCGCGATCACGCCGTCGACCAACCCCGGGGCGACGCCGGCCAACAAGATCATCAACGCGCTCAAGTGCGGCAACAGCGTGGTGGTGGCGCCCTCGCCCAAGGGACAGGGCACGTGCGAGTTGCTGCTGTCGTTCATCCACGCCGAGTTCGCGCGCGCCGGCCTGTCCGCGGACCTGGTGCAGATGCTGCCCGCGCCGGTATCGAAAGCCTCGACCGCAGCGTTGATGCGCCAGGCCGATCTGGTAGTGGCCACCGGCTCGCAGGCAAACGTGCGCATGGCCTACACCTGCGGCACGCCGGCGTTCGGCGTCGGCGCCGGCAACGTTGCCGCCATCGTCGACAGCAGCGCGGCGCTGGCCGATGCGGCGGCAAAGGTCGTCCGCTCCAAGACCTTCGACAACGCCACCAGCTGCTCGTCGGAGAACAGCCTGGTGATCCTCGACGCGGTCTACCAGCCCATGCTCGAAGCACTGGCCGCGGTCGGCGGCGTGCTGCTCACGGCGGAGGAAAAAGCCCGACTGCAGGCACTGATGTGGCGGCATGGCAAGCTCGCCGGCGACTTCACCGGCCAGAGCGCGACGCGCATTGCCGAGCTGGCGGGCCTGGCGCGCGTGCGTGCGCTGCAGCCGACCATGCTGCTGGTGCCGGAGACCGGCGTCGGCGCCGACTATCCCTTCTCCGGCGAAAAGCTCTCGCCGGTGCTTACGCTCTATCGCGCCGCCGACTTCACGGCCGCCGTGGCGCGCGTGGCGAGCCTCTATGACTACATGGGTGCGGGCCACTCGGTCGGGCTGCATACGGCCGATCCGCAGCAGGCACTGCAGCTCGGGCAGGAACTGCCGGTGGCGCGCGTGATCGTCAACCAGGCGCACTGCTTCGCCACCGGCGGCAATTTCGACAACGGCCTGCCGTTCTCGCTGTCGATGGGCTGCGGCACCTGGGGCGGCAACAACTTCTCGGACAACCTCGGCTGGCGGCAATACCTCAACATCACCCGCATCGCCGAACCGATCGCCGAGCGCGTGCCCGACGAGCGCGAGCTGCTGGGCGACTACTTCGCGAGGGTCGGCCAATGAACGCGCGCATCCGCCCCGACGTGCTCGACACCCTGGCCACGCTGCTGGCCGCCCGTGCCGCGCAAGCCCCCGGCCAACCCTACCTGCTGTCTCCCGACAGCGGCCGCGCGCTCAGCTTCAGCGCCCTGGCTGCCGACGCGGCTGCGCTCGGCCGCCGCTATGCCGAAGCCGGCCTCGCCAGCGGCCAGACGGTGTCGGTGTACCTGCCCAACGGCGAGCAGACCGCGCGGCTGCTGCTCGGCACCATGGCGTGCGGGCTGGTGGCCAATCCGATCAACCTGCTGTGCCAGCCGGCGCAACTGCGCTACATCCTCGGGCACTCGGACACGCGGCTCGTGTTCACCTCGCCCGAAGGCGAAGCCGCGATCCGCACGGCACTGGCCGAAGCCGGCGTCGAGGTGCCAGTGGTCGTCACCGCACCGGACAGTGGCGCTTTGCCCGCGCTGCCGGTACTGCGGCCCGGCGCCGCTGCTCTGCCGCCACCGCAGCCGCACCATCCCGCGCTGCTGATGTACACCTCGGGCACCACCGGCACGCCCAAGGGCGTGCTGCTGACCCACCGCAACCTCGCCGCCAACGGCGCCAGCGTCAGCCGCGAGCATGCGCTCGGCGCCGGGGATCGCGTGCTGGCCACGCTGCCGCTGTACCACATCAACGGGCTGGTGGTGACCGCGATCGCGCCGCTGGTGCATGGCGGCTCGGTGGTGATGCCGATGCGCTTCTCGGCCAGCGCGTTCTGGCACGACATTGCCCGCCACGGCTGCACCTGGCTCAACGTGGTGCCGACCATCATCGCCTACCTGCTCAACGATCCCGACGGCCGCGCGCCGGCCGGCGTGCGCTTCTGCCGCTCGGCTTCCGCCGCATTGCCGCCGGAGCACCATCGGGCGTTCGAGCGGCGCTTCGGCATCGGCGTGATCGAGACCATGGGCATGACCGAGACCGCGGCGCCGGCGTTCAGCAATCCGCTCGATCCGCGGCAGCGGCGCATCGGCAGCATCGGGCGCCCGTCCGGCACGCAAGCCCGCGTGCTGGGGCGCGACGGAAGGCCGCTGCCCGACGGCGAGATCGGCGAGATCGTGCTGCAAGGCGAGAACGTGATGGCGGGCTACTACAAGGCGCCCGAGCTCACGCGCGAGGCCTTCACGCCCGACGGCTGGCTGCGCACCGGCGACCTCGGCTACCGCGATGCGCAGGGCTACTTCTACATCACCGGCCGCGCCAAGGAACTGATCATCAAGGGCGGCGAGAACATCGCGCCGCGCGAGATCGACGAAGCGCTGCTGCGCCATCCGGGCGTGCTGGAAGCGGCGGCGGTGGGCGTGCCCGACCCGGCCTACGGGCAGGAGATCGTCGCCTTCATCGTCAGGCGCGAGGCCGTGGCCTGCGACGACGCGGCGCTGCGCGCGCACTGCCTGCGCGAGCTGGGCCGCTACAAGACGCCCAGGGAATTCCGCTTCATCGCGGAATTGCCGCGCGGGCCCTCCGGCAAGGTGCAGCGGCTCAAGCTGCTGGACCCTGCCTGACCTGACGCCCTTCCCTTCCCCAACCCTCGCCAAGGAGCCCATTCCCCCACCCAGGATTTCCGGAGACACACACGGAGACACACAGCTGTTTGCTCAAGGACGGGGCAGCGCGGCCAGGACTTGCCCCTGGCGCGCCCCTGACGAGCCGCACGCGCATGGCAATGGACCATGCGCCGGCCGCCGCCCCGCTCACGCCACGCGCGCCCGCCGCGCATAGGAGGTGGTTATGAAGCAACGCATCAAGACCCGTCACATGATCCTCGGCGTCATGTGCCTGATGTATTTCATCGCCTATATCGACCGCGTCAACATCTCGGTCGCCGCCCCGCTGATCCGCGAAGAGATGGGATTGACGTCATCGCAACTCGGGCTGGTGTTCTCGGCCTTTGCCTATCCCTATGCCGCCATGCAGATCCTCGGCGGCTGGATGTCCGACAAGTTCGGGCCCAAGAAGGTGCTGATCGTGCTGTCGCTGATCTGGGGCGTGGCCACGGTGCTGACCGGCTTCGCCGGCAGCGTGCTGATGCTGGTGGTATTGCGCTTCGCGCTGGGGGTCGGCGAAGGCGGCGCGTTCCCGACCGCCACGCGCGCCTTCACCTACTGGATGCCGGTGGCCGAGCGCGGCTTCGCGCAGGGCATTACGCACAGTTTCGCGCGGCTGGGTGGCGCCATCACGCCGCCGATCGTGCTGGCCATCGTCGCCACGGCGGGATGGCGCGAGGCCTTTGTCGTGCTGGGTGCGGTAAGCCTGGGCTGGACCGTGCTGTACGCGCTGATGTTCAAGGACTCGCCCGACCAGCACAAGCGCGTCACGCCGGAAGAACTGCAGGAGATCGGCTACCGGCGCGGCGATTCGCAGCAGGCGGCGAAGGCGCCGACACCGTGGCGCCGGCTGTTCCGCCGCATGTGGCTGGTGACCTTCGTCGACTTCTGCTACGGCTGGTCGCTGTGGGTCTACCTGACGTGGCTGCCTTCGTACCTGAAGGAAGCGCGCGGTTTCGACCTGAAGCAGCTGGCGCTGTTCACCGCGCTGCCGCTGATGGCGGGCGTGGTCGGCGACACGCTCGGCGGCGTGCTGTCGGACCGCCTCTACCGGCGCACCGGCAACCTGCGCCTGGCGCGCGGCGCGATCCTGTTCGTCGGCCTGGCCGGCTCGCTGCTGTTCATCGCGCCGATGACCTTCACCGCCGATGCCGTCAACGCGGTGATCCTGCTGTCGCTGTCGTTCTTCTTCCTGGAGCTGACCAATGCCGTGCTGTGGAGCCTGCCGCTGGACATTGCCGGCAAGTACGCCGGCACCGCGGGCGGCATGATGAACACCGGCTTCGGCCTGGCCGGCATGGTGTCGCCGGTGGTGTTCGGCTACCTGATCGAGCGGACCGGCAGCTATGACCTGCCGTTCATGATCTCGGGGGCGTTGCTGGGCGTCGGCGCGGTGGCGTCGCTGTTCATCAATCCGCTGCTGACCGTGGACAGTCCCGAGCCCAAGGCCGGCGAAGTGCGGCACGCGCTGTCCTGAGCGCTGTGAGAGGCGCCGGCATGGCCGGCGCTTCTCAATCGATCGCGTCCAGCTTCGCCACCGACAGCGCCAGCCACTTGGCCCCGTGGCGCTTAAAGTTGATATTGGCGCGCGCATCCGCGCCTTCGCCTTCCAGCGCGGTGATCACGCCTTCGCCGAACTTGTTGTGGAACACCGACTGGCCGACGCGGAAGCCGGTGCCGGCCTCACGCCTGGCATCGGCATAGCCGTTGCCGTTGTCCATGCCGCCGGTGGGCCTGGTGCCGGTATAGGGCACATCTTCCGGCTTGCGGAACCAGTCGCGGCCCCAGGCATTGTCGCGTTCCTGGCGGCGCACGCCGCCGTAGCCCTGCGCCGGCGGCGTCAGCCATTTGAGCGAGGCCTCGGGCAGTTCCTCGAAGAAGCGCGAGCGCACGTGGTAGCGGGTCTGGCCATGCAGCATGCGGCTTTGCGCGAACGACATATAGAGCCGCTTGCGCGCGCGCGTGATCGCCACGTACATCAGCCGGCGCTCTTCCTCCAGGCCGTCTGGGTCCATCATGCTGTTCTCGTGCGGGAACAGCCCTTCTTCCAGCCCGCTGATGAAGACCACGTCGAACTCCAGGCCCTTGGCTGCGTGCACGGTCATCATCTGCACCGCGTCCTGGCCGGCCTGGGCCTGGTTGTCGCCGGCCTCGAGCGAGGCGTGGGTCAGGAATGCCACCAGCGGCGTCATCACCACCGGCAGCGCCTCGGGATCGAGCAGTTGCTGCGCCTGGTCGCCGTCGGCCAGCGCCGGCGCCGCGGGCGCGCGGTCGGCGGGGATCACCGCGGCGAGCGCATCGAGCCCGTAGCCCTCTTCCGTCACGAACGCCTGCGCCGCGGTGACCAGTTCCTGCAAGTTCTCGATGCGGTCCTGGCCTTCCTTCTCGCCCTGGTAGTAGGTGATCAGGCCGCTATTGTTGATGACGTACTCGACGGTCTCGGGCAGCGTCAGGCGGCGCGTTTCCTCGCGCATGGCGTCGATCAGGCGCGTGAACGCCGCCAGCTTGCTGCCGGCCGCGCCGGGCACGTAGGCCACCGCCTCGGCCAGCGCGCAGTCATACTGGCGCGCCATGTCCTGCAGCACTTCCAGCGAGCGCGCGCCGATGCCGCGCGCGGGGAAGTTCACCACGCGGCCGAAGGCGGCGTCGTTGCGCGGGTTCTCCAGCAGCTGCATGTAGGCCAGCGCGTGCTTGATTTCGGCGCGCTCGAAGAAGCGCAGGCCGCCATAGACGCGATACGGGATGCCGGCCGAGAACAGCGCATGCTCGATCACGCGCGACTGCGCATTGCTGCGGTACAGGATGGCGATCTCGGCGCGGCTCGCGCCCTGCGCGATCTGGTCGCGGATCTCCTCGATGATCCAGGCGGCCTCCTGGCCGTCGGAGCCAGCCTGGAACACCCGCACCGGCTCGCCGTGGCCGGCGTCGGTGCGCAGGTTCTTGCCCAGGCGGCGCGCGTTGTGCGAGATCAGGTGGTTGGCCGAATCCAGGATATGCCCGTGCGAGCGGTAGTTCTGCTCCAGCTTGATCATCCGGCGCACGCGGAACTCATGCTCGAAATCGCGCATGTTGCCGACATTGGCGCCGCGGAAGGCGTAGATGCTCTGGTCGTCGTCGCCCACGGCAAAGACCGCGGCCGGGTTCCGCGTGCCGTGGCCGGCCAGCAGCTTGAGCCACTGGTACTGCAGCACGTTGGTGTCCTGGAACTCGTCGACCAGCACGTGGCGGAAGCGGTGCTGGTAGTGCTGGCGGATGGCGTCGTTGTAGCGCAGCAGCTCATAGCAGCGCAGCAGCAGCTCGGCGAAGTCGACCACGCCCTCGCGCTGGCACTGCATGTCGTAGGCGGCGTAGAGGTCGACGAAGCGCTTGTTGAAATCGTCGTTGGCCTCGACGTCGGCCGGGCGCAGGCCCTGCTCCTTGGCGTTGTTGATGAAGTACTGCAGGTTCTTGGCCGGGTATTTCTCGTCGTCGACGTTGAGCGACTTGAGCAGCCGCTTGAGCGCCGACAGCTGGTCCTGGCTGTCTAGGATGGCAAAGGTCTGGGGCAGCCCGGCGTCGCGGAAATGCGCGCGCAGCATGCGGTTGCACAGGCCGTGGAAGGTGCCGATCCACATGCCGCGGGTGTTGATCGGCAGCATCGACGACAGCCGCGTCTGCATCTCCTTGGCGGCCTTGTTGGTAAAGGTCACCGCCAGGATGCCCGCGGGCGAGACGTGCCCGTTCTGGATCAGCCAGGCGATGCGGGTGGTCAGCACGCGCGTCTTGCCGCTGCCCGCGCCCGCCAGGATCAGCGCCGGTTCGTCAGGCAGGGTGACGGCGGCTAGTTGTTCGGCGTTCAGGTTGGCGAGCAGGTCGGACATCGGAAAGGCCTAGTGGAATCGCCGCAATTATACCGGGGGGCCCTGTTCCATAAATCACATCCGGCCTGGCGCCGGGAGGCACGCACGAGCCCGCGCACAAGCCGCGCACAAGCCGCGCACCGGCCGGCTCCGGCCACGAAATAGGCACCGGCCGCCCGCCCCCGTATAATTTGTCGTTTCACTGGCGCCAGGCCGGCCTTCCCGGGCCGCCAGCGACCGCCAGGCGCAGGGCACCGCACCTGCCACGCATCCAGACGCCAACCTCGACATCCCAGCATGACCGCCCAAGACCAATCGCTTGCCAAGAGCTTCGAACCCGCCGCCATCGAGGCGAAATGGGGCCCCGAGTGGGAGAAGCGCGGCATCGCCAAGCCCACCTTCGATCCTGCCCGCCCGGACTTCGCGATCCAGCTGCCGCCGCCCAATGTGACCGGCACGCTGCATATGGGCCATGCCTTCAACCAGACCATCATGGATGGCCTGGCGCGCCATGCACGCATGGCCGGGGCCAACACGCTGTGGGTGCCGGGCACCGACCACGCCGGCATCGCCACGCAGATCGTGGTGGAGCGCCAGCTCGAGGGCCAGGGGGTGTCGCGCCATGACCTCGGCCGCGAGAAGTTCACCGAGAAGGTGTGGGCCTGGAAGGAAGAGTCGGGCTCGACCATCACCCGCCAGGTGCGGCGCATGGGCGCGTCGATCGACTGGAGCCGCGAGTACTTCACCATGTCGCCGGAGATGTCGAAGGCGGTCACCGAGGTGTTCGTGCGCCTGTACGAGCAGGGCCTGATCTACCGCGGCAAGCGCCTGGTCAACTGGGACCCGGTGCTGGGCACCGCGGTGTCCGACCTGGAAGTCGACAGCGTCGAGGAAGAAGGCTCGCTGTGGCATATCCGCTATCCGCTGGTCGAGGCTGACGCCAAGGGCGGCCTGACCCACCTGACCGTGGCCACCACGCGTCCGGAAACCATGCTCGGCGACGTCGCCGTGATGGTGCATCCGGAAGACGAGCGCTACGCGCACCTGATCGGCAAGTCGGTGCACCTGCCGCTGACCGGCCGCCAGATCCCGGTGATCGCCGACGACTACGTCGACCGCGAGTTCGGCACCGGCGTGGTCAAGGTGACCCCGGGCCACGACTTCAACGACTACGCCGTCGGCCAGCGCCACAACCTGCCGCAGCTGTCGATCCTGACGCTGGACGCGAAGATCGTTGCCGACGCCCCCGCCGCCTATGCCGGCCTGGACCGCTTCGACGCGCGCAAGGCCATCGTCGACGACCTCGACAAGCAGGGCCTGCTCGAAGACGTCAAGAAGCACAAGCTGATGACCCCGCGAAGCGAGCGCACCGGCAGCGCGATCGAGCCGATGCTGACCGACCAGTGGTTCGTCGCCATGAGCAAGCCGGCGCCGGAAGGCACTTTCTACCCGGGCCGCTCGATCGCCGAGGTCGCGCTCGAGGCCGTGCAGAGCGGCGAGATCAAGCTGGTGCCGGAGAACTGGATCAGCACCTACAACCAGTGGCTGGGCAATATCCAGGACTGGTGCATCTCGCGCCAGCTGTGGTGGGGCCACCAGATCCCGGCGTGGTACGACGACGCCGGCAACTGCTTCGTCGGCCGCACCGAAGAGGAAGCGCTCGCCAAGGCGAAGGCCGCCGGCAGCACCGGCGCGCTGCGCCGCGAGGAAGACGTGCTCGACACCTGGTTCTCGTCGGCGCTGGTGCCGTTCTCCTCGCTGGGCTGGCCCGAGGAAACGCCCGAGCTGAAGCACTTCCTGCCGTCGTCGGTGCTGGTCACCGGCTACGACATCATCTTCTTCTGGGTGGCGCGCATGGTCATGATGACCAAGCACTTCACCGGCAAGGTGCCCTTCCATACCGTCTACGTGCACGGCCTGGTGCGCGATTCGGAAGGCAAGAAGATGAGCAAGTCCGAGGGCAACACGCTCGACCCGGTCGACCTGATCGACGGCATCGACCTCGACACGCTGCTGAAGAAGCGCACCACCGGCCTGCGCCGGCCCAAGGACGCGCCCAAGATCGAGAAGAAGACGAAGAAGGAATTCCCCGAGGGCATCCCGGCCTTCGGCGCCGACGCGCTGCGCTTCACCTTCGCCTCGCTGGCCACGCTCGGACGCAACATCAACTTCGATACCGGCCGCTGCGAGGGCTACCGCAACTTCTGCAACAAGCTGTGGAACGCCACCCGCTTCGTGCTGATGAACACGGAGGGCCATGACTGCGGCATGGGCCCGTGCAACCAGGACTGCGGTCCGGACGGCTACCTCGATTTCTCGCAGGCCGACCGCTGGATCGTGTCGCTGCTGCAGCGCGTGGAGGCCGAGGTCGAAAAGGGCTTTGCCGAATACCGCTTCGACAATATCGCCAACGCGATCTACAAGTTCGTCTGGGACGAGTACTGCGACTGGTACCTGGAACTGGCCAAGGTGCAGATCCAGAACGGCACCCCGGCCCAGCAGCGCGCCACGCGCCGCACGCTGCTGCGCGTGCTCGAGACCGTGCTGCGCCTGGCGCATCCGATCATTCCGTTCATCACCGAGGAACTGTGGCAGAAGGTGGCCCCGCTGGCCGGCCGCGCCAGCGGCGATGGTGCGGAAACGATCGCTTTGCAGCCGTATCCGCTGCCCGCCGTCGCCAAGATCGACGAGAATGCGGAACAGTGGGTGGCGCGCCTGAAGGAAGTGATCGACGCCTGCCGCAACCTGCGCGGCGAAATGAACATCTCGCCG
Source organism: Cupriavidus sp. MP-37 (assembly GCF_020618415.1). NCBI lineage: Bacteria > Pseudomonadati > Pseudomonadota > Betaproteobacteria > Burkholderiales > Burkholderiaceae > Cupriavidus > Cupriavidus sp. MP-37. Next base: position 1,282,064 of record NZ_CP085344.1, on the reverse strand, counting down.
GCGCAGCGCATCCCGCTGTATGCGCAGGGCGACAGCGCCTTCCTGAAGGCGGCCAGCGCACATATCCAGGCGCTGGCGAAACTTTCGGAAGTTCGCGTCTTCGAAGATGAAGCCACCCTGCAAGCGGAGGGCGCCGGTGCGCCGGTCGCGATTGCCGGGGGCAACCACCTGCTGCTGAAGATCGAGATCGATGTCGCCGCCGAGCGCGCGCGCCTGTCGAAGGAAGTCGAACGCATCGGTGGCGAGATCGGCAAGTGCCGCGCCAAGCTGTCGAACGAGAGCTTTGTCGCCAAGGCACCGCCCGCGGTGGTGGCGCAAGAGACGCAGCGCCTGTCCGATTTCGAGCAGACGCTGGCCAAGCTGCAGGGCCAGCTGCAGCGGCTGCCGGCCTGACCCAACGGTCGGCCAGGCGCCTGCATCACGCCCCTGCCAGCCGGGGGTTCTGTGCCGGCATCGTCGGACAGAACCGGACAGACGGCGCCCGCGCTGGCTGGCAGGGTTATGGATTGGAATCTGAGAGGTACACCTGATATGGAAAATCGCGTCACCAAGGCTGTGTTCCCGGTTGCGGGCCTGGGCACCCGCTTCCTGCCAGCCACCAAGGCCAGCCCCAAGGAAATGCTTCCGGTGGTGGACAAGCCGCTGATCCAGTACGCCGTGGAAGAAGCCATGGCAGCCGGCATTACCGAGATGATCTTCGTCACCGGCCGCTCCAAGCGCGCCATCGAGGACCATTTCGACAAGGCCTTCGAACTGGAAGTCGAGCTCGAAGCGAAGAACAAGCAGGCGCTGCTGGATGTGGTGCGCTCGATCAAGCCGGCCAACGTGGAGTGCTACTACGTGCGCCAGCCCGAAGCGCTGGGCCTGGGCCACGCGGTGCTGTGCGCGGCCAAGCTGGTGGGCGACACGCCGTTCGCGGTGATGCTGGCCGATGACCTGATCGACGGCCAGCCGCCGGTGATGAAGCAGATGGTCGACGCCTTCAACCACTACAACTGCTCGGTGCTGGGCGTCGAGGAAATCACGCCCGAGCAGAGCCGCTCCTACGGCGTGATCGATGGGCGCGAATGGGACGATGACGTGATCAAGGTCTCGGGCATCGTCGAGAAGCCGGCGCCGGAAGATGCGCCGTCCAACCTGGGCGTGGTCGGGCGCTACATCCTGACGCCGCGCATCTTCGACCACCTGCGCGAGCTCAAGCCCGGCGCAGGCGGCGAGCTGCAGCTGACCGACGCGATCCAGTCGCTGCTGGGCCAGGAACAGGTGCTGGCCTACCGCTACCAGGGCCGCCGCTATGACTGCGGCAGCAAGCTGGGCTACCTGAAGGCGACGGTGGAGTTTGCGCTGAAGCACCCCGAAGTCGGCACCGATTTCAGCGCCTACCTGGAATCGCGCGAGCACCTGACGCGACCGAACAGCTGAGCATTCGCCTCGCGCACATCAAGAAAAAGCCGCTTCAAGCGGCTTTTTCTTCGTCCAGGCCCGCCCGGTGCGGGGCCCGCATGCCGCCCGTCAGCGGCGGCGCATGTAGAACACGAACACCTTGTCGACTTCCGAGTGCGACAGCAGCTCATTGCCGGTCTGCTTGGCAAAGGCCTGGAAATCGCGCGTGGCGCCGGGATCGGTGGCCAGCACCTTGAGCACGTCGCCGCTGGCCATGTCGGCCAGGGCCTTCTTGGTGCGCAGGATAGGGAGCGGGCAGTTCAGGCCGCGCGCATCCACTTCTTTCTGGAACTCCATTCGTCTCTTCCTTTGATGCCTGGGGGCGGGAGGCCGGCGGGAAAACCGGCCTTACCAGCGGTATTGTAGCGAAGCGCCGACCTGGGTGAAGTCGTGGGGCCGGCGCGGGTCCGGAATGTCGGCGCCGGTCTGGCGGTCGAAGAAGCGCACCGGGTAGCCCCGCGCGGCAAGCCAGTCGGCCACCGCAAAGCCGGTGCCGGCCGACCACACGCGCACGTCCTCGGGCGCCACCAGCTTGTACTCGGCCAGTTCCTCGGACAGTTCGACGGTACCCGTGGCCTTGACGTGATAGGCGATGATCAGCTCGTTCTTGCGCATGAACTCGTAGACGCCGATCAGCGCGACCGATTCGGTATCGAGGTTGGTCTCTTCCTTCAGCTCGCGCGCGACACCCAGTTCGGGCGGCTCGTCGCGTTCCAGGAAGCCCGTCACCAGCGCGAACATTTTCTCCGGCCATGCGGCGTTGCGCGCCAGCAGCAGCTTGTCCTGGTACTCCACCACCGCCGCCAGCACCGGCAGCGGGTTGTTCCAGTGCACGAAGCCGCAGTCCTGCTGCACGCAGGCGTGGCGTTCGCGCCCGGACAGCGGCAGCAGCTCCAGCGGCCCGCCGCACTGCGGGCAGAATCGGTAAGTCATGGGGGCTCCTGTGTCTCGTCGTTATCAGTATGCGCAGGCGGGATTCGGCGCCGCTACGTGCCGCAGGCGGCGCGCATGTCGGCGGCCAGCGCCTCCACGGTTTGCGGGTGCAGGTCCCACGAACACATGAAACGGCAGCCGCCCGCGCCGATAAAGGTGTAGAAGCGCCAGCCCTTTGCGCGCAGCGCCTCGATCGCCGGCAGCGGCAGCTCGGCGAAAACCGCGTTGGATTGCGTCGGGAACATGATGCGCACACCGGGGATGTCGCGGATGCGCTGCTGCAGCAGTTGCGCCATCGCATTGGCATGGCGCGCGTTGGCGAGCCATACGTCGTTCTCGAGCAAGCCCAGCCACGGCGCGGAGATAAAGCGCATCTTCGACGCCAGCTGCCCGGCCTGCTTGACGCGGTAGGCAAAGTCCTCGGCCAGGCGGCGGTCGAAGAACACCACCGCCTCGCCCACCGGCAGCCCGTTCTTGGTGCCGCCGAAGCACAGCACGTCGACGCCCGCGCGCCAGGTGATTTCCGATGGATGCACGCCCAGCGACGCCACCGCGTTGGCAAAGCGCGCGCCGTCCATATGCACGCGCAACTGCCGGCGCTTGGCAATGGCGGCGATCGCGCGCACCTCTTCGACGCTGTACACGGTGCCGACTTCGGTCGACTGCGTCAGCGACACCACCTTGGGCTTGGGGTAATGGATGTCGGCGCGGCGCGTGACCAGCGCCTCGACCGCGTCGGGCGTGAGCTTGCCGTTCTCGCCCGGCGCGGTCAGCAGCTTGGAGCCGTTGGAGAAGAACTCCGGCCCGCCGCATTCGTCGGTCTCGATGTGCGCCAGTTCGTGGCAGATCACCGAGTGGTACGACTGGCACAGCGCCGACAGCGCCAGCGAATTGGCCGCCGTGCCGTTGAACACGAAGAACACTTCGCAATCGGTCTGGAACAGGTCGCGGATGCGGTCGCAGACCTTCTGCGTCCAGCTGTCGTCACCATAGGCCTGCTCATGGCCGCTGCCGTTGGCTTCGAGGAAATACTTGAGCGATTCCGGGCAGAAGCCGGCGTAGTTGTCGGAGGCGAAGTGCTGCATGGGGTTCAGTGTGGAGCGGCCTGGCGCCTTACTTCTTGTCGGCCCACAGCTCGCCGCCGGTGGCCCAGTTCTCGCGCTTGACGTCGGTGATGATGATGTCGACCGCCGACGGCGAGCAGCCCAGCGTTTCGCAGCTGACGCGGGTCACTTCCTCGACAAACTTGCGCTTCTGCTCGATGGTGCGGCCTTCAAACATTTCGACGTGGAAAGTCGGCATACATTGCTCCTGTGCTTGATTGTTGTGATCCGGGCGGAAAAGTCCTTCCCTTCAGTCCCGGTAAGAAGGATCGATTCTATCCAGTTTGCGCAGCAGCGCGGGCCATTCCAGCACGCCTTCAACGGCGCCATCGTCGTACAGCTGCGCCGAGGTCCGGTCCGCCACGGCGGCGGGGGGCTGCACCAGCGCGCCGCCCGCCTGCGCCGCGATCTGGATCTCGCAGGCCTTGATCAGCGTCGCCATCAGCACATAGGCTTCGGCCACGGTGCGGCCCACCGTCAGCGTGCCGTGGTTGCGCAACAGCATGGCCGGATGCGCGCCCAGCGATGCGGTCAGCCGCGCGCCCTCGGCCGGGGTGAAGGCCAGGCCCTCGTAGTCGTGGTAGGCGATGCGCCCATGGAAACGCATGGCATGCTGCGACAGCGGCAGCAGCCCCGCCGCCTGCGCCGACACCGCGATGCCGGCGGTGTTATGCAGGTGCATCACGCACATCGCATCGGCGCGCGCGGCATGCACCGCCGCGTGCAGCGCGAAGCCGGTCACGTTGACCGGATGCACGGTGTCGCCGACGACTTCGCCGCGGCCATTGATCTTGACCAGGTCGCTGGCGCGGATCTCGTCGAAGGCAAAGCCGAACGGGTTGATCAGGAAGTGATCCGGCTCGCCCGGCACCGTGGCCGAGATATGGGTGTAGATCAGGTCATCCCAGCCCTCGTGCGCGGCCAGGCGATAGGCGGCGGCCAGGTCGACGCGCACGCGCTGTTCTTCGGCTGTGACGGGATGGGAAGCGCCCGCGGCGCGCGCGGGCTGCAAGGCAAAAGACATGGGGTCGCTCCTGCGCCGCCGGGTCTGGCGTGCCGGGTACGGCCCCGGCCTTCTGTGCGGCGCCGCGGGCTGCACGGCGGGCGCGCAACCGCTCGCGTGGCGCCGGGCGGCAAAGGCAATACTTTAGCGTACCTTGGCCGCGGGCCTGGGGCGCTCTCGGAAGGCCGCTCCCCGGAAGGCCACTCAGGCAGCCGGCAGCGGCCACGCGCGCCGCATCCACGCGAATACCAGCGCCCCCAGCGCCAGCGCCGCCGCGGCGCACGCCAGCGAAGCGGCAAAGCCGCCGGTGCGCGCCACCAGCGCGGTCGCCAGCGGCGGGCCGGCGATCTGGCCCAGGCCGTAGGACGCGGTCATCAGGCCCATCAGCCGTGGTGCGTGCGGCCCCCACAGCCGCCGCGCCTCGCGCATCGCAAACGCCACCAGCGCGGTGAAGGGCAGCCCCGCCAGCAAGCTGCTGAGCGCAAAGCCGGCCACGCTGGGCCACATCACCGCGATCGCCACGCCCAGCGCCTGCATGCCGTACAGCCACGCCAGCAGCTTGCGGTTGTCGTGCCCCATGCCGACCCGCGTCGCCAGGAACGCGCCCAGCGCCACACCCGCGCCGAAGATCGGCCAGAACAGGTCGGCCCACACCGTGCCGGGCAGCGCTTCGCGCGCGATCACGGGCAGGAAGGTCGCGGTGATGATGTAGCCGAAGCCGGCCAGGCCGTAGGCCAGCGTCAGCACCCAGGTCTGGGCGTCGAGCCGCGCGTCGCCGGCACCGGCGGCGTCCGTCGAGGGCGCTGGTGCCGCTGCCGCCACCGCGGGCGGCGCCACGAAAATCCGCCACACCGCCACCACCAGCACCACCGCCAGCGCGGTGAAGGCCAGCCAGCCATGGTCAGCATGCCAGCCCGCGCCCACCATGCCGGATGCGCCCAGCCCGGTGACGACGATGCCCAGGCCCGGGCCGCAGAAGATCAGCCCGGCCAGCTCGGGCTTGCCCAGCTCGGCCAGCCGCTGCAGGCACCAGCCGGCGGTGTAGACCATCACCACGGCGCTGGCGACGCCCGCGGCGGCGCGCCACAGCGACCACGCGGGCATGCCGCCCGGCAAGGCCATGCCCAGCGTCAGCAGCACCGTGGCCACCAGGCCCCAGCGCACCATGCGCACCGCATCGGGCCGGATAAACATGCACACCGCGGCACCGACGAAGTAGCCGATGTAGTTCACGGTCGCAAGCCAGCCGCCCTGCTGCAACGTGACCGTGCCGTCATGCAGCATCATCGGCAGCAGCGGCGTGAAGGCGAAGCGGCCGATGCCCATCACCACCGCCAGCGACACCAGGCCCGCCAGCGCCACCGCGAACGGTCCGGCCTCGCGGCGCGCTGGCGCGGCGGCGGCCACGCGCGCGGCAGGGTGTTCAGACTCCAGGCTGTGCGGCGTCGGCATCGGGGGTGGCTGCGGGGGCAGCGGTTGCATTGCGATGTCTGTATGCTACGCTGCCATCATCATCCCGAAAAATGAATTATCAAGATGCCAGACATCTTGATTCCAGATGGATCAGCCGGAGCCCCGCCATGGACCTTGCCGCGCTCGAGATTTTCCGCGCCGTCGTCGAAGCCGGCGGCGTCACCCGCGCGGCCGAGCGGCTGCACCGGGTGCAGTCCAATGTCACCACCCGCATCCGCCAGCTGGAACAGTCGCTGGGCGTCGACCTGTTCGTGCGCGACGGGCGGCGCATGGTGCTGACCCCGTCGGGCCAGACCTTGTTCGACTACGCCTGCCGCATCCTGACCATGACTGAAGAAGCGCGCCAGGCGGTGCTGCCGGCCCGCCCGCATGGCCGGCTGCGCATTGCCTCGATGGAAAGCACCGCCGCGAGCCGCCTGCCCCAGGTGCTGGCGGCGTATCACCAGGCCTGGCCCGAGGTGCAGCTGGAACTGGTGACGCTGGCGACGCGGCAGGCGTTCGATGCGCTGGCGCGCTTCGAGGTCGACTGCGCCTTCGTGGCCGAGCCGCTGGCCGACCCGGCGCTGCGCGCGCTGCCGGTGTTCGAGGAAGAGCTGGTGGTGATCACGCGCGCGCACCATCGCCCGGTGCACAGCGCGGCTGACCTGGAAGTGCCGACGCTGCTGGCGTTCGAGCCGGGCTGCAACTACCGCGCGCGGCTCGAGACCTGGTACGGGACCGGCACCGCGCCGACGCCGCGCGTGCTGCAGCTCAGCTCCTACCATGCCATCGTCGCCTGCGTGGCGGCCGGCATCGGCGCGGCGATCGTGCCGCGCTCGGTGCTGGGCCTGTACCGCGACCTGCCCGCGATCCAGCAGCACAGCCTGGGGGCGGCAGGCCGGGTGCGCACGCTGCTGGCGTGGCAGCCGTCGATGGCCAGCGCCGCGCTGCATGCGCTGGTCGAGGCCCTGCCCGAACTTGCGCCCGCACCGCCCGGCTCGGCCGGGCCTGAACTCGCGGCGGCCTGAGCGCTCGGGCCGGCGGGGCCGCGTGCAAGATGTGCCCGGTGGCCTACACTTGAAGTGGCGCCACCACGGCACCTCGCGTGCCCCGCCCCTGCCATGAACCCTGCCACCGCATTGCTGCGGGCCTTCCGGCTGCTGTCCAGCCTGGTGCTGGCGTGCTGCGCGCTTGCCTTCGGCGGCAGCGGCGCCGCGGCCCCGCCGGCGGGCACGGCCACGGCCACCGCGCCGGTGTACGTGATCCCCCTGAAAGGCGCGGTCAGCCCGGCCAGCGCCAGCTTTATCCTGCGCGGCATGGCACGCGCCCGCGAAGCCGGGGCGCAGCTGGTGGTGCTGGAGATGGACACGCCCGGCGGGCTCGATGCGTCGATGCGCGACATCATCCAGGCGATCCTGGCCTCGCCGGTGCCGGTGGCCAGCTATGTCTCTCCCGGCGGCGCGCGCGCGGCCAGCGCGGGCACCTACATCCTCTATGCCAGCCATCTCGCGGCGATGGCGCCGGGCACCAACCTGGGCGCGGCGACGCCGGTGCAGGTCGGCATCGGCGGCCCGCAGAAGCCTGACGCGCTGCCCGGCGCGAGCCCCGCGTCGGCCCCCGCCAGCGCGCCCGCGACCGGCGATGCCATGGCGCGCAAGCAGCTGCACGATGCCTCGGCCTATATCCGCGGCCTGGCGCAGCTGCGCGGGCGCAACGCCGAATGGGCCGAGCGCGCGGTGCGCGAATCGGTCAGCCTGTCGGCCGACGAGGCGCTGGCGCAACGCGTGATCGATGTGGTCGCGTCCGACCTGCCCGCGCTGCTGAGCCAGCTCGACGGGCGCAAGCTGACCGCCGCCGGCGGCAAGGCCAGCACGCTGCACACGCGCAACGCCCCCACCGTGACGCTGGAGCCCGACTGGCGCAACCGCTTCCTGGCCGTGATCACCGAGCCCAGCGTGGCGCTGTTGCTGATGATGATCGGCATCTACGCGCTGATCTTCGAGTTCTCCACGCCGGGCATGGTGGTGCCCGGCATCGTCGGCGCGATCTGCCTGCTGCTGGCGCTGTTCGCGCTGCACATGCTGCCGGTGAACTACGCCGGGCTGGCGCTGGTGGCGCTGGGCATCGGCTGCATGGTGGCGGAGCTGTTCCTGCCCACTTTCGGCGCGCTGGGGGTCGGCGGCATCATCGCCTTCGCCTTCGGCGCGGTGATGCTGATCGACACCGACGTGCCCGGCTTCGGCGTGCCGCTGCCGATGGTGGCGGCGATGTCGGCGCTGTCGGCGGTGTTCGTGTTCGGCATGTCGGCGATGCTGATGCGCTCGCGCAAGCGCCCGGTGGTCAGCGGCGCCGACACGCTGGTGGGCAGCCGCGGCGAGCTGCTCGACGACCTGCGCGAAGAAGGCTGGGCCAGCGTGCGCGGCGAGACCTGGCGCGTGCGCAGCGCCACGCCGCTGGCGCGCGGCACGCCGGTGCTGGTCACCGGACGCAGTGGCCTGGTGCTCGAAGTGATCGCCGCCGGCAGCGCGCCGGCCTCCCCTTCCCAACCGACCCCTGACAAGGGAGCCTGACCATGGCCTACGGATTCAGCTTCGGCGGTGTGATCTTCCTGCTGGCACTGCTGGTGATCACCTCGTTCCGCGTGCTGCGCGAATACGAACGCGGCGTGGTGTTCATGCTCGGGCGCTTCTGGAAGGTCAAGGGCCCGGGACTGGTGCTGCTGATCCCGGCGGTGCAGCAGATGGTCCGGGTCGACCTGCGCACGGTGGTGATGGATGTGCCGCCGCAGGACGTGATCTCGCGCGACAACGTTTCGGTCAAGGTCAATGCGGTGGTGTACTTCCGCGTGGTCGATCCCGAACGCGCCATCATCCAGGTGGCGAACTTCCTCGAAGCCACCAGCCAGCTGGCGCAGACCACGCTGCGCTCGGTGCTGGGCAAGCATGAGCTCGACGAGATGCTGGCCGAGCGCGAGAAGCTCAACCTCGACATCCAGCAGGCGCTGGACGCGCAGACCGACGGCTGGGGCATCAAGGTCTCGAACGTCGAGATCAAGCACGTCGACCTGAACGAGACCATGGTCCGCGCCATCGCCCGCCAGGCCGAGGCCGAGCGCGAGCGGCGCGCCAAGGTGATCCATGCCGAAGGCGAACTGCAGGCCTCGGTGAAGCTGCTGGAAGCCGCGCAGATGCTGGCGCGGCAGCCGCAGGCGATGCAGCTGCGCTACATGCAGACGCTGACGCAGATCGCGGGGGACAAGAGTTCGACCATCGTGTTTCCGCTGCCGATCGATTTGCTGACGACGCTGCGCAGCGCTACGGGAACGCCGGAAAAGTAAAAAGCAGGAAGGGCGCCGGAGCGCCCTTCCTGCTTTTGTGACAACGTGACCTCGACCCACTGTGGGCTCCCTCTCCCGCTTGCGGGAGAGGGCTGGGGTGAGGGCCGGTGCCTCCACGAAGTGACGCGCGTCGCTATTGCCACCGCCCGCCCTCACCCCCTGCCCCTCTCCCGCAAGCGGGAGAGGGGAGCAAACCCTCAGCCGATCAAACCTTGCCCGCCACCCACTCGCTGACGCCCGCCAGCGCCTGCGGCAGCTTGGCCGGCTCGGTGCCGCCGGCCTGCGCCATGTCGGGACGGCCGCCGCCCTTGCCGCCCACCTGCTGGGCGACAAAGTTGACCAGCTCGCCGGCCTTGACCTTGCCGGTGGCATCGGCGGTAACGCCGGCGATCAGGCTGACCTTGCCGTCGGCGACCGCGCCCAGCACGATGGCGGCGCTCTGCAGCTTGTCCTTGAGCTTGTCCATGGTCTCGCGCAGGCTCTTCACGTCGGCGCCGTCCAGCTGCGCGGCGAGCACCTTCAGGCCCTTCACGTCGACCGCCTGCGCCGCCAGCTCGTCGCCCTGCGAAGCCGCCAGCTTGCTCTTCAGGCGCTCCAGCTCCTTCTCCAGCGCGCGCACCTGGTCCTGCACCTGGCCGATGCGCGGCACCAGCTCGGACGGCTGCGCCTTCAGCACGGCGGCGGCTTCGTTCAGCTTCGCATCCAGGCCCTGCAGGTAGTGCAGCGCGTTGTCGCCGGTGATGGCCTCGACGCGGCGGATGCCGGCGGCGACGCCGCCTTCCATCACGATCTTGAACAGGCCGATATCGCCGGTGCGGTGCACGTGGGTGCCGCCGCACAGTTCCTTCGAGGTGCCGATCGACAGCACGCGCACGTCGTCGGCGTACTTCTCGCCGAACAGCGCCATCGCGCCGCTCTTGACCGCGTCGTCGAACGGCATGATCTCGGCGTGGGTGTCTTCGTTGCGCAGGATCTCGGCGTTGACGATCTCCTCGACCTGGCGGATCTGCGCATCGGTCAGCGCGGCGTTGTGCGAGAAGTCGAAGCGGGTCTTGTCCGCGTCCACCAGCGAGCCCTTCTGCTGCACGTGGCTGCCCAGCACTTCGCGCAGCGCCTTGTGCATCAGGTGGGTGGCCGAGTGGTTGCGCACGGTGCGCGCCCGGCGCAGCGCGTCGACCTGCGCCGAGACGGCGTCGCCGAGCTTGAGCGCGCCACCCTGCAGCGTGCCCTGGTGGCCGAACACGTCGGCCTGGATCTTGGTGGTGTCGGCCACCGCGAACACCGCATTGCCGGCCTGCAGCACGCCCTGGTCGCCGGCCTGGCCGCCGGACTCGGCGTAGAACGGGGTGTGGTCGAGCACCACCACGCCGGTCTGGCCAGGTTGCATGGTGTCGACCGAGGCGCCATCCACATACAGCGCGGTGACCCTGGCCTGCGGCAGCTCCAGCTTTTCGTAGCCGTGGAACACCGTCTTGTCGCCGGTGTACTCCAGGCCGGCGGCCATCTTGAACTTGCCGGCGGCGCGCGCCTGCTCGCGCTGGCGGTTCATGGCGGCGTCGAAGGCGGCTTCGTCGACGCCGATTTCCTGCTCGCGGCACACGTCCTGGGTCAGGTCCAGCGGAAAGCCGAAGGTGTCGTGCAGCTTGAACGCGAGCTCGCCGTCGAGCGTCTTGCCGCCCTTGAGCTTGAGCTCGGCCAGCGCGGCGTCGAGGATGGCCATGCCGTTCTCGATGGTCTCGAAGAAGCGCTCTTCCTCGGCCTTCAGCACTTCGGTCACGCGCGACTGCGCTTCGGCCAGCTCCGGATAGGCCTGGCCCATCTGCTCGACCAGGTCCGGCACCAGCTTGTGGAAGAACGGGGTCTTCTGGCCCAGCTTGTAGCCGTGGCGGATGGCGCGGCGGATGATCCGGCGCAGCACGTAGCCGCGCCCTTCGTTGCCCGGGATCACGCCATCGACGATCAGGAACGCGCACGCGCGGATATGGTCGGCAATGACCTTCAGCGAGTTCTGGTTCAGGTTGTCGATATGGGTCTCGCGCGCGGCGGCCTTGATCAGCGCCTGGAACAGGTCGATCTCGTAGTTGCTGTGCACATGCTGCAGCACCGCGGCAATGCGCTCCAGGCCCATGCCGGTATCGACGCACGGCTTGGGCAGCGGCGTCATGTTGCCCTGCTCGTCGCGGTTGAACTGCATGAACACCAGGTTCCACACCTCGATGTAGCGGTCGCCGTCTTCCTCGGGCGATCCCGGCGGGCCGCCCCACACGTCCGGGCCGTGGTCATAGAAGATTTCCGAGCACGGGCCGCACGGGCCGGTGTCGGCCATCTGCCAGAAGTTGTCCGAGGCGTAGCGCGCGCCCTTGTTGTCGCCGATGCGCACGATGCGCTCGGCCGGCACGCCGACTTCTTTGGCCCAGATGTCGTAGGCTTCGTCGTCTTCCGCGTAGACCGTCACCCACAGCTTCTCGGCCGGCAGCATGTAGGTCTTGGTCAGCAATTCCCATGCGTACTGGATCGCTTCGCGCTTGAAGTAGTCGCCAAACGAGAAGTTGCCCAGCATCTCGAAGAAGGTATGGTGGCGCGCGGTGTAGCCGACGTTCTCGAGGTCGTTGTGCTTGCCGCCGGCGCGCACCGAACGCTGCGACGAGGTCGCGCGGGTGTACGGGCGCTTGTCGGTGCCGAGGAACACGTCCTTGAACTGCACCATGCCGGAATTGGTGAACAGCAGCGTCGGGTCGTTCGCCGGCACCAGGCTGGACGAGCGGACCACGGTATGGCCCTTCGATTCGAAGAACTGCAGGAACTTGCTGCGAATGTCTGAGACTTTCATGGGATGGCGGACGCTTGCCCCGGCATGGCCGGGCGCGACGAATCAGTATGGGATTTGCAAACCGTTGATTATACGGGCAAGGCAGGCCGTCGGGCAGGTCAGCCACGGCGCCCGGGAAGCGGCCGGCTATCGCCCTGAATCCCATCGCCACGAGAGCCGCATACATCACTTTCGACAGCACCGGCGGTTTGCCGGTGGTACAGTGCAGCCAACCCGCGCCGCCCCCTTTCCGGGGCGCGCCGCGCACCCGCAGTCCGGATCCGATTCCCGCCTTACCTCTGCCTCGAATACCGCCATGGGAGCCTTAAGCCATCTCCGCGTCCTCGACCTGACCCGCGTCCTCGCCGGGCCGTGGTGCGCCCAGAACCTTGCCGACTTCGGCGCCGACGTGATCAAGATCGAGCGTCCCGGCGCCGGCGACGACACCCGCACCTGGGGCCCGCCCTGGCTCAAGGACGAAGACGGCCGCGACACCGCCGAGGCCGCCTACTACCTGGCCGCCAACCGCAACAAGCGCTCGGTCACCTGCGACATCAGCACGCCCGAAGGCCAGCAGATCGTGCGCGACCTGGCCGCGCAGAGCGATGTGGTGCTGGAGAACTACAAGGTCGGCCAGCTGAAGAAGTATGGCCTGGACTACGACTCGCTCAGGCAGGTCAAGCCCGACCTGATCTACTGCTCGGTCACCGGCTTCGGCCAGACCGGCCCGTACGCGGCGCGCCCCGGCTACGACTTCATCATCCAGGGCATGGGCGGCTTCATGAGCCTGACCGGCGAGCGCGACGACCTGCCCGGCGGCGGCCCGCAGAAGGCCGGCGTGGCGATTTCCGACCTGATGACCGGCCAGTACGCCACCATCGCCGTGCTGGCGGCGCTGGCGCACCGCGACCGCACCGGCGAGGGCCAGTACATCGACATGGCACTGCTCGACGTGCAGGTGGCGATGCTGGCCAACATGAACACCAACTACCTGGCCAGCGGCCAGGCGCCGCGCCGCTGGGGCAACGCGCATCCGAACATCGTGCCCTACCAGACCTTCCAGGCCGCCGACGGCTGGATCATCGTCGCGGTGGGCAACGACGGGCAGTTCCGCAAGTTCGTCACCGACGGCGGCAGGCCCGAGCTGGCCGACGACCCGCGCTTTGCCACCAATCCGCAGCGCGTGGCCAACCGCGACGTGCTGGTGCCGATGCTGGCCGAGATGGTGCGGCCGCGCACCCGCGCGCAATGGATCCGCGACCTGGAAGCCGCGGGCGTGCCGTGCGGCCCGATCAATACGCTCGACGATGTATTCGAGGACGACCAGGTCAAGGCGCGCGGCCTGCGCGTGGACCTGCCGCACCCGAGCGCGGGCGAGGTCAAGCTGGTCGGCAGCCCGATCAAGATGAGCGCGACGCCGCCGCAGGCGCTGCGCCACCCGCCGCTGCTGGGCGAGCATACCGACACGGTGCTGGCCGACACGCTGGGCTACAGCGCCGCGCAGATCGCTGCGCTTCGTGCAAAGGGTGTGCTGTAAGATTCTCCTCCTGTCCGCGGCAGGCCGGCCCGCCGCGGTGCTTTCCGGAAGTTCAGTCCCCGCTGAAGTACTTTCGCCGGGTCCGCGCCAGCGCACGGCCCGCGCCAAGCAAAGGAGAACCCATGCTGACCGACGCCATCCTGGCCTTCCTGCATTTCCTTGCGATCTTCGTCCTGATCACGCTGATGGCCGCCGAGGCCGTGGCGCTGCGCCCGGACCTGACCCCGGCCACGGTGCGGCGCCTGTCGCTGTACGACCTGTTCTATTTCCTGTCGGCGATGCTGGCGCTGGCCACCGGCCTGCTGCGCCTGTTCTACGGCGCCAAGGGCGCGGACTTCTACCTGCACAACCCGTGGTTCCACGCCAAGATGGGCGTGTTCGTGCTGATCGCGCTGTGCTCGCTGCCGCCGACCTTGGCCATCGCGCGCTGGCGCAAGCAGGCGCGCAGGCTGCCCGATTATGTGCCGCCGCCGTCCGAGATCAAGGCGGCACGGCGCTGGGTCATGATCGAATCGCACCTGGTGATCCTGCTGCCGCTGTGCGCCGTGATGATGGCGCGCGGCATCGGGGCCCGCTGACAATCCCTATCCTCCTGTACTCCGCAACATGCTGAAGAAACTGCTTGCCGCCGCGCTGAGCGCGGCCCTGGTGCCGGCCGCCGCCGTCGCCGCCACCGCCGCCACCAATGCCTACCCGACCAAGCCCGTTCGCTTCGTGGTGCCCTACCCGGCCGGCGGCCCGCTCGACACCGTGGCGCGCGCCATCGGCGACAAGCTGCGCGACAGCCTGGGCCAGCCCGTGATCGTGGAAAACAAGCCGGGTGCGGGCGGCAACCTGGGCGCTGACTACGTCGCCAAGCAGCCCGCCGACGGCTACACCATCGTGATGGGCGCGGTGGCGACGCACGCCATCAACCCGACGCTGTTCAGCAAGATGCCGTACGACCCGGTCAAAGACTTCGCGCCGGTCACGCTGGTCGCCGACGTGCCCAACGTGCTGGTGATGCACCCGGGCAAGGCGGCGGAGCTGCATATCAACAACGTGCGCGACCTGGTCGCCTACGCACGCAAGAATCCGGGCAAGCTGGACTATGCCTCGGGCGGCAACGGCAGCGCCGGCCACCTGTCGGGCGAGCTGTTCAAGAGCATGGCCAAGGTCAGCATGGTCCATATTCCCTACAACGGCGCGTCGCCGGCGCAGCTGTCGGTGCTGTCGGGCCAGACCGACCTGATCTTCGACAATCTGGCCTCGGCCTCGGCCAACATCAAGGCGGGCAAGCTCAAGGCCTTCGCCGTCACCACCGCCGGCCGCGCCGCGTCGTTCCCGGAGCTGCCGACCATTGCCGAGGCCGGCAAGGGGCTGGGGCTGGAAGGCTTCGACATCTCGACGTGGTTCGGCGTGTTCGCGCCGGCCAACACGCCGCGCGAGATCGTCGACAAGCTGAACCACGAGATCGTGGCGATCCTGAAGACCGACGACATGAAGGCGCGCCTGGCCCGCATCGGCGCGCAGCCGGCGCCGACCACGCCGGAGCAGTTTGCGGCGCTGATCCAGAAGGAACTGAAGAAGTATGCGCAGATCGTGAAGGTGTCGGGGGCGAAGGTCGACTAACCCCCAAACAGGGGGAGGGAGAGCGGTTTTGGGTGCTCCCAAGCCGCCCGAGCTAGCCTCGGCAAGGTGTTCCCCCTCTCCCCTCACGGGGAGAGGGCCGGGGTGAGGGGCGGTTTGGCGAGGTACCAAACCAAGCGAAGCCCACGGTTTAAACCCACGGGCCCCAGTCCTTTGAAACTCCCGCCCTCACCCCCGCCCCTCTCCCGCGAGCGGGAGAGGGGAGAAAACCGGCGCAATCATGCGCGCTCGCGGCTAGGCTGACCCTTGCGCCTGCGCACCCACAACTTCCCGCCCGAATCCCCGTCCAGCCGCGGCAGCAGCAAGCCCACCTGCACGATCCGCGCGCCGTCCATGCGCGTTATCGTCAGCGGCAGCCCCGCGATCTCGACGCTGTCGCCCTCCACCGGCGGCGAGGTGAACGCGCGCAGCATTGCGCTTTCCAGCGTCAGCGGCTCTTCCTCCGGCGTCAGCGCGCGCGTGCCATAGAGCGCGGCCACGTCGCGCAGCGGCGCGTCGCCTGACAGCAGGAAATCGTGCGAGACCTGTTCCCAGGTGGGCGACCGGCCCGGCGTCTGGAACAACGCCGACAGCATCGGCAACGAGATGGTCGGCCCCAGCACGCAGACCGCGTCGCCGGCGCGCAATACCGTCTGGCCCGGCTCGGCCAGCGCATCTTCGCGGGCCACCGTCATCAGCCGGCAGTGCGGCGGCAGCTCGAGCTGGTCGGCGCGCACGTTCTCGACCGGCGCGTTGGGACCGACCTCGAACTGCATCACCTCCAGGATCGGCGCGCGCGTGCCGCGCAGGCGCGAGCGCGCCAGCGGCTCGGGGTAGCCGGGGCGCAGCACGCGCGCCAGCCGCGCCGCCACCGACACGGTGGTGCCCTGGAACAGCAGGCTGGCCAGCACCACCGCAAAGGCAATGCGGAACAGCAGCCCCGACTGCGGCACCTCGCGCAGCAGCGGGAACAGCGCCAGCACGATCGGCACCGCGCCGCGCAGGCCCATCCAGGCGATAAAGCCGGTCTCGCGCGCATTGAAGCGGAACGGCAGCAGCGCCAGCCACACCGCCACCGGCCGCGCCACCAGCATCAGGAAGGCTGCCACCGCCACCGCGGGGCCGGCGACCTCCCAGATCCGGTGCGGCGCCACCAGCAGCCCCAGCAGCAGGAACATGGCCGACTGCGCCAGCCACGCCATGCCGTCCATGGCGCGCATGGTGTCGGCAGTGACGGCGCGCTCGCGGTTGCCGATCAGCATGCCGGTCAGGTACACCGCCAGGAAGCCGCTGCCGCCGGCGGTCTGCACGATGGCAAAGACCATCGCGCCGCCCGAGCACAGCAGGATCGACTGCAGCCCCTCGGCCACGCGCGTGCGCTCCAGCACATTGGCCAGGCAATAGCCGAGCCCGAGGCCCAGCGCGCCGCCCACGCCGAACTGCACCAGCAGCCGCAGCACCAGCCCCAGCGGCGTCAGGCCCTCGGGCGCGGTCAGCCATTCGATCAGCGTCAGCGTCAGGAAGATCGCCATCGGGTCGTTGATGCCGGATTCGATCTCGAGCACGCTGGCGACCCGGTCCTTGAGCCGGATGCCGCTGCTGTTGAGCGTCGAGAACACCGCGGCGGCATCGGTCGAGCCGACGATGGCCCCCAGCAGCAGCCCCAGGCGCCAGTCGATGCCGAGCAGCCAGGCGGCGAAGATCCCGACCAGCGCGGCCGTCACCAGCACGCCCACGGTGGCCAGCGACAGCGACGGCTTGAGCGCCACGCGGAAGGTGGCAAGGCGGGTGCGCAGGCCGCCGTCGAGCAGGATGATGGCCAGCGCCAGGTTGCCCACCAGGAAGCTGAGCCAGGTATCGGAGAAGCGGATGCCGCCCGGGCCATCGACCCCGGCGAGCATGCCCACCGCGAGGAACACCAGCAGGAACGGCACGCCGAAGCGCGCCGAGAATGCGCCCAGCACGATGCCCAGCGACATCACGACGGCGCCGAGCAGAATGACATGGTCGATGCTTTCCAAAGCGCTCCTTGTGTTGCCTGAGGTTGCCTGGTCTTGCCTGGTGTTGCCTGGGACTGGCCCGCGGAAGCTTTCAGGACCTTTCAGAACCCTTCAGAACCTTTCAAAACCTTTCAAAACCTTTCAGAGCCCTTCGGCCGCGCCGGCCGCCGCGGCCCGCCAGACCGTTCCGGATGATAGCGCAGCGATCCCGGGACTCGACCCGCAAAGCGGCCTGCAGCCTGGCGTAGCGGCACTTTTAAGCGTGCTCTCACTAGGGGATACCCGAACCATGACCCCATTTGCAGACATCTGAAAGGTAGCTGAAAGGTCGCCCCCTTACCTTCCACCCTGCCCGCCGGAAGGCCTCCGGGACACGCTGCATTGATGCAACGCAACAATGGCAACGAAAGAGGCCCGCCGCAGATTTCAAGCAGTCTTATCGAGGAGATTCACTTTGCGCATACGTAGCCAAAAGGACTTCGCCTCCGGCCTGATGTTCATCCTGGTCGGATTCGGCTTTTCCTGGGTCGCGCGCGGTTATTCCATGGGAACCGCCGCAAAAATGGGACCGGGATACTTCCCGTTCTGGCTCGGCATCGTGCTCGCCCTGCTGGGCGCGCTGGTGCTGTTCGGCTCGCTGTCGTCCAAGACGGAAGAAGACAGCCTGGCCCGCTGGGACATCAAGACGCTGTTGTGGATCCTCGGTTCGGTGGTGCTGTTCGGCCTGCTGCTGAAGCCGCTGGGCATGGTGCTGTCGGTGCTGGTGCTGGTGCTGGTGTCGTCGATGGCCAGCCACGAGTTCAGCTGGAAGGGCGCCATCCTGAACGCGGTCATCCTGGTGCTGATCAGCCTGGGCGCGTTCGTGTACGGCATCAACCTGCAGATGCCGGTGTGGCCGGCTTTCCTGGCAAGCTAAGGAGGCCGCCAACATGGAACTACTCACCAACCTGAGTCTGGGCTTCTCCACCGCCCTGACCTTCCAGAACCTGGCCTACGCCTTCCTCGGCTGCGTGCTGGGTACGCTGATCGGCGTGCTGCCGGGCCTGGGGCCGCTGGCCACCATCGCCATGCTGCTGCCGGTGACCTACACGCTGCCGCCGGTGGCCGCGCTGATCATGCTGGCCGGCATCTACTACGGCGCCCAGTACGGCGGCTCCACCACCGCCATCCTGGTGAACCTGCCTGGTGAATCGTCGTCGGTGGTGACCACCATCGATGGCTACCAGATGGCCAGGCGAGGGCGAGCGGGGGTGGCGCTGGCCACGGCGGGCCTGGGCTCGTTCTTCGCCGGCTGCGTCGCCACCATGATCCTGGCCGCGTTTGCCGCGCCGCTGTCGGAACTGGCGTTCAAGTTCGGCCCGGCCGAGTACTTCTCGCTGATGGTGCTGGGCCTGATCGGCGCCGTGGTGCTGGCCTCGGGTTCGCTGGTCAAGGCCATCGCCATGATCGTGCTGGGCCTGCTGCTGGGCCTGGTCGGCACCGACGTGAACTCTGGCGCCGCGCGCTTCTCGTTCGACGTGCCGGAACTGACCGACGGCCTGAACTTCGTCTCGGTGGCAATGGGTATCTTCGGCTTTGCCGAAATCATTGCCAACCTGGAGCAGAAGGAGCACCGCGAGACCTTCACCGACCACATCACCAACCTGTTCCCGACCAAGGAAGACTTCAAGCGCATGATCCCGGCCGTGCTGCGCGGCACCGCGCTGGGTTCGGCGCTGGGCATCCTGCCGGGCGGCGGCGCCTCGCTGGCTTCGTTCGCGGCGTACTCGCTGGAGAAGAAGACCTCGAAGTACCCGCAGGAATTCGGCAAGGGCGCGATCGAAGGCGTGGCAGGTCCGGAATCGGCCAACAACGCCGCGTCGCAGACCTCGTTCATCCCGCTGCTGACGCTGGGCATCCCGCCCAACGCGGTGATGGCGCTGATGGTGGGTGCGATGACCATCCACAACATCCAGCCCGGCCCGCAGGTGATGACCAGCAACCCGGCGCTGTTCTGGGGCCTGATCGCCTCGATGTGGATCGGCAACCTGATGCTGATCGTGCTGAACCTGCCGCTGATCGGCATCTGGGTGAAGCTGCTGAAGGTGCCCTACCGCTACCTGTACCCGGCCATCCTGACGTTCTGCTGCATCGGCGTGTATTCGGTCCAGAACACCACCTTCGACGTGTTCCAGACCGCTGCCTTCGGCGTGGTGGGCTACCTGTTCATCAAGCTGCGCTGCGAACCGGCACCGCTGCTGCTCGGCTTCGTGCTGGGGCCGATGATGGAAGAGAACTTCCGCCGCTCGCTGCTGCTGTCGCGTGGTGACTTCAGCGTGTTCGTGACGCGCCCGCTGTCGCTGGGCCTGCTGATCGCCGCCGCGGTGCTGGTCGTGATCGTGGCGCTGCCGTCGATCAAGGCCAAGCGCGAAGAAGCCTTCCAGGAAGAATAAGCAGGGAACACCGCCGGCCTCGCGCCGGCTGCAGCAAGACTGAAGGGCACCGCAAGGTGCCCTTTTTTTTCGTCCGGTGCCTGTCGTTGCTAGGCGCCGAACAGTTCGCTGCAGGCCGCGCGCACCGCCGCCGTGACCTGTCCGCGGCCGTGGTCGCGCCGCTCCAGCATGCCGATCTGGCGCATCACCGGCTCGCCGTTGACCAGCAGCGGCAGCACGCGCAAGGCGTCGTCGTCGCGCCAGCGCGCGCGCCGCAGCAGCGGCACCACGGTCACGCCCACCTCCTGCCGCACCAGTTCGACCAGCGCCTCGATCGCGTTCAGTTCCAGGAACTCATTGACCTTCAGGTGCGCGCGGCGCAGCGCGCGCTCCACCAGCACGCCGGTGCGCTGGCTGCGATCGAAACGCAGGTAGGGGTTGGCCGCCAGCGCCTCGCGCGCGTCGCGGCCCGGGCTGCCGCGCGCGGCGATGGCCACCAGCGGCTCCTGGTACAGCGGCGTCCAGCGCAGCGTGCCGGGCACGCGCGCGGCGCCTTCCACCAGGATGGCGGCGTCGAGTTCGCCGGCCTCCACCTGCGCCGCCAGCTCGATCGACTTGGCGCCGACCAGCCGCACGTCGAGGGCGGGATAGGTGCGCTTCATGCGCGCCACCGCGTGCGACAGGCCACCCATCACCGACACCACCGCACCCACCGCGACCGCGCCCGCCATGGCCTCGGCCGAAGCCAGCGGCAGCCGCATCTCTTCATAGAGCGCCAGCAGCTTGCGCGCCTGCGGCAACAGTGCGCGGCCGTCGGCGTTGAGCACCGCCACGCGGCCGTTGCGGTCGAACAGCTCGCGCCGCAGCTCGGTCTCCAGCGCGCGCATCTGCAGGCTGACCGCGGCCTGGGTCAGCGCCACCTGCGCCGCGGCGGCGGCGAACGAGCCGTGCTCGGCCACGGCGACAAAGGTACGAAGAAAGCGGACAGTGCTCATGGTGCACACGAAAGCCAGGGAACGCCCCGTCGCCATGGCGTTCGATACTTAAAAATTTCTTGCGACATCGGAAAGAAATATTAGCTTTCTTTGTGACCGGCGGCGCGGAATAATGAAGGCCGATCATCAATCCGCCCTGCGCCTGATTTCCGGAGACACCCATGACATCCTGGCTGCGCCGCCTCGGCACCGGCCTCGGCATCGGCCTGTGCCTGGCCGCCACCCCTGCACTGGCCGACACGTATCCGAGCAAGCCGATCCGGCTGCTCGTGCCCTTCCCCGCCAGCGGCGCCACCGACCTGCTGGCGCGCGCCATCGCGCAGAAGGTCGGCAGCAACATGGGCCAGCAGATCGTGGTCGACAACCGTCCCGGCGCGGGCGGCGCGATCGGTTCCGACATGGCCGCCAAGGCCGCGCCCGACGGCTATACGCTGCTGATCGCCACCACCAGCACGCATTCGATCGGCCCGCATATCAACCCGCGGTTGCCGTACCACGCCGAGACCGATTTCACGCCGGTGGGCCAGGTCGCCATCGCCACCAACGTGCTGGTGGTGCCTAACAGCCTGCCGGTGAAGAACGTGCGCGAGCTGGTCGACTATGCCAAGAAGCATCCCGGCGAGCTGAACTACGCCTCGAGCGGCAACGGCACCGTGGTGCACCTCACCGCCGAGGCCTTCAAGGCGCAGGCGGGCGTGTTCATCACCCACATCCCTTACCGCGGCACCGCGCTGGCCGTGCCTGACCTGATCTCGGGCAAGGTGCAGGTGCTGTTCGACAGCATCGTCTCGGGCCTGCCGCATGTGAAGGACGGCAAGCTCAAGGCGCTCGCGGTGACCAGTGCGAAGCGCTCGCCGCTGGCGCCGGAAATCCCCACCGCCAGCGAATCCGGCCTGCCGGGCTTTGTCTCCGATACCTGGTTCGGCATCTACGGCCCCAAGGGCATGCCGGCCGATATCGTCAACCGCCTCAATGCCGAGTTCAACAAGGCCATCCAGTCGCCCGAGGTCAGGGAGCGGCTGGGCAAGCTGGGGGCCGAACCGGTCGGCGGCACGCCCGCCCAGTTCGCCGCCATGGTGAAGCAGGACAGCGCGCGCTGGGGCAAGCTGATCAAGGATCGCAAGATCACGGCAGAATAAGCGCCCGGGCGCACCGAACACACAGGACACACAGGACACACCCATGCAGAACTTCAACTGGACCAACCCCTACCCGTCCGTGCGCATCCCGCTGTTCGCGCGCAACGTGGTCTCGACCTCGCACCCGCTGGCCGCGCAGGCCGGCCTGCGCATGCTGCTCAAGGGCGGCAATGCCGTCGATGCCGCCATCGCCGCGGCCGCCGCGATCACCATCGTCGAGCCGGTGTCGTGCGGCCTGGGCAGCGACGCCTTTGCCATCCTGTGGGACGGCAAGGAGCTCCACGGCCTGAACTCCTCCGGCGTGGCCCCGGCCGCCTGGAACCCGGAGTACTTCAAGCGCAAGTACGGCACCGACGCCAACGGCCTGGCGAACCGCCCGATCCGCGGCTGGGACTCGGTCACCGTGCCCGGCGTCATCGCCGGCTGGGCCGCGCTGCACGAGCGCTTCGGCAAACTGCCGTTCGCCGACCTGATGGAACCGGCGATCGAGATCGCCGAGCGCGGCTATGCGGTGCCGCCGGTGGTGGCGCACAAGTGGGCCGCTGCCGTGCCGGAACTGAAAGACCAGCCCGGCTACGCCGACACCTTCATGCCCAACGGCCGCGCCCCGGCGGTAGGCGAAAAGTTCACCATGAAGGCCGCCGCCGAGACCCTGCGCCAGATCGGCGCCACCGGCGGCCGCGCCTACTACGAGGGTGCGATCGCCGAGAAGATCGCCGCCTTCAGCCAGCAGTGCGGCGGCGCGATGACGCTCGACGACCTGCGCAACTACCGGCCCGACTGGGTCAAGCCGATCAGCAAGTCGTACCGCGGCTATGAACTGCACGAGATCCCGCCCAATGGCCAGGGCATCGCCGCGCTGATCGCGCTGGGCATCCTCGACCAGTTCGACCTGGCCTCGATCCCGGTGGATTCGGTCGATTCGCAGCACCTGCAGATCGAGGCCATGAAGCTGGCCTTCGCCGACCTGTACCAGTACGTGGCCGACCCGCGCAGCATGGAAGTCACGCCCGAACAGATGCTGGACGACGCCTACCTGAAGTCGCGCGCCAAGCTGATCGACATGCAGCGCGCCACGCATTTCAACTTCGGCATGCCCAAGGTCGGCGGCACCATCTACCTGACCGCGGCGGACGAGAACGGCATGATGATCTCGTTCATCCAGTCCAACTACATGGGCTTCGGCTCGGGCGTGGTGGTGCCGGGCACCGGCATCAGCCTGCAGAACCGCGGCGTCGGCTTCTCGATGGACCCGAAATCCGCCAACGTGGTCGCGGGCGGCAAGCGTCCGTTCCACACCATCATCCCGGCCTTCCTGACCAAGGACGGCCAGCCGGTGATGAGCTTCGGCGTGATGGGCGGCGACATGCAGCCGCAGGGCCACGTGCAGACCGTGGTGCGCATGCTCGACTACAACCAGCAGCCGCAGGCCGCCTGCTGCGCGCCGCGCTGGAAGGTCAACCGCGACTTCACGCTGGACGTGGAAGGCACCATGGACCCGGCCACGGTCGCGGGCCTGAAGGCGCGCGGCCACCAGCTCAAGTCGGTGGACGACCCGTACATGGACTTCGGCTCGGG
Organism: Cupriavidus sp. MP-37; assembly: GCF_020618415.1. NCBI lineage: Bacteria > Pseudomonadati > Pseudomonadota > Betaproteobacteria > Burkholderiales > Burkholderiaceae > Cupriavidus > Cupriavidus sp. MP-37. Next base: position 1,258,716 of record NZ_CP085344.1, on the reverse strand, counting down.
CCAGTTTATCTGGCGCCTGTCGGACGACGCCGACCACGGCTACGTCGCGGCCAGCGACAGCCGGCGCGACGGGCAGGCGGTGGGGTTCTGAAGCGTAAAAGGGAGCGGCGGTTTTGGGTGCACCAAAGCCGCCCGAACTAGCCTAAGCAAGGTGTTCTCCCTCTCCCCTCACGGGGAGAGGGCCGGGGTGAGGGGTGGTCTAGCCAGGAACCACACAAAACGAGGCCAACGGTTTTTTCCAGCACCTTGGCTTCGGCCCGCGCCCGCCCTCTCCCCTCTCCCGCAAGCGGGCGAGGGGCGCTTGCTGCGAACGGCATCGCGAGAACAGCGCCGGTCCAACTGGCCCGCTCGCAAACCCTCCAATTGTCCATGGCCCGCCGGCCCGGTCTCCGTACACTGTGACGGAAGATCCTTCGGAGCCCCCGCGCCATGACCACCTACTCCTTCCGCCTGCTCAACGTCTTTGCCGAATCCACCTTCGGCGGCAATCCCCTGTGCGTGTTCGAGGACGCGCGCGGCATGGACGACGCCACCATGCAGGCGCTGGCGCTGCAGTTCAACCTGTCGGAAACCACCTTTATCCTGCCGTCGGAACAGGCCAGCGCGCGGGTGCGCATTTTCACCACCGGCTATGAGATGCGCTTTGCTGGCCATCCGACGCTGGGGACCGCGCACGTGGTGCGCGAACTGGCCGGCACCGGCGATGCGCTGACGCTGGAGTTCCTTGCCGGCGTGGTGCCCGTGGCCGCGCAGGGCGATGTCTGGACCTTCACCGCGCCCCACCGCGGCGAGCCGAAGACCGCGCCGTCCGGCCTGGCCGACGCCGACATGGCCGGCCTGCTCGGCTTGCGGGAACAAGACCTGCTGATGCCGCCGATGTGGGTCGATACCGGGGCCGACCAGCTGCTGGTGCCGGTGCGCAGTACCGACGCCGTGCGCCGCGCCAATCCGGACAGCGCGCGGCTTGGCATCTGGCCGCAAAGCAGCCTGGGCCGCAAGACCGCCTACGTCTTTGCCTTCGATCCCGAACAGCCCGCACGCGTGCTGTCGCGCTACTTCTTCACCAAGCAGGGCGGCGGCGTGGCCGAGGATCCCGGCACGGGCTCGGCCTGCGCCAACCTCGGCGGCTGGCTGCTGGCCACCGGCCATGCGCTGCCGGCCGCCTATGCGATCGACCAGGGCGAGGCCGTGGGCCGCCCGTGCCGGCTGCGCCTTGCCATCGATGCCGCGGGCGCGATCCGCGTGGGCGGGCGCGTGCTGGAGATCGGCCGGGGCACCGTGACCGTGTAGGGCCTGCGCGCCGCGCTTGTGCGTTACATTGACGCTATCGCCCCCGCCTATGCCCAACCTACGCCCAACCTACGCCCCACCTGCCATGACCCCGCACGCGATCACCACGCTGGCCGAGCTGGAAGCGCTCTACGCGCAGCCGGCGCCGCCCTCGCTCTCCAAGCAAGTCGATTACCTGCATCCGCACTACCGGGCCTTTATCGAAGCGGCGCCGTTCTGCCTGCTGTCGACGGTCGGGCAGGACTGGGCCGAATGCTCGCCGCGCGGCGACGCCCCCGGCTTCGTACAGGTGCTGGACGAGCGCACGCTGCTGCTGCCGGACCGGCGCGGCAACAACCGCATCGACAGCCTGCGCAATATCGTCGCCGATCCGCGCGTGGGCCTGCTGTTCGTGATCCCGGGCATCAACGAGACCATCCGCGTCAACGGCACCGCGCAGATCAGCGTCGATCCCGCGCTGATCGCGCGCTGCGTGGTCGAAGGCAAGGCCCCGACCACGGTGCTGGTAATCACGGTGCAGGCGGTGTTCTTCCAGTGCGCCCGCGCGCTGATCCGCTCGCGCCTGTGGGCCGCGCAGTCGCAGGTCGCGCGCCAGTCGCTGCCCAGCAACGGCGAAATCCTGGCCACGCTGAGCGGCAACGCCATCGACGGCGCCGCCTATGACCGCGAGCTGCCCGAGCGGCAGCGCACCACGCTCTACTAGCGCGGCAGCCACTCCGGCGCATGCGTGCCGAGCGGCTCGGACGGCAGCGTCCAGCGCGCCGGCGTCTCCGACAGCTGCGCGGCGTGGCGCACCACGGTCAGCATGCCGAAGCCGGATGGCACCGCCTCGAGCAGGTCGGCCACGTCGTCGATCTTCTGCTCGGGCGCCTTGAGCCCGTCGGGCACGCGCCCCAGCCCGCGCAGCCACTGCCCCACCTGCGCCAGCGACACGCGCACATGCCAGCTGCCACCCTCCACTGCGCGCCGGTGCAGCGCGGCCATCGCGCCGAATGCCACCAGGTAGCCCGCGGCGTGGTCCAGCACCTGGGCCGGCAACGGGCGCGGCGTGTCACTGCCGGCCGCCTGCGCTTCAGCGGCGTTGAAGCCGGTGGCGGTCTGCACCAGCGAATCGAAGCCGCGCTTGTGCGCCCACGGCCCGACGTGGCCATACGCGCTCAGCGACACATAGACGATGCCCGGACGGGCGCGCGCCGCGGCCTCCGCGCCCGCGCCCAGCTCGGCCAGGCCGCCGGGCCGGTAGCCTTGCACCAGCACATCGGCGCCGTGCAGCAGCTTGTGCAGCGTGCGCTTGTCGTCGGCATCGCGCAGGTCCAGCTGGCAGCTGCGCTTGCCGCGGCCGGTGTCGATCACCAGCGGCGCGATCGACGGCAGGTGCGGCGCGGTGACCAGCAGCACGTCGGCGCCATGCGCGGCCAGCGTGCGCCCCGCCACCGGGCCGGCGATGATGCGGGTGAAATCGAGCACGCGCACGCCCGACAGCGGCTGCTCGCCCGACGACACCGGCGCCGGCAGCGGCTGCGGCGGAGCGTCGCCGATCCGCTCCAGCGTTACCGGCGGCAGGCCACGCAGGGCGGCGGCTTGCGGATGGCGGTCCCATTCGTCGAAGCTGCGCAGCGCGGCCACCACCAGGCCGGCGTCGGACGCGGCCGTCTCGAACGCCTCGGCTTCCCATTTTTCCAGCGCCGCCTGCACCGCCGCCTGGTCATAGGCACAGCCCAGCAGCCGCAGCACGCCGTCGCGGTGATGCGGAAAATTGGTGTGCAGGCGGACCCAGCGGCCGTCGCCGCAGCGGTAGATGCCGGCGATCTTGTCCCACAGTTCCGGCGCCGGGCCGCCATCGACGCGCAGGTAGCGCTCGCTGCGGAACTCGGTGATGGCGTGGCGCATGTCGACGCTGACGTCCTGCCAGCGGCCGCTGCGGCCTTGCCACAGCGTGGCGGCGGCCAGCGCCGACGCGGCCAGGCTGGCCTGCGCCGCGGTGCCCACGGCAAAGCTCGAAGGCAGCACCGGCTCGGCACCGTCCAGGCGCAGATGGACCAGAGCCGCGTCGGGCAGGCCGGCATCGCGCCACAGCGCGCCGACGACATCGAGGGGCATGGGCGGCACTTGTGCCGCAGCGGTGGGGGCGTTCATGGGCGTTCCTGCTGCGATGGATGACTCGCGGCCGTAGCGGCCGGCACGGGCCTCCATGCTACTCCGACACATCACTTTCCGCTGCGGCCAACCAGAGCCGCAATGGACAAGTCCACAAATGAGCCGATGCTCACGGCGTGCGGCGCCGCCGGCACGGTAAAATCCCGCTATTGGCATTCCGCCACGCAATCCGACCCGGCCCCACGCCTTGCAGGCGCCTGCGGCCGGCCAACCGGCGCCATCATGAGCCACGACAACAAGCCTACCGACAGCACCTCCGCCGCCTCCAACTTCCTGCGCAGCATCATCGACCAGGACCTTGCCGCCGGCACCTACGCCGGCCGCCAGGACAAGCAAGGCGAGCCGCTGCCGACCGTCATCACCCGCTTCCCGCCGGAGCCCAACGGCTACCTGCATATCGGCCATGCCAAGAGCATCTGCCTGAACTTCGGGCTGGCGCGCGACTACGGCGGCCGCTGCCACCTGCGCTTCGACGACACCAACCCGGTCAAGGAAGACACCGAATACGTCGACTCCATCATCGACGCCGTGCACTGGCTCGGCTTCTCCTGGGACAGCGAAGGCAAGGACGGCCACAAGCAGCCGCACCTGTACTACGCCAGCGACTACTTCGACCAGCTCTACGCCTTTGCCGAGACCCTGATCGAGCGCGGCGCCGCCTACGTCGACAGCCAGTCGGCCGAGCAGATCGCCGCCAGCCGCGGTAATTTCTCCGAGCCGGGCAAGCCCTCCCCCTACCGCGACCGCAGCGTCGAGGAAAACCTGCAGCTGTTCCGCGACATGCGCGCCGGCAAGTACGCCGACGGCGAGCACGTGCTGCGCGCGAAGATCGACATGGCCGCGCCCAACATCGTCATGCGCGACCCGGTGCTCTACCGCATCCGCCACGCGCATCACCACCGCACCGGCGACAAGTGGTGCATCTACCCAATGTACGACTTCACGCACTGCATCTCGGACGCGCTGGAGAACATCACCCACTCGCTGTGCACGCTCGAGTTCGAGAACAACCGCCCGCTGTACGACTGGGTGCTGGAGCACCTGCGCGACAGCGGCGTGTTCCGCGACCCGCTGCCGCACCAGTATGAGTTCGCGCGGCTGAACCTGACCTACGCCATCACCAGCAAGCGCAAGCTCAAGCAGCTGGTCGACGAACAGCGCGTCGACGGCTGGGACGATCCGCGCATGCCCACGCTGGTGGGCGTGCGCCGCCGCGGCTACACGCCGGAATCGATCCAGCTGTTCTGCGACCGCGTCGGCGTGGCCAAGGCCGACAGCTGGATCGACATGAGCACGCTCGAAGGCTCGGTGCGCGACGACCTCGACGGCCGCGCCGCGCGCGGCGTGGCGGTGCTGGACCCGCTCAAGCTGATCCTCGACAACTACCCCGCAGGCCAGAGCGAGGAATGCTCGGCACCGGTCCATCCCAAGAAGCCGGAACTGGGCAAGCGGGTGTTCCCGCTGTCGCGCGAGCTGTGGATCGAGCGCGAGGACTTCAACGAGACCCCGCCCAAGGGCTATTTCCGCCTGTTCCCGGGCAACAAGGTGCGGCTGAAGTATGGCTATGTGATCGAGTGCACCGGCGTGGACAAGGATGCCGACGGCAACGTGGTGGCCGTGCATGCCAGCTACCTGCCCGACACCAAGAGCGGCACGCCGGGCGCCGACAGCGTCAAGGTCAAGGGCGTGATCCACTGGGTCAGCGCCGCGCACGCTTATGAAGCCGAGGTGCGCCTGTACGACCGCCTGTTCAACGATCCCAATCCGGACGCCGGCGGCAAGAACTTCCTCGATGCGCTCAACCCGGACTCCAAGCAGGTGATCACCGCCTACCTGGAGCCGGGCCTGCGCGAGGCACGGCCGGAAGACCGCTTCCAGTTCGAGCGCCACGGCTACTTTGTCGCCGACCGCAGCGATTCGGCGCCGGGCAAGCCGGTGTTCAACCGCATCGTCGGCCTCAAAGACAGCTGGGGCAAGTGATGGCCAAATCCGGCAAGGCCGCGGTGCAGACCATCACTTTCCCGCTCGAGGGCGAGTTCATCGCCCTCAATGACCTGCTCAAGCTGGCGGGCGTATGCGACAGCGGCGGCGCCGGCAAGGCGCTGGTCGCGGCCGGCGAGGTCTCGGTGGACGGCGCGCCCGAATCGCGCAAGACTGCGAAGATCCGCGCCGGGCAGGTGGTGGGCCTGGCGGGCATCGAGATCCGCGTGGTCGCCGCCTGACCGCGCGGCCGGCCGGCGCGCCGCCCCGTGCGGGCAGCGCCGGCACTGCAACCGAAAGGACGACTATGCCGATCGCTTTCTGGTGCGTGCTGCTGGCCGGCATCCTGCCGGTGGCGACAGTCGCCATCGCCAAGGCCAGTGCGCCGGGCTTCGACAACCATGACCCGCGCGGCTGGCTGGAACGGCAGTCCGGCCGTGCGCGCCGCGCCGACATGGCGCACCGCAACCATTTCGAGGCCTTCCCGTTCTTTGCCGCCGCGGTGCTGAGCGCCACCTGGCTGCAGGCACCGCAGGCCCGCGTCGACGAACTGGCGATGGCGTTTATCGCGGTGCGCGTGCTCTACACCCTGTGCTACATCACCGACCGCGCCACCCTGCGCACGCTGTGCTGGACCATCGGCTACCTGACCGTGGTGGGGATCTTCCTGCTGCCGGTGCTCCTCCACTGACGCCCATGGCCCTGCGCGCGCTGCTTCTGCTGGCCGCCATCGGCATCACTGCCGCCCACGCGGCGCCGGTCGAGTACACCCTGGACCCGGCCCATACCACCGTCTACTTTTCGGCCAGCCATTTCGAGCGCAGCTCGGTGCGCGGGCGCTTCGGCAAGATCGACGGACGGCTGGTCTATGACGCGGACAGCGGCGCCGGCGCGCTCGACGTGACGGTGGACCTCGGCTCCGTCGATACCGGCAACCGCACCCTGGACGGCGTGCTGCGCTCGGCACAGTTCTTCGATATTGCCGAGCACCCGGTGGCGCGGCTGCGCGCCGAGCGGTTCCTGACCGAAGCCGGCCGCCTTGTCGCCGTGGAGGGCGAACTGACGCTGCATGGCGTAACGCGGCCCCTGCGGCTGCTGGCCGAGCGCTTCCGCTGCGGCGAGGTCACGCTGTTCGGCGTGCGCCGGCAGGTCTGCGGCGGCGACTTCCGTGCCGAAGTGCCGCGCAGTGCCTTCGGCATGACGCGCTTCCTGCCCGAGGTCGGCGACACCGTGACGCTGCAAGTGGCGGTCGAGGCATCGCCCGCCGAACGCCCGCCGCGCTAACTCAGCGCTTACCCTACTCGTCACCTGCGCCACAAATTTCTCTTGTAGAATCAGCGCTTTGCAAAATTCCTGCCACGCTTCGTGCGCGTGTGCGGCGACGCGAGACAGAGACCATGTTCGAGATCCATTCCGGCGACATCGTGGCCGCCGCGCTGGCAGCTGCCGGGGCCTGCCTGGCCTGCAGCATTCCGGGCGATTTCCTGCGCCGCTTCCCGCTGTGGGCGGTGCGCACCTACGGCCGCGGCGCGCTGCTGATGCCGTTCCTGGCGATGATGGTCGGCACCTGGCTGTTCCGCTTGGGCCTGGCCGGCCAGATCGATACCCCGCCCGGCCAGGCGCTGCTGGTCGCGGCGGCCTTCCTCGGCACCCTGCTGGTCTCGGCGCTGCTGCGCTTTTACCTGAAGGAATACCGCAAGCGCTGAGGCTCCGGCTTTGAATTGCCGGCGTTGAATCGCGTATGATGCGGCCTTTTGCGTCGTACGCACCCCAGCCCGGGGCGCCTGCCGCTCACCTCACCTCATGGCGCTCAAATCCACCATCTTCAAGGCCGAACTGTCCGTGTCGGACATGGACCGGCCTTATTACGGCAGCCACAGCCTGACCATCGCCCAGCATCCGTCCGAGAACGACGCGCGCATGATGGTGCGCCTGCTGGCCTTTGCCTGCGAAGCCAGCGAAACCCTGGCCTTTACCCGCGGCCTCGACGAACCCGACGAGCCCGACCTGTGGGACAAGCGCCTGACCGGCGACATCGCCCATTGGGTCGAACTGGGCCAGCCCGACGAAGCCCGCCTGAAACGCGCCGCGGCCCGCGCCGAGCGCGTGACCGTCTACACCTACAATGCCGCGAGCGCGCGCGAATGGTGGAAGGGCATGGCGGGCAAGGCCGGCAAGCTGCGCAACGTCACCGTCTACAATGTCCCGGCGGAGGCCGTCGACGCGCTGGCCGCGCTGGCGCAGCGCGCCATGCGCCTGTCGGTAACGATCCAGGACGGCGACATCTGGGTCGCCGACGACGACCGCAACGTACAACTGACGCTGGAAGTGCTCCAGCGCGCCCAAGCCTGAGCGCAGCGCCACTGCGCTCATCTTCCCTGTCCACGTCTTTCCCATCGCAAGGAAATCACGCCATGCAAACCACGCCCTCTGGCCTGCAATACGAAGACACCACCGTCGGCGCCGGCGCCGAAGCCACCGCCGGCAAGCACGTCACCGTGCACTACACCGGCTGGCTCTACGAGAACGGCCAGGCCGGCCGCAAGTTCGATTCGAGCAAGGACCGCAACGACCCGTTCGTGTTCCCGCTGGGTGCCGGCCATGTGATCCGCGGCTGGGACGAAGGCGTGCAGGGCATGAAGGTGGGCGGCGTGCGCCGCCTGGTGATCCCGGCCGACCTGGGCTATGGCGCGCGCGGCGCCGGCGGCGTGATCCCGCCGAACGCGACGCTGCTGTTTGAAGTGGAACTGCTGGCGGTTTAAAGCTCGCGATTCAAGCCGGCGCCGCGCCCGCACAGCAGGAGCGGCGTCCGGCCGGAGTACAGCCCGGGCACCCGGCCCGGGCGCTCTCAGAAACCGATGGCGGCGTTGCCGACATCGACGCGGACCTTGTCCCGGTCCAGCAGCCGCGCCGCATGGCGCGCATAGTCCTGCGCCCAGGCGGCATCGCCGGAGAAGCGCGCTTCTCCGGAGAACTTGGCGACATTCAGGATCTTGTCGATCACCAGCACCTTGCCTACCGGGCTCGAGGCCTGGCAGTCCAGCTCGGTGTACTCCCGGTCGAACCAGCGCCAGGCGGCATCCTCGGTGACCGCGGCCAGCTCGTCCGCGCCGACCGTGAAGTCAAATTCCTTGCCGCTGCCGAACACCACCGTAAGCGTACGTGCCATCGCAGGTTCCCCCTGGGTTGGATTGAGGCCCCATTGTAAGGACTCGGCGACGCCAGCGGCGCGCAATTCGCGCCGGCCTGACCACCGACAAGGCGCGATGGCGCACGGTCATGGCGAGTGGCAGCGGCACCACGCGCCGCGGAGCGTTGTCAGGCGCCCACACCCAGCCCGCTGACTCAGACAATTCCGAGCAAAAGTGCCACTTGTGGCATTTCCCCGGCCCGCCCGGGACGCCGCTTTGATTTATGCTTGCAGCATGGGCATCACGCGACAGGACCTCGAATCCGACCGGCTGCGCACCTCGCTGTGCAGCACCCCGGTTGCATCCTCGCTGTTGCCCGAGGCGGCGCTGGAGCAGTCGCTGGCCGATACGCTGGCGCGCCGCCCCGACGATCCCGCGCTGGGCGGCGATGTCTGGGTATTCGGCTACGGCTCGCTGATCTGGAACCCGATGGTGGTGCATACCGAGCGCCGGCGCGCGACGGTGCACGGCTACCACCGCGGCTTCTACCTCTATTCCCGCATCAACCGCGGCACCTGGGACAATCCCGGGCTGGTGCTCGGGCTGGACCGCGGCGGCTGCTGCCACGGCATGGTGTTCCGCGTGCCCAGCCATGTGGTCGAGCAGGAGTTCCGCGTGCTGTGGCGCCGCGAAATGCTGACCGGCGCCTACCATCCGCGCTGGCTGCGCATCCGCGTCGGCGCCGCCGGCGCGCCCGAGCAGCGCGCGCTGGCCTTCGTCATGAACCGTTCCCACGAGGCCTACGCCGGCCGGCTGCCCGACGCCAGCGTGGTGGAACGGCTGCGCCACGCCACCGGGCTTTACGGCCCGGCGCGCGAATACCTGCAGCAAACCCTGCTGGGACTGGCCACCAACGGCGTCGATGATCCCTACCTCGGGCGGCTCTGGCGCCAGCTGCAGGCGGGCGATGCCGCCGATGCCGCCGAACCTGCCGCCCGCTCCGCGGGCCAGGCGCCGCACGAGTCCACGCTGCCGGCCAGCCCTCACGAAACCGTCTGAGCCCAGGAGCTGCCGCCATGACGCGCCCCGCCGCCCGCACCCGCAGACAGGCACTCAACGAGCTGCTGGGACTGGTGGGCTTGCTGATGGGCGGCGGCCTGCTGGCGGCCCAGGGCGGCCAGACCCTGGCGGCGCGTCCGGCGGGCGGCGCGGCCACCCCGTCCGCCGGGCGCCCTCCGCGCGGCCCCGCCCCGCAAGCGACGGCACGCCGCGACGCCATCGGCACGCTCGACCGCAACCTGATCACGGCCGCCAGCGCCGGCGACCAGGCCCTGGTGTCACGCCTGCTGGCCGCCGGGGCCTCGGCCCGCGCCGCCGACGAACAGGGCCGCAGCGCGCTGCTGGCGGCCGTGCAGAACCGCCGCACCGAGGTCGCGCGCATGCTGCTGCTGGCCGGTGCCGACGTCAACCTGAAGGATGCCGACGCCAACAGCCCGTTCCTTCTGGCCGCCGCCACCGGCCAGGCCGACATGGTACGGCTGGCGCTGGCGCACGGCGCCGACCTCGCCAGCACCGACCGCTACCATGGCACCGCGCTGATCGCGGCCAGCCAGCAGGGCCATGTGGAAGTGGTGAAGCTGCTGCTCAAGGCCGGCATTGCCGTCGACCACGTCAACGACCTGGGCTGGACCGCGCTGCTGGAGGCGGTGATCCTGGGCGACGGCAGCGCGCGCTACGAGGATACGGTGCAGCTGCTGCTGGATGCGGGCGCCGACGCCAACCTGGCCGACCGCGAAGGCGTGACACCTACCCGCCATGCGCGCGAACGCGGCTACAAGACCATGGTGAAGATGCTGATGCGGGTGCGCGGGCATTGAGCCTTGCCCTGGAGACAACGGATGCCACTTGTGTGCTCCCTCTCCCGCGCGCGGGAGAGGGTTGGGGTGAGGGCCGGGCGCCGGCCGGAGCCACCGTGTTCGACAAAACCGTCGGCGTGGTTTCTTGTGGTTCCTTGCTGAACCACCCCTCACCCCGGCCCTCTCCCCATGAGGGGAGAGGGAGAACCCACTGCGGCCTTTCGGCCTAGACGCCCGACCGCGCGTTCTCGCTTTCCTGCAGATGGCGCCACATCACCTTGCCGGTGCCCGACTTCGGCAGCGCCTCGACGAACTCGACCACGCGCGGATACTTGTAGGCGGCCATATTGTCCTTGGCCCAGTCAATGATCTGTTCCGGCGTGGTCTTGCCCCTGGCATGGGCGCGCAGCACCACCACCGCCTTGACGGTCTCGCCGCGGTAAGGGTCGCGCGTGCCGATGATGCAGGCTTCCTGCACGTCCGGGTGCTTGTACAGCAGGTTCTCGACCTCGGCCGGCCACACCTTGAAGCCTGACGCATTGATCATGCGCTTGAGGCGGTCGGTGATGAAGTAATAGCCCTCTTCATCCATGCGGCCCAGGTCGCCGGTGCGGAAGAAGGTCTTGCCCTCGAATTCGATGAAGGCCTCGCGGGTGGCGTCCTCCTTGCCCCAGTAGCCCTTGAACACCTGCGGGCCGCTGACGATGATCTCGCCGATCTCGTTGGGCGGCAGTTCCTTCAGCGTGACGGGGTCGATCACGCGCGCGTCGGTGTTGAAGGTCGGCACGCCCAGGCACTGCAGCTTGGGCCGGTCCGACGGGTTGCTGTGGGTCGGCGCCATGGTCTCGGACAGCCCGTAGCCTTCCAGGTAATTCAGCCCGAACTGCTCGCGCAGGCGCTCGGCCACCGCCTGGGGCATGGCCGCACCGCCGCCGCCGATGTAGCGCAGGCTCGACAGGTCGAACTCGGCCAGGTTGGGGCTGGCCAGGAAGTCGATCACCATGGTCGGGATATTGGTCCAGTGCGTGACCTGGTAGCGCGAGATCAGGCGCCCCGCCACTTCGCGGTCCCAGCGCGGCAGCATCACCACGGTGGCGCCGCTGTAGATCGGGCCGTTCATGCCGTACTGCATGCCGGTGACGTGGAACAGCGGCAGCACCGACAGCACCACCGACTCCGCGCCCGAGCCCGACCAGGTCGCACCGCCGACGATGTTGTGCATCACCGAGCGGTGGGTGTGGATGCAGCCCTTGGGGAAGCCGGTGGTGCCCGAGGTGTACGGCATCACCGCCATGTCGTCCGAGCCGGCGGTATGCGGCCCCGGCTGCAGGCCCGCGCCGAGCGCGTCGGCCCAGGCGGTGGCGCCCGCGGGCAACGGATGCGGCGTGGTCAGCCATGCCGGCGGCGCGTCTTCCGGATGTTCGTGGGACGGCGGCAGCGCGTCGGCATACTGGGTCACCAGCAGGTGTTGCAGGCGCTGCGCCGGTTCCAGCTCGGCCTGGGCCTGCTCGACGCCGGCGGCGAGGTCGGCGGTAAAGATCGCCACGCGTGCCTGGGCATCGGTGACGTAGTGCTTGAATTCCTCGGCGCGGTTCATCGGGTTGACCGGTACCACCACTGCGTCGGCGCGCAGGATGGCGTAGTAGCTGACGATGAACTGCGGGCAGTTCTGCATGTACAGCAGCACGCGGTCGCCCTTCTTCACGCCCGCCTTTTGCTGCAGCCAGCCCGCCAGCGCGGTGGCCTGGGCCTGCAGCTCACGGAAACTGATGGCGTTGCCGAAATAGCGGATCGCGGCCTTGTCGGCATAGCGCAGCGCCGAGACCTCCAGGTTGGCCCACAGCGACGTTTCCGGCAGCACGATGGCGGCGGGCAGGCGCTTTGGCCAGAACTGGAAATGCGGGCGGGCGGGGTTCGGCATGGAGGTCTCCTGTGCGGTCTCGCGGACCGGGTCTGTCGTCTGGTCAAGGACTATAACCGAACGATCGTTCTATTTTCAACCGGTGACTTCCCGCATCGCGGCGGTCCGCCGACGGCATCCGGCGTTGCATTCGGCGCCTTCGCCCTCACAATAGGGGAATATCGATTCCCATCCCTCTCCCCTCCAGGATTCCCCATGAGCGACGTCACCCTGCAGAATTTTGAAACCGAAGTGATCGACGCCTCGCGCCAGATGCCCGTGCTGGTCGATTTCTGGGCCCCGTGGTGCGGCCCGTGCCGCACGCTGGGCCCCATGCTGGAACGCCTGGAAGCCGAGGCGGACGGCCAGTGGAAGCTGGTCAAGGTCAATGTCGACGAAAACCAGGAGCTGGCCGCGCACTTCGGCGTACGCAGCATCCCGCATGTGGTGGCGATTGCCGACGGCCAGGCAGTGGACCAGTTTATCGGCGTGCTGCCGGAATCGGGCCTGCGCGAGTTCCTGGGCCGGCTGGCGCCGGGACAGGCCCAGGCCGGCTCGCCGCTGGCCCAGGCGCTGGAACTGGCGGCCGCGGGCAACCGCGACGGCGCCGAGACCCTGTTCGCCGACGCGATCGCGGCGGATCCGGAAGCCGATGCCGCGCGCCTGGCCTATATCGGCTTCCTGCTCGACGGCAACGCCGTCGACCGGGCCCGCGCCGAGTTCGCGGCGCTGTCGCCGCGCGCGGAACAGGAAGCTGGCTACGGCGCGCTGCGCACGCGCATCGAAGCGATGGAGAACGCCGCCGGCCTGCCCGATGCGGCCACCCTGGCCAGCCGCATCGACGCCGATCCGCGCGACCTCGCCGCGCGCCTGGACCTGGCGCGGCTGATGATCGCGCAGCAGCAATACGAGCCGGCGCTGGAACAGTTGCTGGCGATCGTGCGCACCGACCGCGGCTTCGAGGACGATATCGGCCGCCGCACCATGCTGTCGGTATTCGAGATGCTGGCCGACCGGCCCGAGGTGGTGTCGCGCTGGCGCCGCCAGCTGAGCACGTCGCTGAACTGACGGCGATGCGGGTCCGGCGCGGTAAACTGGCGGACTCCCGGTTCCACCGCATTCCCCGTTCACCCGCTGCCATGACCGCGCCCCGCCTGATCGACTTCAACACCGAACCTGCCCCCAGCCACGACCGTCCACGCCCCGACCGGCTGGTGTCGGGCAATCCGGACCGCACCACCTGGACGCACTACAGCGCGCAGCATGGCGATTTCGATTGCGGTATCTGGGCGTGCGAGCCGGGCGCGTGGCGCATCGCCTTCCCGGCGGGCAAGGAAGAGTTCTTCCACGTCATCAGCGGCCGCATCCGCATCAGCGACGACAGCGGCCAGGCCAGCGAATTCGGCCCCGGCGATGCCTGCGTGATCCCGGGCGGCTTTACCGGCGTGTTCCAGGTGCTGGACCCGGTGCGCAAGTACTTCGTGGTGATCGACCGCGACGCGGCGCGCCCGGCCTGAGCGCCACGCCTGCGGCAATCACGCCGCCGTGGCCGGACCTTCGATCAGCGTGAAGCCGTTCTCGCGCATATGTTCGACCATCATCGCGTCCATCGACTTGACGTGATGGTCGAACCAGCCTGACAGCTCGGCCACCAGCCGGCGCCCCAGCTGGAACTCGGCATCGCTGTGCACCTTGTCGCGCACCGCGACGGCCACCGCCAGCACCTGCTGGTGCTCGCCCGCGTGGCAATGGCGCGGGCCGAAGCCCATCGCCTCCATCCACTGCTCTTCCTGGGCGAAATGATGGCGGGTGTGGTCGATCCACGCGTCCATCGCCGCCAGGAAAGCGTCGTCGTCGGCGCTGGCGACCGCCGCCAGCAGCTGCACGAACTCGGCGTGGGTGGCATCGGTGACCGGTTCGCCCAGGTGCAGGTGGTCCGGCAGGCCGGCGGAGGAAAGCTGGTCTTTGGCGTCCATGGGAAGCGGCGGCAAGCGTGCAGAAAAACGGCAAGGATACCGAATCGGCGCGACCCGGGCCTGATCTGGCGCAAGCGAGCAGGGTATGCTGTCGGCAATGCGGCCGGTCCGTCACCCCTATCGTCTTTCGCTCATGCCACGACTGATCTTCTTCTGCGGCCATGCCGGCACCGGCAAGACCACCCTCGCCCACCGCCTGATCGGCCCGCTGATGCAGGCCACCGGCGAGCCGTTCTGCCTGCTCGACAAGGACACGCTGTATGGCCGCTACAGCGCCGCGGCCATGGCTGCGATCACCGGCGACCCCAACGACCGCGACAGCCCCGCCTACCTCGACCACCTGCGCGACCCCGAATACCAGGGCCTGCTCGACACCGCGCGCGAGAACCTGGCGCTGGGCATCAGCGTCATCGTGATCGGCCCGCTGTCGCGCGAGGTCCGCGCCCACCTGCTGAACGACCCGGACTGGCTGCGCGTGCCCGCCGGCACCACGGTGCGCACGGTCTGGGTCCACCTGCCCGAGGACGAGGCCCACGCGCGCATCATCCGGCGCGGCAACCCCAACGATGCCTACAAGCTGGCGCACTGGGACGCGTACCGGACCCGGCGCTTCATGCCCGCGCCCGCCGACTATCCGGAGCTGATCTTTTTCGACAACCAGGCCCCGGGCGAGGCCCAGATCGACGCGCTGCTGCGCGCCCTGAGCGCCTGAACGGCGCGGCGCACAGGCTCAGCCGCGCGCAATCGCGCCGATCACCGCCGACGCCGCGACCAAGCCGAACACCGCCGTCACCGCCACCGACGAGCCGAAGCCGGCGCAGGCCAGCCCTTGCGGCCCGCGTGCGGCGGCCGCGCCGGATGGCGTTTCCAGCGGCGGTGCCTCGTCGATCTCGCAGGCCTGCTGCTCGGGCTCGGGGTATTGCAGCGGCTCGTCCGAATAGACCGCGGCGATGCCAAACTTCTTTTTCGGGTCGCGGGTAAAGCCCCACTGCTTGCGCAGGCCGGCGCGCACCTTGGACAGCAGCGGATCCTGGATCGTGCGCGCGAGGTCGTCGATGCGCACGCGCGTGGGGTCGAGCTGGCCGCCGGCGCCGCCGCAGGTGATCACCGGCACGCCCTGGCGCCGTGCCCAGCCCAGCATGGCGGTCTTGACCCGCACCGCATCGATGGCGTCGATCACATAGTCATAGCCGGCGCCGAGCAGCTCCGGCACGTTGTCGGCGGTGACGAAGTCGTCGACCTGGGTCACGCGGCAACGCGGATTGATGGCGACGATGCGCTCGGCCATGGCCTCGACCTTGGCACGCCCGTAGGCGTCGCCCAGCGCATGGATCTGGCGGTTGGTGTTGGACAGCGCGATATGGTCCAGGTCGATCAGCGTGATGCGGCCCACCGCGTTGCGCGCCAGCGCCTCGGCAGCCCAGCTGCCGACCCCGCCGATGCCGACCACGCACACGCTCGCCGCCTCCAGCCGGGCCAGCCCGGCGGCGCCATACAGCCGCGCCACGCCGCCGAAACGACGGTGGTAGTCGTCGTCGGCCGGGCTTTCGTGGGTCAGCGGCTCGGGCAGGCCAGCGAGCTCGTGTGCGGCATCGTTCATAAGAATTGGAGCGGATCGCGGGACGCCGGCGGCGCCGGGACAGGCCACGCCGGGGCAGAAAAATCCGGCGTTTTCCGGCGGCGATGTCAGCCAGTGCCCGACAAGGACGGGAAGCGCGCAACTATACAATAGACCTGCAGTGGTCCGTTCGCCGCGCCACCCCGCGCGGGTTCCACGGGCCTCCGCCCCGCCAGCGAGGAGCCCGCCTCATGCCCGTGCGCCGCAAGGTCGTTCTGTGGAGTGTCCTGACACCAATCGCGCTGATCGCGCTGCTGGTGGTCGTGATCCTGACCTTCGACTGGAACCGGATCAAGCCCTGGCTCAACGACCGCGTCTCCGAAGCCATCGGCCGCCCCTTTGCCATCAACGGCGACCTGACCGTGACCTGGCGCCGCGGCGAGGGCGAGAAGGGCTGGCGCACGCTGGTGCCGTGGCCGCGGCTGTCGGCGCGCGACATCACCGTCGGCAACCCGGACTGGGCCGCGCAGCCCAATATGGCAACCGTGCGCGAGCTGATCTTCGTGCTGCGCCCGCTGCCGCTGCTGGCCAACGAGATCGCGGTGCCGACCATCGTCATCGACAGCCCGGCGGTATGGCTGGAGCGCCTCGCCGACAGCCGCAACAACTGGACCTTCGACACCGGCCCCAAGGAGGGCACTTCGAAATGGCAGCTGGATATCGGCGAGGTGGTGCTGGCGCGCGGCAACCTGGCGCTGACCGACCAGCTCAAGAAGATCTCGCTGCAGGCGGAACTCGACACCATCGGCAACGCACCGCTCTATGACAAGGCGCGCGACGGCGCGCTGGTCGGGCCGCAGGCCTCGGCCGTGCCGCCCGGGCCGCCCGGCAGTGCCGCGCAGGCGGCCTCGGCGCCACCCGCCGGCAGCCCGGCCTCCGCGGCGCCTGCCAATGGCGCCGACGGCCGCTATGGCGTGCGCTGGAAAGCGACCGGACGCTACAACGAGGCCACCATCAACGCCAGCGGCAAGGCCGGCACGGTGCTGAGCCTGCGCAATACCGACGTGCCGTTCCCGATCCAGGCGGATGTGCGCGTGGGCAGCACGCGCGCCCAGATCGAAGGCACGGTCACCAATCCGGCGCACCTGGCGGCGCTGGACGTGCACCTGACCCTGGCCGGCGACAGCATGGCGAAGCTCTACGCGCTGACCGGCGTGGTGCTGCCGTCGACGCCGCCGTACCAGACCCGTGGCCGGCTGATGGCGACGCTGCGCAAGGAAGGCTCGATCTACGAGTACCAAAAGTTCACGGGCCGCGTCGGCGGCAGCGACCTGTCCGGGACGCTCACCTTCACCAAGCGCGACCCGCGCCCGCTGCTGGCCGGCAACCTGGTGTCCAACCAGCTGCGCTTCGTCGACCTGGCCCCGCTGATCGGCGCCGACGCCAAGCCCGGCCGCCCGGCCAAGGACAGCCCGGTGGCCCAGCCGGCGGACAAGGCACTGCCGGTGGCGCCGTTCCGCACCGAGCGCTGGGACGAGATCGACGCCGACGTGCACTTCACCGGCAAGCGCATCATCCGCGATGTCGAGTTGCCGATCACCGACCTGGTCACGCACCTGAAGCTGCAGGACGGCGTGCTGCTGCTGGATCCGCTCAACTTTGGCGTGGCGGGCGGCAACCTGGTGTCGACGCTGCGGCTCGACGGCAAGCGCGAGCCCATGGGCGCAATGATCGACCTGAAGGCGCGGCGCATGAAGCTCAAGCAGCTGTTCCCGACCATCGACCTGATGCGCGCCAGCATCGGCGAACTCAACGGCAGCGCCAAGCTGTCGGCCACCGGCAATTCCGTGGCGGCGCTGCTGGGTTCGTCCAACGGCGAGGCGCGGCTGCTGGTCGAGAACGGCACGGTCAGCAAGTTCCTGCTCGAGGCCATCGGCCTGAATGTCGGTAGCCTGGTGGTGTCGAAGCTGTTCGGCGACAAGCCGGTCCAGATCAACTGCGGCGTCAGCGACTTCGCCATGACCGACGGCGTGGCGCGCGCGCGCACCTTCGTGCTCGACACGCAAGATGCGGTGATCGAGACCACCGGCGGCATCGACCTGCGCAGCGAGCGGCTGGCGCTGACCATCCACCCCGACTCCAAGGGCCTGCGCATCTTCTCGCTGCGCTCGCCGCTGTATGTCGGCGGCACCATGAAGGACCCGCGCGTCAGCCCCGATATCGGCGTGCTGGCGCTGCGTGCCGGCGGCGCGCTGTCGCTGGCGCTGCTGGCGCCGGTTGCCACCGCGGTGCTGCCGCTGCTGGACATTTCGCCGGGCGGCGACGACTCGCAGTGCGCCAAGCTGCTGGCCGAACTGCGCAAGCGCCCCACCGCGCCGCCGCCGGGCAAGACCTACAAGGACCCGAAGGCAGCAGCGGCGCCGACCGGCAGCGGCGGCGCAGCAGCCACTGCGAGCCGGCCCGGTGCACCGGCCGCCGCGGCGCGTCCCGGCAAGCCCGCCGCCAGCCCGCGCGAGCCGGCCCGTCCCGGGGGTCAGCGCCCGCCGCCGCAGCGTCCGACCAACGACCGGTCGTTCTACCAGGGCGGCTGAGTCCCGGCGCCGCCCGGCACCGGCGCGGATTAAACAAAATCGCAACACTTGGCGCCGCTGCGGCAAGTTGACGCACGTAGTCGTTGTGCCGCGACACGGTCAGGCGCATAATTAAACGGCCATTTACAAGAAGCCTAAGCATGGCAAGCATTGGCTGCGACGCGGGCTCGCCCGTGTGGCATCCTTGAAAAGGCGCGGCCGCGGCCGCCCTTTGTTTTTGCTGCCTGTTTTGCAGCCTTTTTCCCTGATTTGCCTCGCCTGGTACGGCTCCCCGCCGGCATCAGGCGCGGTCCACCAACGCCCCGCCCCGCCCCATGACGCTGACGCATGCCGCCGTCCCGCCGATCACCTGGCTGATCGCACTGACGGTGTGCAACCACGTGGCCTTCAATGCCAGCCGCGTGGTGGTGTCGCTGTTCGCGATTTCCCTCAAGGCCTCCACCGTCACGCTCGGCGTGCTGATGTCGCTGTACGCGCTGCTGCCGATGCTGCTGGCGATCCGCGCCGGCAAGCGCATCGACCAGATCGGCCCGCGCAAGCCGATGATGGCGGGCTCGCTGATGGTGGTGGCGGGCACGCTGCTGCCGGCGCTGTGGCACGAGCTGGGCGCGCTGTATCTGTCGTGCGCGCTGATCGGGGTCGGCTTCATGCTGGTCCAGGTGGCGATGCAGTTGCTGATCGGGCAGGTCTCGACCGATGCCACCCGGCTGCGCAACTACACCTGGCATGCGCTGGGGCTGTCGGTGTCCGGCACGCTCGGGCCGGTGGCGATGGGCTACGTGATCGAGCATGCCGGCTTCCGCCCCGCCTTCGCGGTGCTGGTGGCGGTGGCGCTGGCCGGCCAGGCCGGCCTGCAATGGGTGCGTCCGCGGCTGCCCGCGCGCGGCGGCAACGCCGGGCGCATCGCCATCGCGGACGGCACCCGCCACTCCACGCTCGACCTGCTGCAGCATCCCGAACTGCGCGCGGTCTTCGTCGCCAGCGCGGTGCTGTCGGCCGCGTGGGACCTGCACGCGTTCCTGATCCCGATCCAGGGCTCGCGCATCGGGCTGTCGCCGTCGTCGATCGGCTGGGTGCTGGGCGCTTTCGCCATCGCCACCTTTGCCATCCGGGTGGCGATGCCGGCGGTGTCGCGCCGGCTGTCGGAATGGAAGATCATCCGCGCCGCGCTGCTGGTCGGCGCGCTGGCCTACCTGGCCTACCCCTTCGTCGCGCACTTCTGGCTGATGTGCGCACTGGCCTTCGTGCTGGGCCTGGCGCTGGGCAGCGCGCAGCCCAACGTCATGAACATCCTGCACACCGCGTCGCCGCACGGCCGCGCCGGCGAGGCGCTGGGCCTGCGCTCGGCAGTGCTGAACACCAGCCAGGTGGTATGGCCGCTCACCTTCGGCGTGGTCGGCACGGCGCTGGGCATGCTGCCGATCTTCCTGTCGATGGCGGGCGCGATGGGCGCGGCCGGCTACTATTCGCGGCGCCAGGGGCGCAAGGTGCTGGCGCCGCCGGCGCAACCCACTGCCGGCGGGTGACGCAGCGGATACCGTTGGTTGCCGCTTGTCGCCACGCAAATGCGGCCCCCGATGCATTCGCTATACTCGAATCAGCCGGACCCGCGCCCCCCGCGCCCGCGCGCAGCGCGCCTCCGGACCGATTCCCTGATGATTGCGACATGACCCAACTTGCCGACCTGCGCCGCACCTATGTGCTGGGCGCGCTGTCCGAATCCGACGTGGCCCCCGACCCGATGAGCCAGTTCAAGCGCTGGTTCGACGAAGCGGTCACGGCCAAGCTGCCTGAACCCAATGCCATGACCCTGGCCACGGTCGACGCCGACGGCCAGCCTTCCGCGCGCATCGTGCTGCTCAAGGGCATCGACGACCGCGGCTTTACCTTCTTCACCAACTATGAAAGCCGCAAGGGCCTGGACCTGGCGGCAAACCCGCGCGCCGCGCTGTTGTTCCATTGGGTCCAGCTGGAACGCCAGGTGCGCGTCGAAGGCCGCGTCGAGAAGGTCTCCGACGACGAAAGCGACGCCTATTTCGCCACGCGTCCGCTGGGCTCGAGGGTAGGCGCCTGGGCTTCCGCGCAAAGCCGGGAGGTACCCGGCCGCGAAGTGCTCGAGCAGCGCGAACAGGAATACCGCAGCAAGTTCGGCGAAAACCCGCCGCGCCCGCCCTACTGGGGCGGCTACCGCCTGGTGCCGACAGCGCTGGAGTTCTGGCAGGGGCGGCCGTCGCGGCTGCACGACCGCATCGCCTACCGGATCCAGCCCGGCACGGGCTGGCAGATCGTGCGGCTGTCGCCCTGAGCTGGCCGGCGGACGCCGCGCGCGTCCGCTGATGCTTCTACCCCTCTACCGGGACGGCGGCAGGGTCTTCCCGGCGGTGCGCTGCACGGGCTGCGGAATTGGACTAAAGTGAGACAGGCGTCGCTTGGCTACTCTTTTCTTGCAGCGCTCGCGACGGATCGGGCAAGGTTTGCGCGCAGTTTCTCCTTGCCGGATGCGTCCGCCGAAGCGTGTGCCGCAACCATCGGGAGGTAAAGCGCATGTTTTTCAAGCAAACCCTGGAAAAGCAACTCGACAACTGGATCGCCGACCTGCGCGAGAACGCCAATCTCCCGGTCAGCCTGCGGCTGTGGAATGGCAGTGAATACCCGCTCGGGCAATTCGACAAGCCGGTGGTCACGCTGACCGTGCGCGAAGCCGCGGCCCTGCCGCTGCTGCTGACCCCCAGCCTGGACAACCTGGGCGAGGCGTACGTCCAGGGCAAGATCGATTTCGATGGCCGCCTGGCCGACATCATCAAGGTGGGCTACGGCTTCTCGGCCGCGGCCACGCGGCGCGCCGGCGGCGCGCTGTACAAGGTGGCGCAGCACTTCTCGCATACCAAGCAGGAAGACAAGGAGTCGATCCAGTACCACTACGACGTCTCCAACGACTTCTACCAGCTTTGGCTCGACCCCAACATGGTCTACTCCTGCGCCTACTTCGAGCACGGCGACGAAGACCTGGCCACCGCGCAGATCAAGAAGATCGACCACATCCTGACCAAGATCCGGCTGCAGCCGGGCCAGACGCTGCTCGACATCGGCTGCGGCTGGGGCGCGCTGGTGCTGCGCGCGGCGCAGAAGTTCGGCGCGCGCTGCGTCGGCATCACGCTGTCGCAGAACCAGTTCGACCTCGCCACCGAGCGTGTCAGGGCGGCGGGCCTGTCCGACCGCATCGAGATCCGGCTGCAGGACTACCGCGACACCACCGGCAGCTTCGACCGCATCACCAGCGTCGGCATGTTCGAGCATGTGGGCAAGGACAACCTGCCCGGCTACTTCGGCCGCATCCGCGAACTGCTGGCCGACGACGGCTTTGCCATGAACCACGGCATCACCTCGCCCGACCCCGACAACGGCGCGACGCCGATGGACGGCGCCGAGTTCATGGACCGCTACGTGTTCCCGCAGGGCGAACTGCCGCATATCGGGCTGGTGCTGCGCACGCTGCAGCAAGGCGGCCTGGAAGCCTTCGACGTCGAGCTGCTGCGCCGGCACTACGCGCGCACGCTGCACCACTGGGCCGACAACTTCGAGGCGCGCGGCGATACCATCCGCAGCATGGTGGGCGAGAAAAAATACCGTATCTGGCGCGTCTACCTGGCCGGCTGCGCGCACGCCTTCGAGACCGAGAAGATGTCGATCTACCAGGTGGTGTGCCACAAGTCCGGGCTGCAGGCCGACTCGCTGCCGTGGTCGCGCCGCTATATCTACGAGCAGCCCATCGGCGGCAACGACTGAAGGCTACCGGAACGATTGACTGAAGACCTCTTTGGCGGGCTGCCCCTGCCCGCCCCCGCTGCGACTCCCGGGCAGCCGGCCGCGCCAGCCGGCGCGGCGGCCCCAACCGATTCCCCAGGCAAGGCTGCGCGCGGCAAGAGCGTGCAGCCGTTTCCGGCCGCGCCGGCGCTGCAGGCGCTGGCGGCGCGGCTGCCGCCGCACCTGTATTTCGGCACCTCGTCGTGGGCCTATCCCGGCTGGAAAGGGCTGGTCTACGACGGCGAGTACGGCGACAGCCTGCTCTCGCGCAAGGGCCTTGCCGCCTATTCGCGTCACCCGCTGCTGCGCGCCGCCGGCATCGACCGCGGCTTCTACGGTCCGATCCCGCTGGCCGACTACCTGTCGTACGCGGCGCAGGTGCCGGAGGGCTTCCGCTTCCTGGTCAAGGCGCCGGCGAGCGTCTGCGACGCCTGGCTGCGCGGCCCGGACGGTGCCGGCCGGCTGGCCAACGCCGCCTTCCTGGACGCGGACATCGCGGCGCGCGACTTCATCGTGCCGGCCACCAGCGGACTGGGGCACAAGTGCGGGCCGCTGCTGTTCCAGCTGTCGCCGATGGGCCCGCTGGCCGACAGCGCGGTGTTCCTGGAGCGGCTCGACGCCTTCCTCGGCGCGCTCCCGGCGCTGGATCCGGCACTGACGCCGCATGCCGCCTATGCCGTCGAGCTGCGCGACCCGGCCCTGCTGACGCCACGCTATATCCGCCTGCTGCGCCGCCACGGCGTGCGCTTCTGCCTGTCGGCACGCGACCGGCTGCCGCCGGTACCGCGCCAGGCGGCGGCGCAGGCGCTGATGGATGAGGCCGGGGCGGGCCCGCTGGTGCTGCGCTGGATGCTGCATGCGGGCCGGCCTTACGCCTACGCGGAGAAGCGCTATGCGCCGTTCGACCGCATCGTCGACGACGATCCCGACACCCGCGACGCGATTGCCGACGTGGTGGCGCGCACGCTGCGCGCCGGGCAGCCCGCCATCGTCATCGTCAGCAACAACGCCGAAGGCTGCGCCCCGCTGAGCTGCGCGCGGCTGGCCGAGGCCATCGCGGCGCGGCTGGAGCGCTGAGCGCGCCGGCGCGGGCCCCTGCCGGCGTCCGCCTTACTTGCGCAGCTTTGCCCCAAACTGCTTGCGGAACTTGGCCAGCTTGGGCGAGATCACGAACGCGCAGTAGCCCTGGCTGGGATGGTCCTGGTAATAGTTCTGGTGGCTCGCCTCGGCGCGCCAGTACGGCTGCTCCGGCTCGACCTGCGTCACGATCGGCGCATCGAACACCCTGGCGGCGGCCAGTTCGCGCATCACGTATTCGGCCGTCGCGCGCTGCGCTTCCGAATGCGTGAAGATCGCCGAGCGGTATTGCGGCCCCACGTCGTTGCCCTGCCGGTCCGGCGTGGTCGGGTCATGGATGGCGAAGAAGATCTCCAGGATCTCGCGGTAGCTGATCACCGACGGATCGAAGCTGACGCGCACCACTTCGACGTGGCCGGTATCGCCCTCGCAGACCTGCTGGTAGGTCGGGTGGTCGACATGTCCGCCGGTGTAGCCGGACTCGACCGCGACCACGCCTTCGACCTGCTGGTAGACCGCTTCCAGGCACCAGAAGCATCCGCCGCCCAGCGTGGCGGTTTCCAATCCATGTTCCATTTGCGCCGCTCCCTTGCGTAGCCGTATGTCTTGCCAGGCCTCAAGCATAAGCGCAGATCGGCGCGCTTGCAGCGGATTCAGCCCGGCTGGCGCCGGGCTTCCAGCAGCGCGCGCAATTGCGGCTTGAGCACCTTGCCGAGCGCGCTGCGCGGCAGATCTTCCATCAGCACCACTTCGCGCGGCAGCTTGAAGCGGGCGATGCGCGCGGCCAGCAGCTCGCGCAGCGGTTCGGCCGCCAGCGCGCCGCGCGGCGCACCCGGCGCCGGCACGATCACCGCCACCGGCACTTCGCCCCAGCGCGCATCGGCGACGCCGACCACCGCGCATTCCTGCACGCCGGGCAGGCCGGCCAGCACGTTCTCGATCTCGGCGGGATAGATGTTCTCGCCGCCGGAGATGATCATGTCCTTGCTGCGGCCCACCACCTCGATGCAGCCCCCGGCATCGCGGTGCGCGAGGTCGCCGGAATGGAACCAGCCGCCCGGCAGCCCGCTATCGGGTAGCCCGCTGTCGGGCTGGTTCCAGTAGCCGGCCATGACGTTGGCGCCGCGCACCCACAGCTCGCCGACCGCGCCCGGCGGCACCTCGGCGCCATCGGCGCCGGCCAGGCGCACTTCGGCCTCCGGCTGCGGCCAGCCGGCGTAGCCGGGACGCGCCATGGCATGTTCCAGCTTCAGCACCACCGACACCGGCCCGGTCTCGGTGGCGCCATAGACCTGTCCCAGCGGCACGCCGCGGGCGTGGAAGGCGTCGATATACGCGCGCGGGATGGTCGACGATCCGGCCATCACCCCGCGCAACGCGGCCAGGTCGGCCTCGGCCCAGCGCGGATGCTCCAGCACCGCGCGCAGCGTGGCCGGCACCATCAGCGACAGACTTGGCCGCGCCCCGGCCACCGCATCCAGCCACGCCTGCGGCGCGAAGCGGTCATGCAGCGTAACCTGTGCGCCGGCCAGCAGCGCCGGCAGCGTCTGGATGCACAGCCCGCCGACATGGAATAGCGGCAGCACCGACAGCACGTGGTCGTCCGCATGCATGTCATGTGCCCACCAGCTGGCGCGCGCATTGGCCAGCACGCCGGCCTGGGTATGCACGGCGCCCTTGGGCTTGCCGGTGGTGCCCGAGGTATAGGCCAGCAGCAGTGGTGCATGCTCCGGCACGGGGGCATGGATCACGCCGGACGGCGCCGGATGGTCAATCAACCGGTCGAGGTGCGCCAGTTGGCAGCCGGCGCCGGCCTCGCGCGCCAGCGCTGCATGGGCCGCATCATGGAACAGCACGGCCAGTTGCGCGTGGGCCGCAATCGCCCGCAACTCGGCCGGCGCCAGCCGGTAGTTCAGCGGTGCAAACATGGCGCCGACGCGGGCGCAGGCGAACAGCAGCACCAGCTGCAGTTCGTGGTTCAGGCACAGCGTGCCGACGCGGTCGCCGGCGCGCACGCCCCAGGTCGCGGCCAGGTGGGCGCTGGCGCGCTCGACGCGCCGCCACAGCTTGCCGTAGGTGAAGGTGCGGCCCAGGTAGTGCAGCGCCGGCCGGCCGGGCGCCGCGTCGGCATGGCGATGGAGCATCGCCGGCAGCGCGCTCAGGCCGACGGCACCGGCACGGATGGCACGGATGGCGCGGGGGGCGTTCATTCGTCGCGCTCGCCGGATTCGTACAGGGTCTCGCGGCCCATGCGGTCGAGGATCAGCTCGGCGGTCCAGGGCAGCATCAGCGCGCCGCAGCGCGAATCGCGGTAGAGCCGCTCCAGCGGCAGGTCCTTGAGCATCGACTGGCCGCCGCAGGTGCGGATCGCCAGCCGGGCGATGTCGTTGGCGCCTTCCATCACGGTGTAGTGCGCGGCGTACAGGCGCAGCCGCTCGTCCTTCGACGGATTGGGCCTGGCTTCGTGGATCGCGCGCCAGAAGATCGAGCGCATGGTTTCCAGCTGGATGCGCATCTGCGCCACCGCGATCTGCTTGGTCGGGTACATGCGGCGCTTGACCGGCGGCTGGCCCGGCACCTCGCCGCGCAGGTATTGCACGGTGAAGTCGTAAGCCGCCTGCGCCACGCCGAGGTAGGTGGGCGACAGCGTGAAGAACATCGCCGGCCAGGTCTGCGCGGCGCGGTAATAGACCCCGCGCGGCATCAGCTGTTCGTGGTCGGGCACGAACACGTCCTTGAGCAGCAGCGTGCGCGACACCGTGCCGCGCATGCCCATCGGGTCCCAGTCGCCGGTCACGGTGAGCCCGTCCGCCTGGCCGGCCACGGCGATGTAGAGCGTGTCGCGCATGTCCGGATGCTGGTCGCCGCGGTCCTCGGTGCACAGGATGCCGTAGTAGTCGGCCGCGCCCGACAGCGAGGCGAAGATCTTGCGCCCGTTCAGCACCCAGCCGCCTTCGACCTTGCGCGCCGTGGTGCCGAACGGCGCCTTGCCGGCGGCGGCGGCCGAGCCTTCGGAGAACGGCTGCGCGTAGACCGCGCCGTCGCGCACCACCCGCGCGAAATGCAGCTCGCGGCGGGCCTGGTGTTCGTCGCGCTGTGCCGGCGTCATGTCGATGCCATCGGACAGCACGCCGGTCCACATGGTCGAGCAGATATGCATGTTGTACGTGAGCGCGGTAGCGCCGCAGAAGCGGCCGATCTCGGCACCGACCATGCAATAGGTGGCAAAGTCCGCGCCCGCGCCGCCGAATGCCCGCGGCACGCACAAGGCCAGCAGGCCGGCCTCGCGCAGATCGTCGTAGTTGGCGAAGGGAAAGCTGGCTTCGCGGTCCCAGGTGGCGGCGCGCGGCGCGAAGCGCTCGCGGCCCAGGCGGTTGGCCAGCGTCAGCCATTGCGCCTGTTCCGGGGAGAAGTCCGCCGTACCGACGGCGGGGATGAAGTCGAGCTGGCCGGATGGCATGTCGCGGTCTCCTGTTTTGCCTGCTCGCGCCGGTTGGATAGAAAGGGGGCGGCGCGGCGGCGGTTCTTGTGTGGGCGCTGGCGGAACGTGGCGCGCTTCAGTGCACGGGAAAGTGGCGGCGCAGGAAGTCCAGCACCGCGTCGTTGAACAACTCGGGGCGCTCCATGCAGGCCAGGTGGCCCACGTCGGGCAGGCAGCGGTACTCGGCGCCGGCAATGCGTTGCGCCATGCGCTGCATCACCTCGGGCGCGGCGTTGGTGTCGTGCTGGCCGGCCAGCGCCAGCACCGGCACCGCAATGCGCGGCAGCGCGTCGCGCTGGTTGAAGCGCACCAGCGCAGCCAGCGCGGCGCGGTAGGTGGGCGCCGGCACCGCCGCCATTACCGCGGTGGCGAAGGCCACGGCCTGCGCGTCGGCGTCGGGCGCGACCATGGTGCGCACCAGCCCGGCGGCCAGCTGCGCCATGGTCTTGCCGGCATCCAGCGGCGCGGTGCGGGCGGCGACGAACTCGCGCTGCCACGCGCCATCCCCCTTGCCGAAGGCGGGCGAGGTGCCGGACAGCACCATGCCGTCGATCAGCGCGGGCGTGGCCGCGCAAGCCTGCTGCGCGACCATGCCGCCCATGCTGTGGCCCAGCAGCACCACGCGCCGGCCGTCGCCGCGCTCGGCCAGCAGCACCGGTGTCAGCGCCGCCGCCAGGCCGTCGAAGTCATAGGGGTCGATCAGCGCGCTGTCGCCATAGCCGGGCATGTCCCACGCCACCGCGCGGTAGCCGGCCTGCGCCAGCGCCTCGCCCTGCGCGGGCCAGGCGGCCTTGCCGCCGCCGATGCCATGCAGCATCACCACCGCCACCGGTCCGTCGCCCCAGGCCAGCGTGGCGATGCCGTTGGCGTGGCGCTGCATCGTCGCGGCGGCGCTCATGCGGCCACCTCCACCAGCGTGCCCGCGTCGACCTCGGTTCGGCCGTCGAGCGAAATCGTGCAGTTGCGCAGCGGCAGGTCGAAGTGGCCCAGCGTGTGCCGCCCGGCCACCTCGTTGGCGCCGGTCGAGAACAGGAAGTTGCCGGCGAACGCGCGCAGCTCGGTGCCGTTGCAATCGCGCTTGTCGTAGAACGTCATCGCGTCCCAGCGCGCCATCCGGTTCAGGCCCCAGCCCACGTGCGAGACCGCGTAGGCGTCGCGCGTGCCCTCGCGATCGGCCCAGGCCTGGTAGTAGCCGCGCATCATGTCGGCATCGACGCCCTGCCCCTCGACCGCGACGATAAAGTCGTCCTCGATATGGCAGACCACGGTGTCGCGCAGGTAGGTCTTGAAGGTCAGGTTGACGTCGCCCGGGGCCAGCACCAGCGTGCCGTTGACCTGGCGGCCGGCCGGGAACGCCAGGCACAACCCGCCGGGCCAGTGCGAGACCTGGCCGGGCTTGTTGCAGAAGCCCCAGACGCCGCCCACGCGCGCCTCGGCCAGGCCGATGCGCAGCTCGGTGCCGGCGGCGGAATGCACGCGCATCTCGCGCGCGCCGCGCAGGCGCTTCATCGCCGCGCGCACGGTGCTCTCCAGCGACGGGTCCGGCTGGCAGCGCTCCAGGATCTCGGGGTGCTCGTTGCTGATCATCAGCATGCGCGGCACCACGCCGTCGGCGCCGCGCAGGATCTGCGGCAATTCGGGGGCGTGCAGCAGGCCTTCGACGGTGCAGTCGAGCACCAGCTGGCAGCGCGACAACGCCGCCAGCACCGGGGCGAGATGCTGCAAGGCATCGCTGGCGCCGGTGGAGCGCACCGGCGCCGGTGCGGCAAGCGCCGGAGTCGGCACCTGGATCCGCACCGGCGTGGCGCCCAGCGACTGCACGGCCAGCTCGGCCAAGGCCACGTTGACAGGGCGGGATTGGGACTCCGTTACAATTCCGACGACATCCCCGTGCCGCAGGGCACAGAGTTCCAGCGTGCGGCGGAACGCCGCCAGCCAGCGGTGTTCGATCTGCTCGATGAGCATGCGCTTGTCTCCAGCTGCTTGTAGTTGGCTTCTTGTTCTATGGGGCGGGCCGCCCTGGCTTTATGCGCCAGCCGGCGCCTGCGGCGTGCCGTGCGCAGTGCCGGACTTGAACTCGCCGCCCCCGGCGCGAATAATATATATGAAATTTCATGAACTCCAGTGGAGCCCCCATGGGCATGCCTGAGGCCCGGCCACGGATCGCCAGCGTAGCCGCCGCCCCCGACTTCGACGCGATGCACTTCCGCCGCACCCTGTCGCAGTTCGCGACCGGGGTCACGGTGATCACCACGCGCGCCAGCAACGAGTCGGTTGCCGCCGGCGCGCCGCCGTTCATCGGCATTACCGCCAGCTCGTTCAACTCGGTGTCGCTGGAGCCGCCGCTGGTGCTGTGGAGCATGGCCACGCGTGCCAACAGCCTGCCGATGTTCCGCGACGGCACCCACTACATCATCAACGTGCTGTCGGCCTCGCAGCTGGACCTGTGCCAGCGCTTCGCCACGCTCAAGGGCGACCGCTTTGCCGGCGTGGACTACCGGCTCTCGGCCACCGGCCTGCCGATCCTGTCGAATGCACTGGCCTGGTTCGAATGCCACAACCGCAGCCGCTACGACGAGGGCGACCACGTCATCTTTGTCGGCGAAGTGGAGCGCTGCGGCGTGCTCGATGGCAAGGACGGCCCGCTGATATTCCAGGGCGGCCAGTTCACCACCACCGCCCCGCTCGACCTCTGAAACGCCCCTGTCCATCATGGCGGATCTGCCGGCAGACCCCTCGCCCCAGCCCTTTGTCGACGGCTACCTGGCCTATCTGCTGGCGCGCGCCAGCCATCTGATCTCGGGCGAGTTCCATCGCGAGGTCGAGGCCAGCGGCCTGTCGGTGCAGGAATGGCGCGTGCTGGCCACGCTGGCCGACCGGCCTGACTGCACCGTCGGCGCGCTGGCGGAAATCACGCTGACCAAGCAGCCCACGCTGACCAAGCTGCTCGACCGCATGGCGCACGACGGCCTGGTCCGGCGCCGCGCCGGCAAGACCGACCGCCGCCAGGCGCTGGTGTCGATCACGCCGCGCGGCCTGGCGCTGGTGCAGCCGCTGCTCGCGCGCGCCGCGCAGCACGAACGCGCGGTGCTGGATGACTTCGGCGTGCGCCAGGGCGCGCAGCTGAAGGAAACCCTGCGGCAGCTGATTGCGCTGCACACGCAGCGCTAGGCTTCAGCGGCCGACTTCAGGATCGCCAGCGGCGAGCTGTCTACCTTGATCCGCTGCAGCACGATATTCGAGCGGATATCCATCACGCCCGGAGTACGGTACAGCCGGTTCACGATGAAGTCCGAGTAATGCTTCAGGTTGCGCGCCTGCACGCGCAGGATGTAGTTGCTGTCGCCGGTGATGATGTACGCCGACAGCACTTCCGGCCACGACTGCACCGCGGCGATGAAGGTGTCGTGCCACCCCTCCACATCATGGCGCATCGACACCTGCACGATCGCCTCCAGCTCCAGGCCCAGCTGTTCGGCATCGAACCACGCGCGATAGCCGCCGATCACCCCTGACTCTTCCAGCAGCCGCACGCGGCGCAGGCACGCCGACGGCGACAGCGCCACGCGGTCGGCCAGATCCTGGTTGCTGATGCGGCCGTTCTCCTGCAGGCAGGTCAGGATGCGCAGATCGGTGGGATCGAGGTTCATTCGAATTTCCTTCGAGAATTCGGCAATTTTGCGCATTTTATGCGAAAGACGGGCCGAATGAGGGGCCATTTAGCAAGCCTCTTGCCGCCGATTTTGACTATGATTCCCGACATCGAGGCACACAGAAACGGCGCCCGCGGACGGCGCCGCGCAATTCATGACCGCCCCCAATCCCCCCAATCCTGACTTGCGCCGGCTGTGGGACATCAGCCCGCCGCTGTCGCCCGCCACGCCGGTGTGGCCCGGCGATACGCCATTCCAGCAGCAGCCGGCCTGGCAGATCGACGCGCATTGCCCGGTCAATGTCGGCCGCATCACGCTGTCGCCGCACACCGGCGCGCATGCGGACGCGCCGCTGCACTATGCCGCCGACGGCGCGCCGATCGGCGCCGTGCCGCTGGCGCCATACCTGGGCCGGTGCCGGGTGATCCACTGCATCGGCGCCGCGCCGCTGGTGCAGCCGCACCATGTCGAGCACGCACTCGAGGCGCTGCCGCCGCGGGTGCTGCTGCGCACCTACCGGCAGGCGCCGCTGGCGCAGTGGGACCCGGCCTTCTGCGCGGTGTCGCCCGACACCATCGCGCTGCTCGCCGCGCACGGCGTGCAGCTGGTCGGCATCGACACGCCCTCGCTCGATCCGCAGGAGTCCAAGACCATGGACGCGCACCACGCCGTGCGCCGCCATGGCCTGGCGATCCTGGAAGGCATCGTGCTGGACCAGGTCGATGCCGGCGACTATGAACTGATCGCGCTGCCGTTGCGCTTTGCCGCGCTGGATGCCAGCCCGGTGCGCGCGGTGCTGCGCAGCCTCGACTGAACCTTTCCCGAACCCGCCTGGCCTTTTCTGCACGACATGACGACCATTGACCGCGAGCACTGTATCCGGCTCGACCAGCAAGACCCGCTGCGCCCGCTGCGCGACCAGTTCGCGCTGCCCCAGGGCGTGATCTACCTCGACGGCAACTCGCTCGGCGCCCGCCCGCGCGCCGCCGCCGCGCGCGCCGCCCAGGTGGTGGCCGAGGAATGGGGCGACGGCCTGATCCGCAGCTGGAACACCGCCGGCTGGTTCGACCTGCCGCAGCGCCTGGGCAACAAGCTGGCGCCGCTGGTCGGCGCGGGCCACGATGAAGTGGTGGTCACCGACACCACCTCGATCAACCTGTTCAAGGTGCTGGCCGCGGCGCTGCGCGTGCAGCAGACGCGCGACCCGGCGCGCAAGGTGATCGTCTCCGAGGCCAGCAACTTCCCCACTGACCTGTATATCGCCCAGGGCCTGGCCGACCTGCTGCAGCAAGGCTATTCGCTGCGGCTGGTGAACTCGCCGGCCGAGCTCGACGCCGCCGTGGGCGCCGATACCGCGGTGCTGATGCTGACCCACGTCAACTACAAGACCGGCGAAATGCTCGACATGGCCGGGCTGACCGAGCTGGCCCATGCCCGCGGCGCGCTGACGGTGTGGGACCTGTGCCATTCGGCCGGCGCCGTGCCGGTCGACCTGAAGGCCGCCGGGGCCGACTATGCCATCGGCTGCACCTACAAGTACCTGAACGGCGGCCCGGGCTCGCCCGCCTTCGTCTGGGTCGCGCCCGCGCTGCGCGATGCCTTCTGGCAGCCGCTGTCGGGCTGGTGGGGCCATGCCGCGCCGTTCGCGATGGATCCGCAATACCGCCCGGTCGAGGGCGTGCGCCGCTTCCTGTGCGGCACCCAGCCGGTGACCTCGCTGGCGATGGTCGAGTGCGGGCTGGACATCTTCGCCCAGACCAGCATGCAGGTGCTGCGCGCCAAGTCATTGCTGCTGACCGACTTGTTTATCGAACTGGTCGAGGCCCGTTGCGGCCACCATCCGCTGACGCTGGTCACGCCGCGCGAGCACACACGCCGCGGCAGCCAGGTCAGCCTGGAGCATCCGGAGGGTTATGCGCTGGTGCAGGCCCTGATCGAGCGCGGCGTGATCGGCGACTACCGCGAGCCGCGCATCGCCCGCTTCGGCTTCACCCCGCTCTACACCAGCTTCGCCGAGGTGTGGGATGCTGTGGAAATCCTGCGCGAGGTGCTGGACAGCGGCGCGTATCGCGACGCGCGCTTCCAGACGCGCGGCCAGGTGACCTGACCGGGAGCGCATCATGAGCGAATTCAAGGGCTGCCCCTTCTCCGGCGCGGCGCCGGCAGCCACGCCGCAAGGCGACGGCTGGCACGGCGCGCAGATGGATTTCGCCAGGGACATGAGCTATGGCGACTATCTCGGCCTGGACCAGATCCTGAGCGCACAGCATCCGCTGTCGCCGGACCACAACGAGATGCTGTTTATCGTGCAGCACCAGACCACCGAGCTGTGGATGAAGCTGATGCTGCACGAGCTGCGCGCCGCGCGCGAGTCGGTCAAGGGCGACAGCCTGCCGCCCGCGTTCAAGATGCTGACGCGCGTGTCGCGCATCATGGACCAGCTGGTGCAGGCGTGGAACGTGCTGGCCACCATGACGCCGCCGGAGTACTCGGCGATGCGGCCCTACCTGGGCATGTCGTCGGGCTTCCAGTCCTACCAGTACCGTGAGATCGAGTTCATCCTGGGCAACAAGAACGCGGCCATGCTCAGGCCGCATGCGCACCGGCCCGAACACCTGGCGCTGGTCGAGGCCGCGCTGAAGACGCCGTCGCTGTACGACGAGGCGATCCGGCTGATGGCGCGGCGCGGCTTTGCCATCGACGCCGATTGCGTCGAGCGCGACTGGACCCAGCCGACCGCGTACAACGCGTCGGTCGAGGCGGCCTGGCTGGAGGTCTATCGCAACCCCGCCGCGCACTGGGAACTCTATGAACTGGGCGAGAAGTTCGTCGACCTGGAAGACGCGTTCCGGCAATGGCGCTTCCGCCATGTAACCACGGTCGAACGCGTGATCGGCTTCAAGCGCGGCACCGGCGGCACCGAAGGCGTCAGCTATCTGCGCAAGATGCTGGACGTGGTGCTGTTCCCGGAACTGTGGAAGTTGCGGACCGATCTTTGATCCGCAGGGCCGGTGGTGGCTTCAGCCCGCCGGCTCGGACAACCTTGCCGCCAGCGTCTGCAATGCCGGCGCCAGGGTCTGGTGGAACACCGCCTCGTCCACCGCCCCATAAGAGGCGCTGCAGCTCAGCATGTGCAGCTCTTTCTCCCCCACCGGCCGGAACGCCACCGCGCAGGCATGGATGGCCGGATGCCAGTCGCGGAACGACGCGGCATAGCCGCGCTGCTGCGCCTCGGCCAGCGCGGCGCGGGTAGCGGCTTCCTGCTGCTTCCATTGCTCCGGGAAGGCCTGGCTGAACTCCGCCATCACGCGCTCGCGGCGCGCCGCGGGCAACGCCGCCAGGTAGGCCCGCCCCATCGAACTGGATACCAGCGACAGCCGCGAGCCGACGCCCAGCCCGAGCATCACGCCGGCGTCGTTGCGGATCGATTCCAGGTAGATCACTTCCATGCGCTCGCGCTTGCCGAGCGACACCGAGACCCCGTACGACTGCGCGAACGCCAGCATGTGCGGGCGCGCCAGCGACACCACGTCCGACGCCGACAGGTAGGCGTAGCCCAGCGCCAGCACCCCCGCATCGAGCGCGTACTTGCCCAGGCTCTCGTCATAACGCAGGTAGCCCAGCTGCACCAGCGTGCCGGCCAGCCGGCTCACCGTGGCCTTGGGAAACCCGGTGCGGCGCACGAACTCCTGGTTGCCCAGCATCGCCTCGCCGGTGCGGAAGCAGCGCAGCAGCTCCAGGCCGCGCGCCAGCGCGGTGACGAAGTTCGGGTCGCTGTCGCGCACGGGTGCCGCGGCGGGTTCCCGGGAAGGTGACGGATCGGGGTTCAGGTTAGCCAAGGTTCGGTGCTCCAGTCGGCGCTTGTCCGTTCATCGCACAAAGGCGCGGTGGTTCAGGGTTTTGCCTGTTGCGTGGCAAGACCATTGCGATATACTAATTCAACGGAACACAGTTCCGCAATGCGGAACTTCAGGGATCCGAAAAAATCCTCCGCACGACCACCGATCGATCCTCAACCGATCACCGAACCCGTTACGAACGACGGAATCCGCCGGCGCGGACCGCGGCATCGAGCCGCCCGCCCGGCGCTTCCCCTGCGCTACCGAAGGAGACCTGCATGGCTGCCAACGCCGAATTCCACTGGGCCGACCCCCTGCTGCTCGACCAGCAACTGACTGCCGACGAACGCGCCGTGCGTGACGCCTCCGCAGCGTACTGCCAGGACAAGCTGATGCCGCGCGTGCTGCAGTCGTTCCGCAACGAGAAGACCGACGTCGAGATCTTCCGCGAAATGGGCGAGCTCGGCCTGCTCGGCCCGACCATCCCCGAGCAATACGGCGGCCCGGGCCTGAACTACGTCAGCTACGGCCTGATCGCGCGCGAAGTCGAGCGCGTCGATTCGGGCTACCGCTCGATGATGAGCGTGCAGTCGTCGCTGGTGATGGTGCCCATCTATGAATTCGGCACCGAGGCGCAGAAGCAGAAGTACCTGCCCAAGCTGGCCACCGGCGAATGGATCGGCTGCTTCGGCCTGACCGAGCCGAACCACGGCTCCGACCCGGGCTCGATGGTCACCCGCGCCAAGAAGGTCGACGGCGGCTACGAGCTGACCGGCGCCAAGATGTGGATCACCAACTCGCCGATCGCCGACGTGTTCGTGGTCTGGGCCAAGCTGCAGGGCGAAGACGGCAAGGAAGACATCCGCGGCTTTGTCCTGGAAAAGGGCTGGAAGGGCCTGAGCGCCCCGGCCATCCACGGCAAGGTCGGCCTGCGTACCTCGATCACCGGCGAGATCGTGCTCGACCAGGTGTTCGTGCCCGAAGAGAACATCATGCCGGGCGTGAAGGGCCTGAAAGGTCCGTTCACCTGCCTGAACTCGGCGCGCTACGGCATCGCCTGGGGCGCGCTGGGCGCCGCCGAATTCTGCTGGCACACCGCGCGCCAGTACACGCTGGACCGCAAGCAGTTCGGCCGCCCGCTGGCCCAGACGCAGCTGGTGCAGAAAAAGCTGGCCGACATGCAGACCGAGATCACGCTGGGCCTGCAGGGCTGCCTGCGCCTGGGCCGCATGAAGGACGAAGGCACCGCGGCGGTCGAAATCACCTCGATCATGAAGCGCAACTCGTGCGGCAAGTCGCTCGACATCGCCCGCGTGGCGCGCGACATGCTGGGCGGCAACGGCATCTCGGACGAGTTCGGCGTGATCCGCCATGTGGTGAACCTGGAGGTGGTCAACACCTATGAAGGCACCCATGACATCCACGCGCTGATCCTGGGCCGCGCCCAGACCGGCCTGCAGGCCTTCTTCTGATCGCACCAGAAAAAAGCCCGGCGATGACGCCGGGCCAAGCACACTACCAAGGAGACGACGAGGCTGCCCCCGTCGATACAACACCTGCCTTGCACACGGCCCCGCCCTGGCGGGGCCGTATTCATTTGTTGGGCTGGGGCGTCAGGCGCAGGTACGGACGCACGGCCTGGTAGCCCTTGGGGAATTTCTCGCGCAGCACCGCTTCATCCTTCAGCGACGGCACGATCACCACGTCGTCGCCGTCCTGCCAGTTGCCCGGCGTGGCCACGCTGTGGCTGTCGGTCAGCTGCAGCGAGTCGATCACGCGCAGCACCTCGTTGAAGTTGCGCCCGGTGCTGGCCGGATAGGTGATGATCAGGCGCACCTTCTTGTTCGGGTCGATGATGAACAGCGAGCGCACCGTCAGGGTCTCGTTCGCGTTCGGGTGGATCATGTCGTAGAGCTGCGACACCTTGCGGTCGGCATCGGCCAGGATCGGGAAGTTGACCTCGGTCGACTGGGTCTCGTTGATGTCCGCGATCCAGCCGCGGTGCGAGTCGACGGTATCGACCGACAGCGCGATCGCCTTGACGCCGCGGCGCGCGAATTCATCCTTCAGTCGGGCGGTGAGGCCCAGTTCGGTGGTGCACACCGGGGTATAGTCGGCCGGGTGCGAGAACAGCACGCCCCAGCTGTCGCCAAGCCACGCATGGAAGCGGATACGGCCTTCGCTGGAATCCTGCTCGAAGTCCGGGGCGATATCGCCAAGACGCAACGCCATGTTCTGTTCTCCTGATTTCACGGTGGAACCAGAGTAACTGGATTGATATCCAACCCAAACGAATATAAAGTCACTACAAAATCACTCGCAGTCATATAGACATTCTCTGACATTCATCACGCCCGCTTTCGGGCATGCTGGCAATACTTGGGCGTCCCGCCCCCGGCGCGCCGCTTCCGGGGCCGCTGCCTTGAAAGGGCGACGTGTCGCCACATATGCTAAGTATCAGACCGACAAATGCCGTTAGCCTCGGAGCGAAGAAAATGTCAGAATCCGCACAAACCGAACCAACCGCCCGCAAACAGGAGAAACTGATGAGCGATGTCAAGACCGTGCTGTCCGACGCCGAGGAACTGCTGAAGCAAGCCGCCTCGACCACCGGGGAAAAGGCCGCCGAACTGCGCGAGCGTGGCATGGGCCTGCTCAAGCAAGCCAAGGAAAAGGCCCAGGACCTGCAAGACGCCGTCGTCACCAAGAGCAAGGCCGCCGCGCGCGCCACCGACGACTACGTGCATGACCACCCGTGGCGCGCCGTGGGCGTGGCAGCCGGCGTGGGCCTGCTGATCGGTCTGCTGCTCAACCGCAAGTAAGCGCTGCAAATCGGGCGCGGCACGCCGCTGCCGCGCCATCGCGGCAACCCGCCCGGCGGGTTGCCAACGGCCGGGGCGCCCGGTGTGTCGGAAACGCTGTCGTGGTGGGCCTGTTCGTGGCCGACCGGCCGTTGCCGACACAACCTGGCGCCGCAACCGGCCCCGCCAGCTGGATAGGTGCGTACGGCGATGCCGGCGCACCGCTCTTTCACGCCGGAGCCGCATGAGCGAAGCCACCCCTTCCCCCAAGTTCCTCGACGCCGTGCGCAACCTGGCCGGCTCGCTCGTGGCGATGGTGCAGACGCGCCTGGAGCTTGCCAGCGTGGAGTTGGCCGAGGAGCGCACGCGCTTGCTGAAGGTCGCCCTGCTGGCCTTGTTCGGGCTGGCCTTCTTCGGCCTGGGCCTGGTCACCCTGACCGCGCTGATCGCGATCCTGTTCTGGGACACGTACCGCTGGCAGGCGCTGGGCGCGCTGACGGTGCTCTACCTGGTGCTGTGCGCGATCTGCCTGGCGTACGCCCGCAGCGTGCTGCGCAACGCCCCGCCGATGCTGGAAGCCACGCTCGCCGAAATCGACAAAGACCGGGAGATCCTGCGCAGATGAGCACACTCGACCCTGACGACAGCACCCCCGCACGCGAACGCGGCGAACATCCCCGCGCGCCCCGGTTCACGCAAGAGGTGCGCCTGCCGCTGGCGGTGCGCAAGGAACTGCTGCTGACCCGCGCCGCGCTCGAACGCCACGATTGCCTGCAGGCGCTGCGCGCGGTGCGTGGCGGCGTGCACCGCCTGGGCACCGTCAGTGCCTGGCTGCCGCGGATCGCGCGGCCGGGTTCGTGGATGAAGGTGGTCGGCCTGACCAAGGACTATCCGCTGCTGAGCACCGCGGTGACGCTGGCGCTGCCGCTGGTCAAGCGCGCGCCGGTGCTGCGCTGGACCTGGAAGCTGTCCAAGCTGGGGCTGGTCGCCGGCGCCGCCTACTGGGCCTATAACACCTGGCGCGATGCCAAGGGCCAGGCCGTGCCGCCCGCCGGCGTGCCGACGCCGGCCCCCGCCGGTACGCCACCGGCGGCCGACACCGGCTTCCGCGATCCGCTGATCCCCTGACGGCCCCGGCGCACGCCGGCTGCGCCGGGCTCAGCCCGCCAGCGCAATGGCCGGCTGTGCCCCGACATCCGGACCGGCCGGTGCGAACGGCACCGGCGGCGCGATGTGGTAGCCCTGCGCCAGGTCCACGCCCAGCTCGCGCAGCCGCTCGAGCATGGCCTCGTTCTCGACGAATTCCGCAATGGTCTGCTTGCCCATGGCGTGGCCGATGCGCTGGATCACCTCCACCATCACCAGGTTGACCGGATCGGCCAGCATGTCGCGAACGAAGCTGCCGTCGATCTTCAGGTAGGCCGCGGGCAGGTGCTTCAGGTAAGTGAACGACGACATGCCGGCGCCAAAGTCATCCAGCGCGAACTGGCAGCCGAGCTGCTGCAGCTGCATGATGAAGGCGCCGGCCTGCGCCAGGTTGGCAATCGCCGCGGTCTCGGTGATCTCGAAGCAGATGCCGTCCAGCGCGATGCCGAAGCGCTGCGCCTGCTCGCGCACGAACTCCGGGAACTGGATGTCCGCCAGCGACGAGCCTGACAGGTTGATCGCACAGGTGGCGATCTCGGCCTGGCGCCCCGCCAGCGTGGCAAACGCGGTCTCGACCACCCAGCGGTCGATCATCGGCATCAGGTTATAGCGCTCGCAGGCGGGCACGAACGCCATCGGCGGCACCAGCCGGCCGCGTTCGTCGACCATGCGCAGCAACAGCTCCACATGGCGCCCCGCCGGGGCCGGCGCGTTCGCCTGCACCGGCACGACCTCCTGGGAGAACAGGCAGAAGCGGCCCGCGGCCAGCGCCGCGTGCACCCGGCTGACCCACTCCATCTCGCCATGGCGGACCTGCACCACGCTGTCCAGCGGATGGTAGACCTGCACGCGGTTGCGCCCGCCCTCCTTGGCCACGTAGCACGCCGCGTCGGCCGCGCTCAGCGCCTCGGCCACGCTGCCGGCGTGCCGGTCCAGCGTGACCAGGCCGATGCTGACGCCGACCGCGAAGGTGCGCTGCCGGTGCGCAAAGCGGAAACTTGCAATCGCGTGGCGCAGGCCCTCGGCTACGCGCTCGCCATCGGCCGTGGCGCAATGCTCGAGCAGCACGCCGAACTCGTCGCCGCCCAGCCGCGCCAGCAGGTCGGTGCGGCGCAGCTGGCCACGCATGATCTCGGCCATCTGCCGGATCAGCTCATCGCCGGCGGCGTGGCCGCAGGTATCGTTGACCACCTTGAACTGGTCCAGGTCCAGGTACATCAGGGTGTGCGGGGTGCCTTGCGCGCGCGCGCGCTCGATCGCCGCGGCCAGCCGGCGCTCGAACTCGGCGCGGTTGACCAGGCCGGTCAGCGCGTCATGGCTGGCCTCGTACGCCAGCCGCGCGGCATGCGCGCGTTCCTGGCTGATGTCGTGCAGCACCACCACCACGCCGATGGCCTGCGCGGCACGGTCGCGGATCAGCGCCACCGACGGCTTGACCGCCAGCGCCTGGCCGGGCTGCCCGGCGCCGTCGCGCTGCACCAGCTGGGCCGAGCGGCTGTGCCAGCGCTGGCGCAGCGCCAGCGTCACGATATCGGGCAGCGGCGCCAGGCTGTCCTCGTCGCGCAGCACGCAGACCTCGCTCAGCGGCAGCCCGCGGGCCTCAGCCTCGCGCCATCCGGTCAGCGCTTCGGCCGCGGGGTTGAGCGACTGCACCCGGCCCCATACATCGGCGGTGACCACCGCGTCGCCGATCGCCTGCAGCGTGACCTGGGCCCGCTCCTTTTCGGCAAACAGCTGGGTCTCGTAGCGCTTGTGCTCGGAAATATCGGTCAGCGAGCCCGCCATGCGCGCGCGCCGGCGCCCGGCGCCGCGCACCAGCCGGCCGCGGGCGCGCACCCAGAGGTAGTCGCCGGCCCGGTTGCGCAGGCGGAATTCGGCATCGTAGGGCTCGCCGCTGCGCAGGTGGTGCGCCAGCTTGGCCTCGAACGCGGCCAGCTCGGACGGATGCAGCAGGCCGAGCACGGTTTCGCGCGCATGCGGCAGCTCGTCGCCGCGGTAGCCCAGCATCTGCGCGCAGCGCGGCGAGAAGTACAGCTCGCCGCGGCCGAGGTGCCAGTCCCACAGGCCATCGTTGCTGCCCTCGACCGCCAGTTGCAGCTGCTCTTCGCGCTGCGCCAGGGCCTCGCGCAGCCGGCGCTCGCGCCGCAGCGGCCCCACCGACAGCAGGATCGCCGACATCAGCAGCGCCGCCGCCATCACCGCGCTGCCGTTGGTGAGCAGCCGCGTGACCCGGCGCGACGCCTGGCCCAGGTGGCCCGAGAAAGCGCGCTCCAGCGGCGTCAGCCTGGCGTCGATCTGCGCGATGTTGCGCAGCACCGGCGCGACGCAGGCGTCATCGCAGCCGGGCTGGCTGGCCAGCCGCCGCAACGCCAGCGCCTGCTCGTGCAAGGCAAAGATCTCGAGATCGCCCTGCGCCCACACGCGGATGGCGGCATCGACCTCATGGATATGGCGGAAATTCCGGTACAGGCGCACCATCCGCGGGATGTCTTCGGGGTGGTTGCCGCCGGCCAGCAGGCCCTCGTGCACCCGTTCCAGGTCGGGCTCGGGACGGTCCAGCTCGAGGCGCGCGCGGTGGTCGCCGAACGGGATGGCGATGGACGCCAGGTAGGCTTCGAAATCCGCCGGATCGCGATCCTCGCCGTAGCGCAGCAGGTGCAGCACGGCGTTCTTCTGGCCCTTGGACCACTGGCTCTCGCCCGCGACAAAGGCGCGCGCGGCCGACAACAGGTCCAGGCTGGCGATGCTGAACAACGCCAGCGCGACGACCACCGGTACGAACGGCCAGATGATGCGCAACACATGCCCGCTGGCCGGCAAGGAAACGCCTGCTTGCCGCATAGGTCTTGTTCGAGGGGCCGTGTCTCGCGGCCGTTCCGAGGGGCCGCGGTCCCCATGCCGCGGCTGACCCATTGTGCGGCGCGCGCCGGCCCGGCGTCTCTACCTCGAACTAGTTAAAGCGCCCCCTACCATCGGGGCATGCCGGACGAAAAAAAAGCAAAAAGGGCCTGTGACGTGCGCCACAGGCCCTTCGCATTTGCTTCTCTATCCTAAGACGGAAAAGCGCAGAACAACGGGCATGAATCTACAACAAGGGACCAACAATCGGTTTGCCGGAAGTTCTAAGTCCCTACCACCAAAGGGATTTCCACTGCATCCATGTGTTGGCGGAACACTAAGGGGCGCGCCCACAAGCTGCCGGCTTCATACCTTGCCGTAACTTCGAAAGAAGGGAGATGAGCGTAGGGGTGCCAGCGCCCATTTGTATTTGGCGCCACTCCTCTTACCGACGGCTCTGTCTATTTGGCTCCGGCTATAGGAATAGTCCCTGCGCAGCCGTTCGCGCTGCTTGTTCCACAGGGGCGTGGATCCGTACTTCTCCACAAATCGTGCCAAGATGGCTGCCTCTGCGTCTTGGTAGGCAAAACCATTGTTTCGAACCCGGGGAATCGCCAAGCAAACTTCAAAGCCGTAGTTGCCGACCAAGTCTTTCAGTTCGTGCACCCACTTTCGATGGCTCGTGATACGACTACGGAAATTTCCCTCCCCGACATACACGGCCGGGGAACTGCCCTTCGGGTACTGGATGCAGAAGTCTCCATTAAGCCGGATCACATAGACTGATCGTTCGATATCACTGGCACGGATGCCCAGCGCCTCTAGCTTTGGCAATGTGACTCTCTTCCAAGTCTCGTCCGGCATCCATTCGATACGGTGCCAATCAAGTGCGACGTGTGTCATCCCCGCCCTCACAAAGCCTGCGGCTGACCGCTCCGTTACGACCAGAAGTCCTCTGTAGGGGGCGAGTGCCCCAAGAGTGTCACGGCGAGCCCAAATAGATAAAGGGCCCGCGGCGAACTGCCCGCAAGCCCTTGTGAATGCTGGTGGGTCGTGCGTGACTCGAACACGCGACCAACGGATTAAAAGTCCGCTGCTCTACCGACTGAGCTAACGACCCGAAAAAACAGAACCGCGATTATAGTAATGCGATTCTCGATGTGTCAAGCACGCGGCGCGCGCCAACGCGCTCACACCATGCGTTCCAGCCGCCACATCTGGTAGCGGAACGCCAGCACGGCCCCGGCCAGGATCCCGGCCAGCGCAATGAACGAGCCCAGCGCCAGCGTCGACACGCCCGACAGCCCCTGCCCGACCGTGCAGCCCAGCGCGGTGACGCCGCCCGCGCCCATCAGGATGCCGCCGACCATGTGGTTGGCGACGTCCTCGGCATTGCCGAAGCCTTCCCAGCGGAAGGTGCGCGTGGCCAGCGCATAGGCGGCCGCTCCGGCGATCACGCCGAACACGCTGACGATGCCGATGGTCAGCACCTTGCTCTTGTCGCTGAACAGCATCAGCCAGTCCAGCGTGTAGGCATACGGCGCGACGAAGCTCAGGCTTTCCATGCGGCCGCTGTTGGTCGAGACGAACAGCTCCTCCAGCGTATTGGGGTCTTCGGCGACGTAGCCGAGATGGCCGGACACGTACCACATCGCCACGATGATCAGGCCCACGCCGATGCCGCCCAGCAGGTTGTCGAAGGTACGGAAGCCGCGCCCCGCCAGCGCCCACGCCGCCAGCACGCCGCCGAGCGCCAGGCCCAGCGCCAGCTGCAGCACGCCGCGCGCCGCACCGGTGCCCTGCGCCAGCACCGACGGCAGGTCCTGCGTGGTCGGCAGCGCCAGCGCCACCGCATCGACGGTATTGACGCGCACCACGCCGAACACGCCGCGCAGCGTCATGTAGGCCGACAACCCCAGGAACACGAACACCACCAGCGACTTCAGGTTGCCCGCGCCGATCCGCACCAGCGTCTTGCTGCCGCAGCCCGAGGCCAGCACCATGCCGAAGCCGAACATCAGCCCGCCGGCCAGCGCCGACAGCCAGGCCAGCTTGCTGGCGGCATAGATGGTCTTGGTCGGGTCGATCGCGCCGCTCCAGGCCAGCACCCCGGTGCCGATCATGGCCACGCCGATCGCCAGCGCCCACATGCGCATGCGGCTCCAGTCGCCCATGTTGACGATGTCCGAGACCGCGCCCATGGTGCAGAAGTGCGTGCGCTGCAGCACCGCGCCGAACAGGAAGGTCAGGACAAAGGTGCTCAGCAGCACCGAACGCGACAGCGCGGCAAGATCGATTTCAGGCATGGGGGCGGGAACGGCTGGCTCAGGTTCAGGCGGCGGCCTGGTAGCGGGTCGGGTCGGGCACGCCGGCGGCCTCGAAGCCGGCGCGGCGGATGCGGCAGGAATCG
The DNA here is from genome assembly GCF_020618415.1 of Cupriavidus sp. MP-37. NCBI lineage: Bacteria > Pseudomonadati > Pseudomonadota > Betaproteobacteria > Burkholderiales > Burkholderiaceae > Cupriavidus > Cupriavidus sp. MP-37. The sequence continues at coordinate 1,215,228 of NZ_CP085344.1, read as the reverse complement.
CACACGCCGCAGGCACGGCCGTCGTCGTCGGCCTGGTAGCACGATACCGTCAGGCTGTAGTCGACGCCGAGGGCGATGCCGGCGCGGATGATCTCGCCCTTGGTCATGTCGATGATGGGTGCATGCACGCGGAAGCGGTCGCCCTCGACGCCGGCCTTGGTCGCCAGGTTGGCCAGGGTCTCGTAGGCCGCGACGTATTCCGGGCGACAGTCCGGGTAGCCGGAATAGTCGACCGCGTTGGCGCCGAAGAAGAGGTCGCGCCCGCCTACCGCCTCGGCCCAGCCGAGCGCCAGCGACAGCATGATGGTGTTGCGCGCCGGCACGTAGGTGACGGGGATGCCGCCGCTGGCGCCGTCGGTGGGGACCTCCAGCGCGTCGTCGGTCAGCGCCGAGCCGCCGAAGCGGCGCAGGTCGAGGTCGACGATCTCGTGGCGCACCGCGCCCAGGGCCGCGGCCACGCGCTTGGCGGCTTCCAGTTCCGAGGAATGGCGCTGGCCGTAGCGCATCGACAGCGCATAGGTCTCGAAGCCCTGGGCGCGGGCCATGGCAAGGACGGTGGCGGAGTCGAGTCCGCCGGACAGCAGGACGATGGCGCGTTGGGTCATGGTGCGGGTCGCGCCGGGGAGCGGCGCGCAAGAACATTCAGGCGAATCGCATATTCTAGCGCGACAAACGAAAAAGGCCCGCCGAAGCGAGCCTTTGAGATGGCGGGCGGTGCCGCCGCCGACGCTTACTTCAGCGTCTTGAGCCGGTTGCTCGCCGCCTGCGCGCCTTCGGTGCCGGGATACTTCGCCACCACCTGCTCCAGCGTCTTGCGCGCGGCCGCCTTCTGACCCGACTCGAGCTGGTTGTTGGCGATGGCGATCATCGCGTCCGGCACCTTGGGGTGCGTCGGGTTGGCGTTGACCATGTTCTGCAGCACGAAGGTCGAGCCCTTGTAGTCGCGCTGCGCGTACAGCGAGTTGCCGAGCCAGTACTGTGCCAGCGGCAGGTACGGGCTCTGCGGGTACTTCTTCACGAAGGCCGAGAAAGAATTCCCCGCGCTCTTGAAATCGCCCGCCTGGAACTGCTTGAGCGCGGCATCGTACTCGGGCTTCTCGCCCGGCTGCGCGATGCCTTCGCGGCCTTCGACCGTGACCTGCTGCGGCTCGAATTTCTTCAGGCGCGCATCCAGGTCGGCGTAGTAGTCCTTCTGCTGCTTCTGCAGCGTTTCCACCGTGTTTTGCAGCACTTCGTTCTGGCCGCGCAGCCGCGCCACTTCCTGGCGCAGGCCTTCGAGCTGGTTCTGCATCTCGAGCAGGTTGCGGCTGTTCTGCTCGATGCGCTGGGTCGCGGTCGCCTGGAAACCGTTGAACTGGTCGCGCAGGCTGATGACGGCCTTGCGGGCCTCGTCATCGTCGAACACTCCGGCATGCGCCTGCGACAGCGGCAGCATGCCGCCGCCGGCCACGGCGGCGAGCCACAACAGGGTGGAAACGCGTGCTTTCATGGAAGGCGGTCCAGATCAGTAGTTGATGTCCGCGCGGCGGTTCTCGGCCCACGAGGCTTCATCGTGGCCGGTGGCCTTGGGCTTTTCCTTGCCCAGGCTCACGGCTTCCATCTGGGCGTCGGGTACGCCCATCGAGGCCAGCGAGCGGCGCACGGCTTCGGCGCGCTTCTGCCCCAGCGCGAGGTTGTACTCGCTGGTGCCGCGTTCGTCGGTGTTGCCCTGGATCAGGATCTTGCGGCCCTTGTTGGCGCCCAGGTACTTGGCGTGCGCGCCCAGCATGCCCTGGTAGTCGGCCTTGACGGTGTAGCTGTCGAAGTCGAAGTAGACGCTGCGCTTGGCCAGCGGGCTGTTCGGGTCGTTCAGCGGATCGGCGGCGGTCACCGGGGTGACGGCGCGCGGATCGGCACCGGTACCGCCAGCGGCGCCGGCGCCGGCGTTGGCGGTATCGTCGAGCTTGACGCCGGAGCTGCAGGCGCCCAAGGCAAGCAGTGCGGCAACGGCAAGGGTTTTGGTCATCAGTTGAGGCATGGTGAATGACTCCTGTTATTGCATGAAAGGACCCCAGGACGGCTCGCGAACATCGCCGGACTGGAGGGACAGAACCTGCCGGGTACGCCCGTCAGTGGACACCGCCGCCAGCACCGCGCGACCGCCCACGCGGGTGGCATAAAGGATGTACTTGCCGTTGGCGGCGAAGCTCGGCGCTTCGTCGTTGGCCGTATCGGTCAGCGACGTCACGTCGCCGTTGGTCAGGTCCTGCAGCTGCAGCTTGAAGCCGCCCCCGCGCGAGATGTACGCCAGGTACTTGCCATCCGGCGAAATCCGCGGGCTCACGTTGTAGCTGCCCTTGAAGGTGACGCGTTGCGCCCCGCCGCCCTCCTCGCCGGAGGCGGGCATGCGGTAGACCTGCGGCGCACCGCCGCGGTCGCTGGTGAAATAGATGCTCTTGCCGTCGGGCGAGTACTGCGGCTCGGTGTCGATGGCGCTGCTGCGCGACAGGCGGCGGATGCCCGAGCCGTCGGCGTTGACCTGGTAGATCTGGGTATTGCCGTCGCGCGACAGCGCCAGCGCCAGGTGGCGGCCGTCCGGCGACCACGACGGCGCGCTGTTGTTGCCCTTCTGGTTCGACACCAGCGTGCGCTTGCCGCTGGCCAGGTCGTGCACGTACACCACCGGCTTCTTGGCCTCGAACGAGACGTAGGCCACGCGCGCGCCGTCCGGCGACCACGACGGCGAGATGATGGGCTCGTTGCTGGTCAGCGCCACCTGGGCGTTCTGCCCGTCCGAATCCGAGATCAGCAGCTGGTAGCGGCCGCCCACCTTCGACACGTAGGACAGGCGCGTGGCAAACACGCCGCGCTCGCCCAGCAGCTTTTCATAGATGTAGTCGGCGATCTTGTGCGCGGTCACGCGCAGCTGCGACTGGTTGACGGTGAAGGCCAGCCCGCCCAGGCTCTGGCCCTTGACGGTGTCGTACAGGCGGAAGCGCACTTCGTACTTGCCGCCCGCGGCCGGGGTCACGCTGCCGGCGACGAAGGCATCGGCGCCGCGCGCCTTCCAGCTGCCCAGGTCGACATTGGCGGACTCGGCCACGGTCGCGCCGCCCGGGTCGACGTTGCGGAAACGGCCGCTGCGCGCCAGGTCCGAACGGATGATCGCGGTCAGGTTCTGCGGGGCCTGCGCCTCGCCCTGGAAGTTGGCGGTCGCCACCGGGAACTGGCTCGCGCCCACCCCCGAAATCTCAACGTTGAGCTGCGCGTGCGCGGCGCCCGCGGCCATGGTCATGGCGGCGGCCAGCCACGCCATCAGCGCGCGCCGGCCCGCCAGCGGGACCGGCCGGCTGGCGCGGGGGGATGCGGGGGGATTTGCGTTGTGCCGCCTCGCGGACAGCCAGTTGGGGGCCCAAAGCTTTCGCATGCTGCTCCTCAGTCGATTTCAAGTTTCGTCGGGCACGACAGGCAATCGGCAACACGGGCAAATGCGACATTGCACATGGCGCATGCCCCGTCCGCGTGCGTACGCACCGTCGGCTGCGTCAGGCAACCTGTCATGCTAGCGCTGGGACCGGAACCCGGCGATGAAGGTTGCATTATGTTGCAAATCATGCTGTGCCGTTTACTCAGCCTCACTCAGTCCTTCGGCCGGAAGGTAATGGTGAAGCTGGCCGGCGCCTTGCCGTTCTCATCGCGCGGCAGCGGATCGGAACGCTCGACCGCGCGCAGCACGGCGTTGTCCCAGCCGGAATTGCCGCTGGACTTGGACAGCCGCGCCGACAGCAGCGAGCCGTCCGGCGCCAGCTGCACCGAGACCACCGCGGTCGGGTTGCCCGGCACGTCCTCGGTAAAGACGATGTTCGGCTTGACGCGGCGCCGCACGCGGTCGGCATAGCCGGGCGATGCCTTGCCGCCACCGCCGGCACCGGCGCCGGCCGCATTGCCGACCCCGCCACCGCCGGCGCCCGAGCCGCCGGCCAGCGCCTGCAGCCGCGCCAGCTCGCTCTTGCGCTGGGCATTGGCGGCGGCCTCGCGCTTGGCCTTGGCCTCGGCATCCGCCTTGGCCTTGGCGTCTGCCTGAGCCTTGGCCTTCGCGTCTGCCTGGGCCTTCGCCTTGGCCTCCGCCTGGGCCTTGGCCTTGGCCTCGGCGGCTTCCTTGCGCTCGCGCTCGGCCTGCTCCTTGCGCTCCTGCTCCTGCTGCGCGGCCTTCTTCTTTGCGTCGTCCTTGCGCTGCGCTTCCTTGCGCTCGGCTTCGCGCCGCTCGGCTTCCTTGCGGTCGGCCTCCTTGCGCAGGGCCTCCTTGCGCGCCTCCTCCTTGCGCGCCTCTTCCTTGCGAGCTTCTTCCTTGCGCTCGGCCTCCTTGCGTGCCGCTTCCTTGCGCTCGGCTTCTTCGCGCGCGGCGGCCTCGGCCCGGCGCTTCTTCTGCTCCAGCGCGATATCGGCGTCGTCCTCGACCTTGCTCTTTACCTGGGGCGGCGGGGGGGCGGGACGCGGCTGCACCACCGGCTCGGGCTCCGGCTGCGGCCGCGGTGGCGGCGGAGATGCGGTGGCGGCGGGGATTTCCTCCCACAGTTCGGCCTCGGCGCCGACCGGGGTGCTGCTCTGCCAGCTCACGCCGTAGTACAGCACCACGGCCAGCAGCAGGTGCATGAGCAGCGCGAGCAGGAAGGAACGCAGGGTTCCCCGCTCCTTGACCGGCTGGTAGGGATAGGCGGCGGCGGTCGTCATCAAGCGCAACGGCAATCAGATAGGTGCTTCAAACCGTCAGGAGGTCTTGGACTTGACCATCAGGCCCACGCGCTTGACGCCGTCGGCTTTCAGGATCGACATCACGTCCAGCACCGCCTCGTATTTGACCGCGCGGTCGGCGGCGATCACCACCGGCTGGTCCGGGTTCTCGTTCTGGCGCTGGTGGACGAAGTCGAGCAGACCCTGCTTGTCGAGCTTGCGCTCGAAGGCGTTGCCGGCGTTGTCCTTGCCGCGCGCGGTGAGCTGGCCGTCTTCATGCACGGTGACGACGATCGGCGGCGCCTTCTGCTGCGGCGTGGCGTTGGCCACGGTGGGCAGGTCGACGGTGGCGGGGCTGACGATCGGCGCGGCCACCATGAAGATGACCAGCAGCACGAGCATGACGTCGATATACGGCACGACGTTGATCTCGGCACTGGCCCGGCGGCGCGAGCCGCCGCGGCGCTGAATGGCTGCCATTGCAGGACTCCTGGAGACGCCGGCCCGGGCTCGCGCCCGGACCGTTGATAGGGAATACGGTTAGCGGGTCTGCCGCTGCAGGATGTTCAGGAACTCTTCCATGAAGCTCTCGAAGCGGATCGCCAGGCGATCGATTTCGGTGGCATAGCGGTTGTAGGCGATCACCGCCGGGATCGCCGCGAACAGGCCGATCGCGGTGGCCACCAGCGCTTCGGCGATGCCGGGCGCCACCGACGCGAGCGTCGCCTGCTGCACGTTCGACAGCCCGCGGAACGCGTTCATGATCCCCCACACCGTGCCGAACAAACCGATATACGGGCTCACCGAACCGACCGACGCCAGGAACGGCAAGTGCGATTCGAGCACGTCCATCTCGCGCTGGTAGGCCGCGCGCATGGCGCGGCGGGCGGCGTCGAGCAGCGCGCCGGCCTCGTTGCCGCGTTCGCGCGCCTTCAGGAACTCGCCCATGCCGGATTCGAAGATCCGTTCCAGCGCGCCGGTGTTGTGGCGGTTGTTGACGGCGCTGTTATAGAGCGCCTGCAGGTCGCCGCCGGCCCAGAAGTCGCGCTCGAAGCCTTCGGTCTGGGTGCGCGCGGACCGCACCGCCAGGTGCTTGCGGAAGATATAGGTCCACGAAAACAGCGACATGGCGAGCAACAGCGCCATGACGGCCTGTGCCAGCACGCTGGCGTGGAGCACCAGCGTTACGATCGACATGTCTTGCGTGACGGTCACGGGATTCATCGTGCTGACTTGATGGTGGCTAGAACGGGGTCGGGGATCGGGGCGGGACGGAAAGTGCTTTTATCGACGCAGCCAACGCGGATCGCGCCGGTCGCCAGCATCTGCTCGCCACGCCAGGCTTCCTGGGTGAACTGCACCGAGGCCGGGCCGACCCGGTCGATGCGCGTGCGGATCTCGAGCTGGTCGTCCAGCCGGGCGGGCGCATTGTAGTCCACCGCCGTGCTGCGGACGATGAAGACCACGCCCGCCTGGTCGGCGAGCGCCTGCTGTTCGATGCCGAGCGAGCGCAGCCACTCGGTGCGGGCGCGCTCGAAGAACTTGAGGTAGTTGGCGTAGAACACTACGCCGCCTGCATCGGTGTCTTCCCAGTACACCCGCAGGGTCCAGACAAAGTTTGTCATGGCCGCGATTGTAACGGAGAGCGAACCCCGTTTCGTGTAAACCCGCAGGACGACTTTGCAACAGCAAGTTGCTGGCCAGGGCCGCGCCAGCCCTTGCCAGCGCTTGGCTGGCGGGTGCACGGCTTGCGGCGGGCGGCCGCCTCGCGCTACACTGCGCGCAACCATTCCATCTTGCGCGACTGGCGAAGTCAGTGGGCACTACCACGAGGAAGCGCAAGTTCTCTGGCGTGAAGTTTCCAAACGCCATGGCGTTGACGCGAGTCATGCCTGCCGCTCGCCTGGGCAGCGAATGGGAAGCAGGGTGCGCCCTGCGCCGACGGCCAAGCCGCCGGTGCCGGTCGCCGCTAGCCTTCCCCGCGCGCCCTACCCCCGATGCCCGCATCGGATTCCCTTTTTTCAGACGAGTTTCGCCATGTTCGAACGCAGCCGTTTCACGATCGACCAGATCGACCCCGAGGTCTTTGCCGCCATCCAGCAGGAAAACCAGCGCCAGGAAGACCACATCGAGCTGATCGCCTCCGAGAACTACACCTCGCCCGCGGTGATGGCCGCGCAGGGTTCGCAGCTGACCAACAAGTATGCCGAGGGCTATCCCGGCAAGCGCTACTACGGCGGTTGCGAGTACGTCGACATCGTCGAGCAGCTGGCGATTGACCGCGTCAAGCAGCTGTTCGGCGCCGAAGCCGCCAACGTGCAGCCCAACTCGGGCTCGCAGGCCAACCAGGGCGTGTACTTCGCCGTGCTCAAGCCGGGCGACACCATCATGGGCATGAGCCTGGCCGAAGGCGGCCACCTGACCCACGGCATGGCGCTGAACATGAGCGGCAAGTGGTTCAACGTGGTCAGCTACGGCCTCAACGCCCAGGAAGACATCGACTACGACGCGCTGGAAAAGCTGGCGCAAGAGAAGAAGCCCAAGCTGATCATCGCCGGCGCCTCGGCGTTCGCGCTGCGCATCGACTTCGAGCGCATCGGCAAGGTGGCCAAGTCGATCGGCGCCTACTTCATGGTCGACATGGCCCACTACGCCGGCCTGATCGCCGCGGGCGTCTACCCGAACCCGGTGCCGCACGCCGACTTCGTCACCACCACCACCCACAAGAGCCTGCGCGGCCCGCGCGGCGGCGTGATCCTGATGAAGGCCGAGCACGAGAAGGCGATCAACTCGTCGATCTTCCCCGGCATCCAGGGCGGCCCGCTGATGCACGTGATCGCCGGCAAGGCGGTGGCCTTCAAGGAAGCGCTGACGCCCGAGTTCAAGGCCTACCAGCAGCAGGTGGTGAAGAACGCCGCGGTGCTGGCCGAGACCCTGATCGCGCGCGGCCTGCGCATCGTCTCCGGCCGCACCGAGAGCCACGTGATGCTGGTCGACCTGCGCGCCAAGAACATCACCGGCAAGGAAGCCGAGCGCATCCTGGGCGAGGCACACCTGACCGTGAACAAGAACGCGATTCCGAACGACCCGGAAAAGCCGTTCGTCACCTCGGGCATCCGCGTCGGCTCGCCGGCCATGACCACGCGCGGCTTCAAGGAAGAAGAAGCCCGCGTCGTCGGCAACCTGATCGCCGACGTGCTGGACAACCCGCACGACGCCGCCAACATCGCCGCGGTGCGCGAGCAGGTATCGGCCCTGACCAAGCGTTTCCCGGTCTACGGCTGACGCTGACGGGCCGCCCGCGCGCACGCGCATGGGCGGCCGGCAGCTCCGCGGTCCGTGCCTCCCGGGCGTGGGCCGCGGGTCTCGCCAACCCGCCCCGCCGCCGCAGAACGACAACACGGACAAGGCGATGGGGTTCAACTGAAGGTGGTCCGGCATGAAATGCCCCTTTTGCGGTCATTCCAATACCCAGGTTCTCGACACCCGCATGTCGGAAGACGGCGATGCCGTGCGCCGGCGCCGCCGCTGCGAAGCCTGCGACCGCCGCTTCACCACCTATGAGCGGATCGAGCTGTTCTTCCCCGCCATCGTCAAGAAAAACGGCTCGCGCGTGGACTACGCCCGCGCCAAGCTGAAGGATTCGATGCGCCTGGCGTTGCGCAAGCGCCCGGTCTCGGCCGAAGCCATCGACGAAGCCATCACCCGCATCGAAGAAAAGCTGCTGGCCCTGGGTGAAAAGGAAATCCCCAGCAGCCAGGTCGGCGAACTGGTGATGCGCGAGCTGCGCAAGCTCGACAAGATCGCCTATATCCGCTTTGCCTCGGTCTACCGCAGCTTTGAAGACGTGTCCGAATTCTCGGACGTGCTGGCGGAAGTCACCGCCGGCAGCGGCAAGCGCTGACGCCGGCGTTTTCTGCTACCAGCACTGCGCCGACGCCACGCCGGCGCGCATCCCGGTGTTGCCCTGCAATCCCAGTTGGTTGATGGTGTAGCTGCCGCAGTCGTCCCCTTGCTGCGCGCCAATCGGCGTCGCCGTCGCGGTATAGCTGGTCGCCGGATTGCCCGCTGCCACCGTCAGCTGGTAATAGGCCTGGCCGCCCGACCGGATCGCCACGGGAAAGGCCGCGCCAGCGTAGCCAAGCGCCGCCGGCGTGCCGCCATACACGTTCTGCGTGCTGAACAACCGCTCCTGGCGTGCGGCGAGATCGAGCAAGGCGGTCTTGGCGTCGGTGCGGCGCGACTTGCGCACGTGCTCGTTGTAGGACGGATAGGCGATCGCGGCCAGGATCGCGGCGATCGCCACCGTGATCATCATCTCGATCAGTGTGAAGCCGGTGGCAGCGCGCCGCGGCGATGGGAAGGCAGGCAGGTTCATGGTCGTCAGCGCAGGCGTATCCAGTTGAGGCGGGCGCCGGCGCCATTGGCGCCGGGGTTGATCTGCGTGATGGCGCCGCTGCCGCCCACGGTCTGCTGCACCAGGTAGGGCCGCTTCTTTGCGGTCACCACCGACGGCGTGCCGGTGCCGCTCAGGCCGATGCCGCTGACAATGCCGTTGTTCAGCAGCGGGAAGGTGCTGCTGTTGGTGCTGCTGAAGAACGACTGCGCGGCCGCGCCGCCCGAGCCCATCGACACGCCCATGGTGAAGCCCGACGGCACCTCGGCGTTGCACGACAGGGCCTGCGACAGCGCCGAACCGGGCGGGATGGTCGTGTTCACGATCACCATGCCGTAGGCGATCACCGGGTTGTAGATCACCTGCTCGCGCGTGGCCGACGGCAGCGGCAACTGCCAGCCGTACTTGTTGTTGCCGCTCGCGCAGGCGTTCGAGCCCTGCCAGCACACCTTGTTCGCGCTGACCGTGCGCACCGTCACCGTGCCGCCGGCCGCGCGCCCTTCGGCGGTAATCGACTGCTGCGTCAGGTTGGCGCTGGCCAGCGGCCGCGTGGCGCTGGCCAGCGATGCATAGCGCGCCTGCGCGCCGGCCATCGCATTCCAGCCCGCCATGTCCCAGTCCCACACGCCATACAGCCCCTGCCCGCCCGGCTCGAACACCGCTTCGCTGCCCTGCGTCTGCTCCAGCCGGCGCCCCGTGCCGAACGCCACCACCACGCGCGGCATCGCCGACGCGCCGGTTCCGGTGCCCGGCACCGAGCCCACCGCCACCCTGGTGGAGATCGGCTTGCCGCCGGTCTGCATCAGCGGGCGGCTGCCGGCGCGCCAGAGGTCCGGATTGTCCGAGGTCAGGTCGAAGCGCCACAGGTTGCCGAACACGTCGCCGGCGTAGACATAGTCGGTGATGTGGTCGCCGTCGAGGTCGGCCGGCGTGACATAGGCAATGCCGTTCCTGCTGTTGGCGCCGGCCGGATCCTGCTGCGGCCCGTAGCCGGTGCCGAGATAGCGGAAGCTGCGCGAGCCGTCGGCCGGGTCGACCAGCATGATGAACAGGCCGGCCGAACCGCTCTTGCTGCCCAGGCCGTTGCCGAACAGCACCGCCCACTGGCCGTTGTGCAGGCGGCGGATCACGGGCGTGCCATAGGTGTTGCCGAGGTTGTCGCCGCACGCGCTATCGCCGGTGCACTGCAGCGTGTTGTTCCACTCGCCGATCACGGTGGCACTGGCCGCCGCCGGGGTGTCGCTGAAGCGCTCCGGATCGGTCACGTCGAGCGCGTAGAGCGCGCCGCCGGTCGCCGTCGCGGTCTTGCTGGCGAGCGGGCCGCCGCGGTTCGCACCAGGCCCCAGGCCGCCCACGAGCCAGGTATGCCAGGCACCGGCGTAGTACAGGTCGCCGCTGCCGGGCGTGGCATCGACAAACAGGTTGTGCACGTATTGCGGCGAACCGAAGGCGAGCGCCGGATTGGTCGAATGGATGGTATCGAGCACCGCGCCGGGCATGTAGGCCAGCACCTCGCGGCCGTCGTTGGGCTTGCTGGCGTCGTTGCCGACGAAGGCGCCGGCCGCGTTGTAGTAGCCGGAGCGGAAACCGTGCAGCAGCCCGTCGTTGGCGCCGACATAGACCACGTTCAGCCGCTGCGCCCGGGCCTGCCGGAAGGCGTCATAGCTGCCGGCGGGCTCGGGCGGGCTGGCGCGCTTGTACAGCGCATCGGTCCAGGGCCCGCTGTAAGGCGATGACGGCGCGCCGACCCAGGCCGGGCTGGAATCGATGATGTCGCCCAGCACGCCGGTGCGCTTGCGGAACTGCCCGGCGCCGGCCGCGGTCAGTTCCTTGCTGCGGTCGCCGCGCAGGTAGTCGAGGCGGTCGCCGCTCGGCGTGGCATCGCCCGCGGTCAGTTTGGCCTTCTGCGCGGCGGGCAGGTTGGCATCCCAGCGCAGCGGAATGCCGGTGCTGCCGCTCCAGGTCAGGATCTTGCGGCTGTCCGGCGCCTGCGCCACCACCGAGGTGCCGGTCGCCGCGCAGTGGCCGCCGGTCAGCGTGCAATGGGCGTTCCAGTTGGCGACAGTGGCGATCGACACCGAATCGGTGGCGGGATCGTAGAGCAGGTTCTGCGCGCTCAGCTCGCCCCACCAGTTGGTCGGATGGTAGTAGGCCAGGTACACCTGCGAGCCCGCCTCGACCCGCGCCGACTGCTGCACGTTGGTACCGGCCGAACTGCTGGACTGGCCCACCGGCTCGGCCTTGAAGCAGGTGATCTCGTGCACGTTGCTGCCGCCGCCGGTGCCGGCCGCGAAGCCGAAGCGCAGCGACGCCGGCACCGGTCCGTTGGCCTGCGTGATGTCCTGGTCGGTGATCACCGGCGTGGCCGCGCCGCCGTTGTAGCTGTAAGACATGCTCAGCAGCCCGTTCTGCGTCAGCCTGAGCGAATAGACGATGGGGATGCCCCTGGCGCGCGTCGGCCTCGACACGGCCTGCTGGTTGGCGATCTTGTCGGGCAGGTCGCTGATGCCGAGGATGCGGTAGTTGTAGGCCAGCCGCCGCCCGCGGACATCGCCACCGTCCCTGCCGCTGCTCCAGTCCTGCACATAGCCGCGCGCACAGGTGTTCTGCACCGCCTGCGCGCGCTTGCTGGCGCTCAGGCTGTCGGGGTAGTAGGCCGGATAGGCCGCGCGCAGGCTGGCCCAGTTGGTATCGCCCGAGCCGCGCACGCTGATGCGGTTGGCCTGGAAGGCGGGGCCCGAGTCGGTGTTGTCGGCCTTGTTCGAGAAGTTGCCGAACTCGTCGATGCCGATGCCGAGATAGCCCCCGGCCACGCCGTCGTACGCGGCATTGACGTTCGAGCAGCTGTAGCCCAGGCTGCCGCCCAGCCCGCCCACGGTCGGGCTCTTGCTGCCGTCGGCCAGGTAGAAGCTGATGCCGTCGGCGCCGGTGCCGCGCAGGTTGTCGCCGCCGTAGGTGACGGTGGAGAACGTGACCTGCAAACCCTCCTGCATGCCGAAGGTGAACCTGGACACCACCGCGCCGGTCTGGTTGTCGCCGTTCGCGCCCTCGGCCGTGTCGCCATTGGTCAGCCGCAGCGCGCCGTAGCCTGGTGCGTCCGGCACGCTGCCGCTGGCGCCCCCGACCAGCTTCGAGTTGCGGTCCCGGTAATAGGTGAAGCTCGACGTGGCGCAGCCCGGAATCGAGCCGGTGCCGTTGCCTGCGGTCAGGCACGCGCCATTCAGCGCCACCCAGTCGTAAGAGGACGAGGCCCCGTTCAGGTTGTCCTGGATCACCAGGGCATGCGCCTGGCCCGCCAGCAGCGCGTTGACGACGGCGCTTGCGGCGGCGGCAAGGCAGGCAAGGCGTGGAGGTTGGCTCATCACTCTTTCCCGAGGTCTTTGGTGCCCGCGCCAAGCTGGTAGGTGCTCTGCACCACCGCGGCGGTGCCGTCGCTGCCGCCGTAGCCGGCGCCGGTCACGCGGAACAGCATCGACAGGCCATCCGGCGACAAGCCCAGATAGTGGATGTAGAGGCTGGGCGCGCGCGCGTAGTTGATGTCGTTGCCGGTCATCCCTCCCGGGCGGCCGGCCGCCGCGAGGCTCATCGACGGCGGCAGATAGTCGGCCCGGGCCGGCGTCCACGGCAGGTTGGCCGGGTCCGCCAGCGCGTTGGCGCAGACCTGCAGGTTGGCCGGATCGTTGGCATCGATCACGGTATTGCAGGCCGCGCCGGCGGAGCCATTGCCGCGCCCCAGCCACCATTCGCCGTATTGCAGCGCGCCCTGCGCGGCCTCGAACGCGCGCTGCTTCTCGCGGGTGTTGCCGGCGATCTTCTCCTGCAGGCCGAAGCCGCGGAACATCGTCACCGACAGCAGCGACAGGATCAGCAGGAACAGCAGGCCGATGATCAGGACATAGCCGCGCGGCGCGGCGCCGGCGCGGAAACAGGCGGACTGGGCGCGTGTCATGGGCGGTTCATCAGGCTGATGGTCTGGGTCCAGCCGAGCGTGGCCGGCTGGCCGGGCTGGCCGGCGAAGGGGTTGGCAAAGGTCAGCGTCACGCGCGCGCTGCGCACCTGCCCCCACAGTGCGCCCGCGGTGACGGCGCTGGCGCTCAGGTAGGTGTCGACGTTGCCGCCGTTGCCGCTGTCGGTGCCGTAGCGCACCCGCAGCGCCGTGATGCCGCCGGCCAGCGGCACCGGCGCGCCGCCGTTGACCGCGCAGGTCAGCTCGTTGGCGGCATTGACCGCAAAGGTGTTGAGGTAGGCGACGTTGGCGCCCGAGGTATTGGCCGTGCCCTGGCAGTTCATGATGCCGTCGCCGCTGGCGGTGACAAAGCGCGCCGTCAGCGTATCGCTGGCGCCGTCGGCGCCGGATTGCCCGACGAGGGCCTGCCCCGCGGCGAAATCGCCGAAGGCGCCGCCCGCCAGCGCCGGCAAGGCGTCCGCCGCCACCTGGTTGAGCGGATCGGGGAAATACCCCGCCGACTGCACCGTGTTGGCCAGCATCGTCATCACCAGGCGCTCGCTGTCCTGCAGCGCGGCCAGCCGCTCCTGGTCGCGCACGGTGCCGCGCAGGTTGAGGAACACCGTCATCAGCGCCGCCAGCATGAACAGCGCGATCACCATCGCCACCAGCACCTCGACCAGCGAAACACCGGCCTGCGTGCGGCAAGGCAAGCCGCGCGGAATTCGAGGTCTGGATCTCATGGCTGGACGTGCAGCGTCAGGCTTTGCGTGGCGGCCATGGCCGAGGTCTGCGCCGCGGTGGTCTGGTTGTAGGCCAGGTAGTGCTCGCTCCAGGTGGCGCTCAGGCTGCAGCGGATCGGGCGGCTGATGTCGTTGCTGCAGTTGACCGTCGCGGCGTAGGTGGGAAAGTGCGCCGCCATCTCCGCCGCCCAGTGCTGCACGTCATAGGCCGCCATCTGCATCGGCGTGCACGCCTCGCTGGTGCAGTCGGGCGCTTCGGCGCTGAGCGCGCCGGTGCTGTCCGTCACCGTCGCGCCGGACAGCGTGAACGTCGCCGGCGCCGTGCCCGCCGCCCAGAAGCCGCGGTTGCCATGCATCGCGGCGGCCAGGCTTTCCAGCTGCAGCGCCACCAGCGAACGCCCGCGCGCGATCTGCGTGTTGGCCAGCGCCGCCGCCTGCATCTTGGCCAGGCCGAGCAACCCCACCGAGGTGATCACCAGCGTGATCAGCACCTCGATCAGCGAGAATGCGCGCGCCCTGCGCCGCGCGCGCAGGCCCTGGCGACGGGTCATTGGCATGCGCCCTCCCCCGCGCGCTGTATGGTCTGCCGGCCGGCAATGTTGATGGCGATGCAGCGCGTGGCTTCGGCGGCCACCGGACTGGTGTGCAGGGTCATGGTCAGCGCGCCGGCGGGCAGCACGGCAAAGCCATCGCGGTTGTAGGTCAGGAAGGTCGCGTTGGCGGGCGTGGTGAAGGTGTCGGTGGCGGACCAGCCGGCGCGGTAGTGCAGCACCTCGTCGGCCGGCGGCGCCGCGTCCACCGTTCCTGAGGCATTGCGGTCGACGAAGGCGATCCAGCCGCGCGCCCAGGTGCCGGCCCCGAGGCACGCGGTGCCATTGGCGGACGGGCACACGCTGACCGGCAAGCCACGCTTGATGGCCTCGCTGCGCGCGAGCTGCAGGGTGCCGACCATCGACTGGATTTCGCTGTCCACCCGGCTGTTGCGCAGCAGCGAGACGAACGAAGGCGTGCCGATCGCGGCGAGGATCGCCACCATCACCACCACTGCCATCAGCTCGACCAGCGTCAGCCCGCGGCAGCGCCGGCGCGATGCCGGCGGGCTGGCGCCAGCGCCGCTCCGGCAGCGATGCAGATGGTTGCGAATGCCGCTGCCGCTGCCAGCCATGCGCGCAGCCATGCCCGGGCCGGGCATGGCCACATCGTGGTGAAGGCGGGAGGGCGCGGTCTCGCGAAGGCGAACCGTCGCCGGCATGTCAGCGCGCGGGCAGAGGTGCCGCCGCCGATGGACAAGGAACTGCCAGGATGACCCGATGCATGTTGACCCCCGATTAATGGCTTTTTTTATCTGGGCAAGGCACCCCGCTCTGACGGCGGAACGGCCCGGCCCGCACCCGAAAATTCTTGTTCTATGCCGCGCTGCCGCCTGCGTGGATCGGCAACGGGATACCGCGGATAGCGCAATCGAATAGCGCAATCGTTACGACTTTGCAACACCCGCGATAGTGGGAATTTGATAATTCCTGTCAATTGCAGCGCGCAGCGACCGGCGGCCGGGGCGGCAAGGCGTTGGGCCGCCGCAACTGGCCGGAAGCAAGCGTGGCGATCGGGCACGAATGCCGTCGCTTAACACAATGGTGCAGATATCCCCGCTTTACGTTTGGGCACGTTCGCGGCCGGGACGGCTCGCTAATCTTGGCCCGTCGCCTTCACAGCCCGTGCCATGTCCTGTGCCTTGCCCTTACCCGCAACCCGGCGTCGAACGCCGCCGCCCATCCCGCAACCCAGGCGCCAGCGCGCCTACGCCTTGATCGAGGCGCTCGGCGCCTTGTCCATCGTACTTGCCGGACTGCTGCCGATGACGGTGCTCGGCACCACCGGCCTGGGCTGGCTGCGCCAGCTGGAGCACCTGGCGCAGGCCACGCGCAGCGCGGCCGACGATGCCGAACTGGGCCGCTGCGCGGCACCCCTGGCCACCGCGGTCGCCGCCATCGTGCCGATGCCGGCTGCCGGCGGCTGCGCGCCAGCCGCTGCGATAGGAGGCGGTCCATGAGCGCGCCCATGCGCATGCGGACCGGGCTCGCCCGCACGCGCGGCTTCTCGCTGGTCGAATTGATGGTCGGCCTGGCGTTGGGCCTGATCGCCGCTGCCGCGGCCGGCGCCGCCTTGCTGGCCGCGCATGCGGCATATCGCGCCACCACCGACCGCGTGCTGATCGAGGAACGCGGCCAGCGCGCGCTGGCCATCGTCACCACGCTGCTACGGCAGGCCGGGTGGCCGGGCGAGCCTGCCTCCGGCAGCCCCAACCCCGTCAACCCCGCCCTGCCCGTTGTCAGCGGTGCGGACAATTGCGGACAACCTGCCATCGCGGCCGTGCCTGCCTGCGCCAAGGCTGCCGTCGGCCAGGGCGACGCGCTGCTGGTCCGCTTCAGCGGCAGCGGCCAGCCTGCTGCGCCGGCGCAGCCGGACGACACCATGACCGATTGCAGCGGCTATCCGGTCGCGGCCCGCCCGGCAGGCGTCGAAGCCAGCGCGGGCCATGTCGCGGAGAACCTGCTCTATGTGGCGGCTGGCGCCGATGGCGTGCCGCAATTGCTGTGCCGTTACCCGGCCCGCCGCAATGGCCTGATCGACGGCAGCGGCTGGACCTCGGGCGCGCTGGTGCGCGGCGTGGCATCGCTGCAATTGCGCTATGGGCTGGATATGGACCAGGACGGCCGGCCCGAACGCTTCGAGACGGCATCGGCGGTCCTTGCGCTGGGCGAAGCCGCCTGGCAACGCGTGGTCGCGGTCCAGATCGCCATGGCCGTGCAGGGCGACCGGCCGGGCTCGGCCACGCCAGTGCCGGGCAGCGCCTCGGGCGCGGCGTGGCCGGCCGGCACCGCAGCCGGAGACCTGCCGCCCGCTGCGGCGGCGAAGGCAGGCACGGCACAGCGCGTGTTCGCCGCCACGGTACGGCTGCGCAATGCGCCCCGCTGCCAGGAGACGC
Source organism: Cupriavidus sp. MP-37 (assembly GCF_020618415.1). Classification (NCBI taxonomy): domain Bacteria; kingdom Pseudomonadati; phylum Pseudomonadota; class Betaproteobacteria; order Burkholderiales; family Burkholderiaceae; genus Cupriavidus; species Cupriavidus sp. MP-37. The sequence continues at coordinate 1,198,447 of NZ_CP085344.1, read as the reverse complement.
TGTGCTAGCGCGCCGCCCCGCACACCCGCGCCAGGCCGGCACCGTCACGCTGCTGCTGTGCGCCACCCTGCTGCTGATGGTGGTGCTGATCACGGCCGCCACGCTGCAGATGCTGCTGTCCGGCCGGCAGCTTGCCGTGATGCAGCGCGAGCGCGAACTCGCCTTCCGCGCCGCCGAGGCCGCCCTGCGCGACGGCGAGGCCGAACTGCTGGCCGCCGCGGCAGCGCCGGACAGGCCGGATCGCCTGGGCCTGTGGCCGCCGCCGGGTTACTGCGGCAGCGGCCAGCAGGCCGGCATCTGCCGGCCCCCGGTGTCCGGGCCGCCGGTGTGGCAACCGTGGCTGCGCGCCGATGCCGACGTCGACGCCATCGGCGTGCCCTTGGGGCGCTTTACCGGCGCCGCCCTGCCGACGCCGCCGGCTGGCGCCGCCGCAACGCAGGCGCCGCCGCGCTATCTCGCGGAGATCCTGGACGAAGCGCCGGCCGGCTACAGCGCGCCGGATCCCGCTGGCGCCCTCGCCCCGGCACCGCGGATCCGCGTGACCGCCATCGGCTTCGGCCACACCCGCGCGGTACGCGCCGTGTTGCAAAGCGTGATCCAGCCATGATCAGCCTCGCCGTCCGCTGTGCGCTCGTCTGCCTCGCCTTGGTGCTTGCCCCGGCGTGCCACGCCGCCGGGTCGGAAGCGGGGTGGCTGCCGCTGGCCTACCGGACCACCAACGGCGCGTATCCGTGGACCGGGCGCCTGTTCGCGCTCGGCTGGCAGGATCTGGCCCAGGCACCGTCGCCGGCGCTGTGGGAGGCCGGCGCTCGCCTCGACCACCGGACGGCGGCATCGCGGCGGATATTTACGTATGCGGCAGCGGCCGGCGAGACGGCGCGCGCCATGCCGCTGCAATGGGATGCCGTGGCCGATGTCTTGCCCGATGCGGACCGTGCCGCGCTGGACTGGCTGCGCGGGGACCAGGGCCACGCCGGCCTGCGCCCGCGCGATACGCGCCTGGGCCATGCGGCGGGCGCGCGGGTACGGGTGGTGGCACCGCCCGCATGGTCGCCCGGCAAGCCCGGCCACGCCGCCTTTCGCCTGCGCTACAGCCTGCGCCCGCACTTGGCCTGGCTGGGCACCAGCGACGGCCTGCTGCACGCCTTCGATGCCGCGACTGGCGAGGAGCGGGCCGCGTACCTGCCTGGCGCGCTGCTGCCCTATGCCGTGGCCATGACGGCTGCCGGCGCACCGACGCTGCCGCCGCCGTGTCCGCGCCCAGAAGCGCAGGATGTGACCATCCGCGGCGAATGGCGCACGGTCTTGCTATGCGGCATCCCGGCCAAGGCTGGCGCTGGCAATCCCCCGGCGGCTTTTGTGCTCGACGTGTCCGATCCCGACGGCCCGATGCCGTTCGTGCCGATATGGGAAGCCACCACGAGCGACATCCTGCCGCTGGCCGCGCGCGGGCCGGTACGCGCCGCCGGCATCCGTGGCCCGGAGGGGTTGCGCTGGTTCGCGGTGGCGATCATCGGTGCCGGCACCAATGGCGCGGCAAGCGCCGCCCGTGCCGGACTTGCCTTGCTGCCCCTGGACAAGCCGCCCGGCACCGCATGGGCCGGCCGGTACGCCATCCGCACCTTGCCGTTGCCGGAACGCGATTGCCGGGGCGAACCTGCGGCCAGCCAGCTCGTGGCGGTCAGCGTGCTGTCCGATATCACCGGCGCCGCGCTCATTGCCTATGCCAGCGACGATGCCGGCCAGCTCTGGCGCTTCCCGCTCGCCGACGCGCCGCAGGCAGGCGCCGGCCCTGCCGCGGCATGCCTGCATCGGGTCCAGGCGTCGACGCAACCGGCTGTGGAAGAAGCCCCGGTGTTGCTTGGATCCGCGACGGCGCCCGTGGTGATCTACGGCGCCGGCAACGAACTGGCCGCGGTGCCCGACGACCTTGCTGCCCGCAGCGCCACCTCGCGCACGCTGCGGCAGGTCGCGACCCAGGCCGCCGACAACGGCCATATCCTGCGCGCGCTCGCGGGTGGCGCGGAGGATGTCGGCTGGCGCCTGACCCTGCCGCATGCCGGCGAACAGCTGGTCGAGATCCAGCCGATATTCCCCGGCTATCTGTTGTTCGTGACACGCACGCCCGATGGCGCGCAGCGCAGCTACCTGGTGCTGGCGGCAACCGGGGAATCGGTCGCCCAGCGCAGCACCGGCGAGCGCCTGCTGGTCGCCACCGGCCAGTTGCTGCCCCCGGAGGCCAGCGTGTTCGCGACCCGCACCGAATTGCCCGGCACGCCGGCACAAGCGGGCGGCGCCGGGCGCGAGGCGTTTGCGCTCTCGGTGTGGTCGGCCACCGGCAACGCCGTCACGCGCGTCGCGCAAACCGTGGCCACGCGCCGCACCGGGCGTCTGCGCTGGCGCGAGATCGTCGGCCCGGCACGAGAGGATTCACCATGACGACCCTGGCATCGGCTTGCCGGCGCCGGCGCGGCTTCAGCCTGATCGAGCTGGTGGCGGCGCTGGCCGTGCTGGCCATCCTCGCGGCCATCGCCGTGCCCACATGGCACCGTCATCTGGCGCGAGGCTGGCGCGCGCAGGCCCGCGCCGCGCTGACCGGCGCCATGCTGCAGCTCGAGCGGCACGCGCTCGAGGCCATGACCTATGCCGCCGCGCCCGGGTCGGACCTGGTTGCCGGCGCATGGCCGCTGCCCGTGCCAGCGAGCGGCCCCGTGCGCCATCTGGTCAGCGCCGGCGCGTGTCCGCAGGCCACGCTGGACACCTGCGTCGAACTCCGCGCCGCGCCGCAAGCCGCCGATCCTGAATGTGGCACGCTGATCCTGCGCAGCACCGGCCAGTGGCTGGCGCAGCCCGACGGCACGGTGCCGCAGCCGCTGCCGCCCGACTGCTGAGGGCCATGATGGACATGCGCCCGGATGCCGCCAAGCATCGCCGAACTGATGGCCTGACCATTGGTGGCCTGACGCTGGTCGAACTGGTCGCCAGCCTGGCCGTTCTTGGCGTGCTCTCGGCCGCGGCCTATCCGGTTTTCAGCGGCATGCTCGCGCGCCAGCAGGTCACGCTCGCGGCCGACCGGCTGGCGATGTCGCTCGCGCTGGCACGCGCCACCGCGCTGTCACGCCGCATCGAGGTGACGCTGCAGCCGCTGCCGGGCGAGACCACGCTGAGTGCGGGCTGGCAACTGGTGACGGCCGGCGCCGGCCCGGACCGACAGGCGGTGCTTGCCGTCGTCGAGCCGGGCATGCCTTGCCTGTCCGTGACGCTGCGGCAGACCGTGCGCGGCGCCAATGTGCTGAAATTCCTGCCTGTGGGATACTCTCGATCTGAACAGGGCGGTTTCCAGGCCGCCACCTTCACGCTTGGCTGCCGTGGCGAGCAGCGGCAAGTCAGGCTGGGCGCGCAGGGACGTATCCGACTCTGCACACCCGGCCGCGACGCTGACTGCGAGGCGGCGGAATCCTCCGAACCGCCATGACCCGGCTGCCCTGTCACCCCAATCGCAGCGCCAAGGCCCACCCGATCGCCGAATGTTTTCCGATACCGACCACGCCGCCATGCAACAGGCGCTCGCGCTCGCCGCGCGGGGCATGTTCAACACCACGCCCAACCCTCGCGTCGGCTGCGTGCTGATCAAGGCTGGCCAGGTCATCGGACAGGGCTTCACCCAGCCGGCCGGGCAGGACCATGCCGAGATCCAGGCAATGAAAGACGCGCTGTCGCGCGGGCTCGATCCGGCCGGCGCCACCGCCTATGTCACGCTGGAGCCGTGCAGCCATTTCGGGCGCACGCCGCCATGCGCCGATGCGCTGGTGCGCGCGGGCGTGGCGCGCGTGGTGGCGGCGATGGAAGACCCCAATCCGTCGGTCTCCGGACGTGGCCTGCAGCGCCTGCGCGATGCCGGCATCGACGTGCGCTGCGGCCTGCTGGAAAAGGAGGCGCGCGACCTGAATATCGGCTTCGTCTCGCGCATGACGCGCGGGCTGCCGTGGGTACGCGTCAAGGTGGCGGCGTCGATGGACGGCGGCACCGCGCTGCATGACGGCACCAGCCAGTGGATCACCGGCCAGGCCGCGCGCGACGACGGCCACGCCTGGCGTGCGCGCGCCTGCGCCATCCTGACCGGGATCGGTACCGTGCGCGACGACAATCCCGCGCTGACCGTGCGCGCCATTGACACGCCGCGCCAGCCGCAGCGGGTGCTGGTCGATTCCCGGCTCGAAGTGCCGCTCGACGCGCAGATCCTGACGCCTGCCACGGGCGAGTTCGCCCGGCCCGTGCTGGTGTTCTGCGCGGTGGAAGACCGGCAGCGCCAGCGCGCGCTGGAGGGCCGCGGCGCTGAAGTCGTGGTGCTGCCCAACCCGCACGGCAAGGTCGAATTGCGCCGCATGCTGGAAGAGCTCGGCCGCCGCGGCATCAACGAATTGCACGTCGAGGCGGGCTTCAAGCTCAATGGTTCGCTGGTGCGCGAGCACTGCGCCGACGAACTGCTGATCTACCTCGCGCCCAAGCTGCTCGGCGATGCCCAGGGCATGTTCAACCTGCCGCCGCTGGCACGGCTGCAGGATGCCGAGCAGTTCCACTGGCATGAAGTCCGGCAGATCGGCGATGACCTGCGGCTGATCGCCCGGCGCAACGACGCGTAACGCCTGACGCGGCAGCCCGTCTCCCAGATTCCCAAAACCTCAAGCACAAGACTCCACCATGTTCACTGGCATTGTCGCGGCGGTCGGCCGCATTGAATCCGTTACCCCGCTCGGCGCCACCGCCGAGTCCGCCGACGCCGGCGTGCGCCTGCGCATCGCCGCGGGCGGGCTGGATCTGTCGGACGTCATCATCGGCGACAGCATCGCGATCCAGGGCGCCTGCATGACGGTGATCGCCATGGCGCCCGACACGTTCGACGTCGAAGTCTCGCGCGAATCGCTCGACAAGACCGTGGGGCTCGACCGTCCCGGCCGCGTCAACCTGGAAAAGGCGCTGCGCCTGGCCGACCGCCTGGGCGGGCACCTGGTGTCGGGGCACGTCGACGGCCTGGGCGAAGTGGTGCATTTCGCCCCGGTAGGCGAGTCGCATGAGCTGCGCATCCGTGCGCCGCGCGAACTGGCGCGCTACCTCGCCTACAAGGGCTCGGTGGTGGTCAACGGCGTGTCGCTGACCGTCAACCGCGTCAGCGATGAAGCCGACGGCTGCGTGTTCTCGATCAACCTGATCCCGCACACCGTCGAAGTCACCACGCTGCAGGAGCTCAAGCCCGGCGCGCACGTGAATCTCGAGATCGACCTGATCGCCCGTTACGTGGAACGGATGCTGTCGACCGCGCAGGCGCCCGCGTAAAGGCCGCGGCTACTACTTGCCCTCGTCGGGCACGTTGTAGGTCTGGCGCAACCGGTCGGTGAAGGGGCGCAGCGCTGCCACGCATGCGGCGCTGTCGCCGCCTTCCATGGTCGACAGGCTCCAGTTGCAGCCGCTGGCATCCGGCGCGTGCCAGACGATATCGCCGAAGCAGGCACCCTCGCACTCAGGCACCTTCGCCTGCTCCGCCCGGACCATCGCACGCAGTTCGGCCTTGTTCTTGATCTGTCTCGGCATGGCTGTCTCCCTGAGTTTGTGCGGACTGAGTATGCAAACCCTGCGGACGCGATCGGACCGGGCCGGATCCGCAGTCCGGCGGGAACTTGCGTCCCGCCCACCGGTGCAGCTTACGCCGCCGTCGCGCGTTCGTGGCGGATTTCTTGCCGCGATGCCCGATGTTGTAAGCGAACTGGGATGGACGGCCTGGTGCGCCTACAATCAAAGGGCTGTGCGCAGGACATGTCTGACCCTCGGCGCACCCACGCATTCCAGCTTCCCTCGCCTACGCCTCACCGGACGCTGCCCTGCCGGCGATCGCGTCCTGTCCACCGGCGTTTCCCTGCATCCGCCACGCCGCGCGCAAGCGCCGTGGCCGCTGTGCCGGCTTCGGCCCGGCAACCAAGAGGACATCACATGACAGCGCCTGCTTCCCGAATGACTTACCGCTGGGTTGCCGCCACGCCGCTGTGGCAGCTGCCTCGCCATGCCGCCCAGGTGGCGCATCGCATGGGCCTGCTGCGGCTCAGTTCCACCCCACTGCGGCGCGCCGTCACGCTGCTGATCGACTGGGATCGCGCCGTCGGCGACGGCTGGCCACGCTTGCAGCCGCCGTCACGACCGTTGTTCATGCGCTTCAGGCCATTCAGGCGGGCCGGCGCGCGACGCTTTGCCGGCTTTCCGTGGTGCCATGGCCGGCCAGACTGAAGGGAAGCAGCGTAGCGCCGTTGCACCGTCTCTCACGCGCTGGTACAGCGCCAACTTATTTGGAACCCGCATGGGCGAAAGCTTCTTCTATCAACACTGCCACGTTGTCGTGACGCTGGCCGAGGTGACCTTCGGCAAATGGGAGTGGTCATATGCGCTCGATGCGCATGCCCGCTTCGCCCGGCCCAACGCCGGCTTCCCCACCCGCGAACTGGCACTGGCTGACGCAACGCGCGCAGCCAGGGCACGCATCGCCAGGACCTCGCGCCTGCGCACCGCGTCGGCGAACGCGGCCACGGTGCGTACGCCGCTCGCCCAGGCCGCCTGAGCCCGGCACGTTCCGCCAGGCGCCGCAGGCGGCACCCGGCCGGCCCGGGCGTTTCGCCACTGCGCCACCCCGCCCCACCCGCCGGCGCGCAGCCGGCGCACTTTCCGCAGCCGCCGCTCCCGCATGGCCTGCCTTGGCGTACAATACCCGGCTTGACTGGGCAACCCGCCGGGCGTATATGGCCCAGCGGTCCGGCCCGATGCCCCGCCTCAGTCCGGCCGCCTTCCACCGCGGCCACGGTTCCTGCCACAGCCATTCGCCGGTTTTTCGCCCGAATTCGCCCCAACCTGCCGTTCAGCACGCCATGACAATCGCCCGTACCGAAGACATCATTGCCGACATTCGCGCCGGCCGCATGGTCATCCTCGTCGACGAGGAAGACCGCGAAAATGAGGGCGACCTGGTCCTGGCTGCCGATTTCGTCACGCCGGAGGCGATCAACTTCATGGCCAAGCATGGCCGTGGCCTGATCTGCCTGACGTTGACCGCCGAGCGCTGCCGCCAGCTCGACCTGCATCCGATGGTGAGCCGCAACGGCACCCAGCACGGCACCAACTTCACCGTCTCGATCGAAGCGGCCGAGGGCGTGACCACCGGCATTTCCGCCGCCGACCGCGCCCGCACCGTGCAGGCTGCGGTGGCCCGCGACGCCAAGCCGGCGGACCTGGTCCAGCCCGGCCATATCTTCCCGCTGACGGCACAGCCCGGCGGCGTGCTGATCCGCGCCGGCCATACCGAGGCCGGCTGCGACCTGGGCGCGCTGGCCGGCCTGACGCCGGCGGCCGTGATCTGCGAGATCATGAAGGACGACGGCACCATGGCGCGCCTGCCCGACCTGGTCGAGTTCGCGCAGGAGCATGGCCTGAAGATCGGCACCATTGCCGACCTGATCCACTACCGCAGCCGTACCGAGAGCATTATCGAGCGCGTCGGCGAGCGCGCCATGCAAACCCCGTACGGCACCTTCCACAGCATCGCCTACCGCGACAAGCCGACCGGCCAGGCCCACCTGGCACTGGTCAAGGGCAAGCCCACGCCGGAACAGGAAACGCTGGTGCGCGTGCACGAGCCGTTCTCGGTGCTGGACCTGCTGGAAGTGAAATGCACCACGCACTCGTGGAGCATCCCGGCGGCGATGCAGGCCATCGCCGAGGCCGACCACGGCGTGATCGTGCTGCTGAACTGCGGCGACACCGTCGAGCAGCTGTTCACGCAGTTCAGCGCGCTCGATGCCCCGCAGTCGCGGCCGCGCCGCAAGCCGGACCTGCGCACCTATGGCATGGGCGCGCAAATCCTGAAGGATGTCGGCGTCGGCAAGATGCGCGTGCTGGCCGCCCGCCAGCGCATGCCCAGCATGACCGGCTTCGACCTGGAAGTGACCGGCTACCAGCCGATGAGCGGCCAGGCCGACTGAGCCGGCCCCAGGACTGAGCCACCCCGAATACCCGGGCCGCGGCGCACGCCGCCGCGGCCCTCCCGAATAACTGGAGAATTGAACAATGGATCACGGCTTCTACCCCAGCAACCTCGACGGTGAAGGCCTGCGTATCGGCATCGTGCAGGCGCGCTTCAACGAGCCGGTCTGCGCCGAACTGCTCGAGGCCTGCGTGGCCGAGCTGGAAAAGCTTGGCGTCGAGGGCGAAGACACCCTGGTGGTGACCGTCCCCGGCGCGCTGGAAGTCCCGCTGGCGCTGCAGAAGATGTGCGAAAGCGGCCAGTTCGACGCGCTGGTCGCGCTGGGCGCGGTGGTGCGCGGCGAGACCTATCATTTCGAGCTGGTCTCGAACGAGTCGGGCGCCGGCATCACCCGCGTCGGCCTGGACTTCAATGTGCCGATCGCCAATGGCATCCTGACCGTCGACACCGACGAGCAGGCCCACGCCCGCACCCGCGAAAAGGGCCGCGACTGCGCCCGCGCCGCGGTGGAGATGGCCAACCTGGTGGCGGCGCTGGATTCGCTGCGCGGCCAGGAAGACGAAGACGAGGACGACGATGAGTGATACGTCGAACACCCCGGACAACGACGCCGGCAAGGCGGCCGGCGGCAAGCCGGGCGCGGCCCGCACCGAAGCCAAGGCGCCGCCCAAGAGCGCGCGCCGCCGCTCGCGCGAGCTGGCCCTGCAGGGCCTGTACCAGTGGCTGCTGAACCGCAACGACATCGGCGCGATCCAGGCCCACCTGCATGACGCCCAGGGCTTCAACAAGGCCGACCGCGAGCACTTCGACGCGCTGCTCAACGGCGCCGTGCGCGAAGAAACCCGCCTGACCGCCGCGTTCGAGCCGTTCCTGGACCGCTCCGTCGACGAGCTGTCGCCGGTCGAGCGCGCCGCGCTGCTGGTCGGCAGCTATGAGCTGGTGCACTGCCTCGACATCCCGTACAAGGTGGTCATCAACGAGGCTGTCGAGCTGACCAAGACCTTCGGCGGCGTCGAGGGCTACAAGTACGTCAACGGCGTGCTGGACAAGCTGGCGGCCCAGGTGCGCGCCGCCGAGGTGGCCGCGCGCCGCTGAGCGCCCGGCTCCGCGGGCCCCTGTGCCGTCGCGCTGGCCCTGACGCCAGCGCCGATGAAGACGACACCCGCCGCGGCGGGTGTTTTCATTCCCATCACCTTCTTTTGCTGAGCGGGCCCCTGCCCGCCCCGGAACACCATGGACTTGCAGCATCTGGCCACCGCCTCACGCCTCGCCAACATCGAAGCCTTCCACGTGATGGAGCTGGCCAAGCAGGCCGCTGCGCTGGAGCGCGCCGGCCGCCATATCGTGCACATGGGCATCGGCGAGCCGGACTTCACTGCCGCCGAGCCGGTGGTGCGCGCGGCCGAAGCCGCCATGCGCCGCGGCGTCACGCAGTACACCGGCGCGCTCGGCATCCACCCGCTGCGCGAGGCCATCGCCGGCTATTACCAGACCGCCTACGGCCTGGACATTCCGGCGCGGCGCGTGATCGTCACCGCCGGCGCCTCGGGCGCGCTGCTGCTGGCATGCGCGGTGCTGGTCGAGATCGGCGCCGAGGTGCTGATGCCCGACCCCAGCTATCCGTGCAACCGCCACTTCGTCGCCGCCTTCGACGGCGTCGCGCGCATGATCCCGAGCGGCCCGGCCGAGCGCTTCCAGCTGACCGCCGCGCAGGTCGAGGCCAACTGGGGCGAGCAGACCCGCGGCGTGCTGCTGGCGTCGCCGTCCAACCCGACCGGCACCTCGATCCTGCCCGATGAGCTTGCCCGCATCCTGCAGGCGGTGCGCGCGCGTCACGGCTTTGCCATCGTGGACGAGATCTACCAGGGCCTGTCCTACGACGCCCCGCCGGTGTCGGCGCTGGCCCTGGACCCGAACGTGGTCACGGTGAACAGCTTCTCGAAGTACTTCAACATGACCGGCTGGCGCCTGGGCTGGCTGGTGGTGCCGGAGGCGCTGGTCGAGGCCTTCGAGAAGGTCGCGCAGAACCTGTTCATCTGCGCTTCGGCGGTGGCGCAGTACGCCGCGCTGGCGTGCTTTACCCCCGAGGCGCTGGCCATCTACGACGAGCGCAAGGCCGAATTCCGCCGCCGCCGCGACCTGATCGTGCCGGCGCTGGAGTCGCTGGGCCTGCGCGTGCCGGTGCGTCCCGACGGCGCCTTCTATGTGTATGCCGACTGCCGGGGCGTCAACCACCCGGCGGCGGGCGACGCCGACCGGCTGACGCAGTCGATGCTGCACGATGCGGGCGTGGTGATGGTGCCGGGACAGGATTTCGGTCCGCATACGGCCCGGGACTACATCCGGATCTCGTACGCGACCTCGCGCGAGAATATCGAAGAGGCGATGGCGCGGCTGGGCAAGCTGTTCCGCTGAGCGCCGCCGGCCGCGGCGGCGGCAGGCAAAAGAAAAAGCACCCCGCGGGGTGCTTTTCTTCTGGGCGATGCCGAAAGCCGGGCTCAGGCGTTGTGCGGCCCGTTGTTGGCTTCCAGCTTCTCGGTCGGCGCGTGCTCGACCGGCGCCTTGTCCTCGGCGGCCGGCTTGTCGGCGTTGGCCGGCGCGCTGCGCACGCCGATCAGCTGGCGCAGGCGGGCGCGCTCGGCCAGCACCTTGGCGCCGTAGCCGCCGTCGGTAGCCGTGGTGGCGCCGACGTAGTACTTCAGGCCGCCCTCGAGCGAGCCGGCGCGGGCGATGCAGTCCTTGAGCACCAGCGCGCCGATCTTGATGTTGGCGTACGGGTTCAGCGCCGCCGACACGCCGCCAACGGCTTCGTACTTGTCCTGGTGGACCTTGGTCATGACCTGCATCAGGCCCTGCGCACCCACGCCGCTTTCGGCGTACGGGTTGAAGCTGGACTCGATCGCGATCACGCCCAGGATCAGCAGCGGATCGATGCCGACCTCGCGCCCGGTCAGGTAGGCTGCCTTGACCAGCTGCGCGGTGGCCTGGGCCGCCACGCGGTACTTGCGGGCGATATAGTCCGCCACCGCGGCCTGTTCGCGCGCGCTGCCCAGCGTGCCGCCGGTGCTGCGGGCGTCCGCGGCCACGCGCGTGACCGGGATCCGCGCGGCAAGGTGCGCCACCGACGGCACCTTGGTATTGGCCGCCAGGCTCCATTCGTCGACGCCCGACACGGTCGGCAGGCCGAGCTTGCCGCCGCGGCCAGTGCCATAGCCGAACTTGGCCGCCGCGACGTCCGCCGTGCTGGCCGGGACGGCATTGGAAACGGCCGGGCTGTGCGCAGCGCCGGGGGCAGTGCCGGCATGCGCGGGCGCTGCCACGGCGGCGCTGACCAGCACCGCCGGCGCTTCGTCACCGGCCAGCAAGGCGGCCAGCGTGGTGCGCCATTCCTGGCTCACCGACAGCGACACCGCCGAAACCACCGCCACCACGCCCAGGCTGTTCAGGGCGTACTTCAGCGTCGTGCGGCCTCCGCGCAACGCGCGGCCCGCGACCGGATGCGCGAGACGGACCTGCAATGCCCGACTCACTCCGGGTACCGGCTGTCGGAGGCGGACCTGCAGGGCCCGCCCGATGCCGGGAAGATGAAGGGTTTTCCAACCGCTCATGCTTACCTCCATCCGTTGCCCGCTTCGCGTGCCCGACTGCGGCGCGCGCCCGATCTCAACGTACTCAAGTAAGGATGCCGCGCCGTCTAGCAGTGACGACCAAGCACCTGTTGGCAGGGCGCTCCCCATGCGCCCAACTTGGAAACAGGCCGCGCCCTGGGGGAGCGCTACCTGCCACGACTTAACTCTCTACACTCCGGCAAGTCGCCGGAGGCGACCGGTCACCCGCCATGCGCGCGGGACTACGACCATCGGTCCTTGCTGGAGGGATTCTCTGGCACGTTGTTTTGATGTGCACCCCTTGACACAGGGGGAAAATCCATGTTGCGACGCAACACTCCATGGAGCAGACCGGATTGTAGGAACGGTGTTATATCCCGTCAAGAATAATAAATCGATAATTCACTACTTCCAGTTATTTGTAACAAGGCGGTTTGGGTCGGACCGGCATCACTCGGATACCCGCAAACGCAGGCGTGGCCTTGGCTCGCCGCGTTACGGCCCGCCCCCTGGCGGACAAAAAACTTACAATTTCCGCGGCACCGGCCGGACGATTTTTTTGCCGCCGCCCCGAGGAATGTGTATCGTCACCGACCTGACTGCCGCCTCCCTGGATCCGGTGCGGGATGCCGCACCACAACAGAATTCACCATGCAATACAAAGACTTGCGCGATTTCATCGGCCAGCTCGAAAGGCTTGGCGAGCTGCGGCGCATCGCCCGGCCAGTGTCGCCCAACCTCGAAATGACCGAAATCTGCGACCGCCTGCTGCGCGCCGGCGGCCCCGCGGTCGTCTTCGAGCAACCTGCGGGCGCTCCCCATGGCGACATCTATAGCGTGCCGGTGCTGGCCAATCTGTTCGGCACGACACGCAGAGTCGCATTTGGCATGGGCGCCGAATCGATGGAAGACCTGCGCGACATCGGCCGGGTCCTGTCGGCGCTGAAGGAACCGGAGCCGCCGCGCGGCCTGCGCGAGGCCGGCAAGCTGTTTACGCTCGCCAAATCGGTGTGGGACATGGCGCCGAAGCGCGTCAGCGGCCCGGCCTGCCAGGAGGTGGTGTGGGAAGGCAACGACGTCGACCTGGCGCGCCTGCCGATCCAGACCTGCTGGCCGGGCGACGCCGCCCCGCTGATTACCTGGGGCCTGGTGGTGACCAAGGGCCCGCACAAGAAGCGCCAGAACCTGGGCATCTACCGCCAGCAAGTGATCGGCCGCAACCAGGTCATCATGCGCTGGCTCGCGCACCGCGGCGGCGCGCTCGATTTCCGCGAGCATGCGCTGGCCAACCCCGGCAAGCCGTTCCCGATCGCGGTGGCACTGGGCGCCGATCCCGCCACCATCCTGGGCGCGGTGACGCCGGTGCCCGATACGCTGTCCGAATACCAGTTCGCCGGCCTGCTGCGCGGCAGCCGCACCGCGCTGGCGGGCTGCCTGACGCCGACGCTGTCCGAGCTGAGCGTGCCGGCCTCGGCCGAGATCGTGCTGGAAGGCCATATCCAGCCGGACCCGAACCATCCGTCCGGCTACCAGCACGCGCTCGAAGGCCCGTTCGGCGACCACACCGGCTACTACAACGAGCAGGACTGGTTCCCGGTCTTCACCATCGACCGCATCACCATGCGGCGCGACCCGATCTACCACTCCACCTACACCGGCAAGCCGCCCGACGAGCCGGCCGTGCTGGGCGTGGCGCTGAACGAGGTGTTCGTGCCGCTGCTGCAGAAGCAGTTCCCCGAGATCACCGACTTCTACCTGCCGCCCGAGGGCTGCAGCTACCGTATGGCGCTGGTGCGGATGAAGAAGCAGTACGCCGGCCATGCCAAGCGCGTGATGTTCGGGGTGTGGAGCTTCCTGCGGCAGTTCATGTATACGAAGTTCATCGTGGTGGTCGACGACGATGTCGACGTGCGCGACTGGAAGGAAGTGATCTGGGCCATCACCACCCGCGTCGACCCCAGCCGCGACACGGTGCTGGTCGACAATACGCCGATCGACTATCTCGACTTCGCCTCGCCGGTGTCGGGCCTGGGCTCCAAGATGGGCATCGACGCCACCGACAAGTGGCCCGGCGAGACCACGCGCGAATGGGGCACGCCGATCGCCATGGACGCCGCGGTCAAGGCCAGGGTCGACACCCTGTGGGAAAGCCTGTTCGACCGGCCGGCGGTCCCCTGACCGGCAACCGCCTCCATCCCCGGCTATCATGTCACGCTGATGCCCGGGTGCCGCCACAGGCGCCCGGGACCCCATCGCCCACCATCCGATACCCGCGACAGACGGGCCCAAGGAGGAGACATGAGCAGCACAGCGCCCCTGACCGAAGGGAACCTGATGTGGACGCCGTCCGAGGCGTTCCGCGACAGCAGCCAGATCGCCGCCTTCATGCGCTGGCTGCGCGCCGAGCGCGGCCTCGCCTTCGATGACTACGACAGCCTGTGGCAGTGGTCGGTCACCGAGCTGGAAGCCTTCTGGGAAGCGGTGCGCGCCTACTTCGACGTGCGCTTCGACACGCCGGCCAGGCAGGTGCTGGACCGGCGCGCCATGCCCGGCGCGCGCTGGTTCGAGGGCGCCACGCTGAACTATGTGCAGCAGGTGTTCCGCCACGCCGGCACGGGCGCGGCGCGCGAGCGCACCGCCATCCGCTACGCGGGCGAGGCGCAGCCGCTGGCCGAGCTCAGCTGGGCCACGCTCGCAGCGCAGGTCGCCTCGCTGGCGCATGCGCTGCGCCAGATGGGGGTGCAGCGCGGCGACCGTGTCGCCGGCTACCTGCCCAATATCCCCGCCACCATCGTCGCCTTCCTGGCCACCGCCAGCCTGGGCGCGGTCTGGTCCGGCTGCGCGCCGGACATGGGCCAGGTGGCGGTGATCGACCGCTTCCGCCAGATTGCGCCCAAGGTGCTGATCGCCGTCGACGGCTACCGCTACGGCGGCAAGGTCTACGACCGCGCGCCGGTGCTGGCCGACCTGGTCGCCGCCCTGCCTTCGCTGACTGACCTGGTGCTGGTGCCGCAAACCGGCAGCGGCACCGCGCCGCCCGCCGGGGTGCGCGTCCATGCGTGGCAGGACGTGCTCGCGCACGACGTGCCGCTGGCGATCGAACCGGTGCCGTTCGACCATCCGCTGTGGATCGTCTATTCGTCCGGCACCACCGGCATGCCCAAGCCGATCGTGCATGGCCATGGCGGCATCGTCATCGAGCAGCTCAAGCTGATGGCGTTCCACAACAACCTGGGTCCGGACGACGTGTTCCACTGGTACAGCAGCAGCGGCTGGATCATGTGGAATGCGCAGGTGGCGGGGCTGCTGCTCGGCACCACCATCGCGCTCTACGACGGCAACCCGGCCTGGCCCGACGCCGGTGTGCTGTGGCGCTTCGTCGACGATGCCGGCGTGACGCTGTTCGGCGCCGGCGCGGCGTTCTTCACCAACTGCATGAAGGCCGGCATCGAGCCGGCCCGCATCGCCGACGTGTCGCGCCTGCGCGGACTGGGCTCGACCGGCTCGCCGCTGCCGGTCGAGGCCTACGACTGGATCTACCGCCATGTGCGCGAAGACATCTGGCTGGTGCCGATGTCGGGCGGCACCGACTTCGCCGGCTCCTTCGTCGCCGGCTGTCCGCTGCTGCCGGTCTATTCCGGCGAGATGCAGTGCCGTTGCCTGGGCGCCAAGGTGGAAGCCTTCGACGACCACGGCCAGCCGCTGGTCGACGCGGTCGGCGAACTGGTCTGCACCGAGCCGATGCCGTCGATGCCGCTTTACCTGTGGGGCGACACCGACGGCAAGCGCTACCGCGACAGCTATTTCGACACCTACCCGGGCGCCTGGCGGCATGGCGACTGGATCAAGATCACCAGCCGGGGCGGCGCGGTGATCTACGGGCGCTCGGACGCCACCATCAACCGCCACGGCATCCGCATGGGCACCAGTGAGCTGTACCGCGTGGTCGAAGACCTGCCCGAGGTGCTGGACAGCATGGTGGTCGACCTGGAATACCTCGGCCGCGAGTCGTACATGCCGCTGTTCGTGGTGCTGCGCGAAGGCCTGGTGCTGGACGACGCGCTGCGCGACACGCTGCGCGCGCGCATCCGCAGTGCGCTGTCGTCGCGCCACGTGCCCAACGAGATCGTGCAGGTGCCGGGCGTGCCGCGCACGCTGTCGGGCAAGAAGATGGAGGTGCCGATCAAGAAGCTGCTGCTGGGCCATGCGCCGCAGGGCATCGCCAACCGCGACGCCATGGCCAACCCCGACACGCTCGACTGGTACTTCGACTACGCCGCGCGCTTCCTCCAGGCGCGCCAGGCCGAGTCGGCAACGACCTGAGCACCACCACATCGTCCAGGCCATGCACAACCTGCCAACCGAAGACTTCCAGGGCCAGCCGCTGGTGCGGATCGGCCAGGCCGATTCCTATCTGCTGCTGGCGCCGCAATACGGCGCGCGGCTGGTCCGCTGGGTGCACCGCGGGCACGACATCCTGTATTGGCCCGACGCCGCGGACTGGAGCCGCCCGGCCAAGATCCGCGGCGGCAATCCGCTGCTGTTCCCGTTTATCGGACGGCATTTTGTCGATGGCAGTCCCGGCCAGTGGCGCGATGCGAGCGGAACGGTCCATACCCTGACGCAGCACGGCTTTGCGCGCGACCTGCCGTTCGACGTCAGCGCCTTCGCCGCCGAGTCCACCATCACGATGTCGCTGCGCGACAGCGCCGCCACGCGCGCCGGCTATCCGTTTGCCTTCGTATTCGACGTGGTCTACACCTTGCTGCCCGACGGCCTGGAGGTGACGCTGCGCACCACCAACCCCGGCACGCAGCGCCTGCCCTGTTATCCCGGCCACCACTTCTATTTCGCCCTGCCCCACGCGCAGCGCGCAGCGGCGACGCTGACGCTGCCCGCCACCGAGCGCAGGCGCCAGCTGCCGAATGGCAGCCCGGGGCCGGCCGAGTCCGGCGAGCCGGCCTACCAGCTTGCCGATCCACGGCTGCAGGACACGTTCCACGTCTTCCGCGGCAGCCCCGCGGCGCAACTGGCCATGCCCGGCCGCCAGGTCCGGTTCGAGCTCGGCCTGCCCGGCAGCGTGCCCTGGCATGCCGTGACCACCTGGTCCGAAACGGAAACCTCCGACTTCTATTGCGTGGAACCGTGGGTGGGCCTGCCCGATGCCATCCACCATGGCCACGGCTTGCGCTGGATCGAGCCCGGCCAGGCGGAAAGCGCGGTGTGCCGGCTGCGCGTCGCCGGGTGATTCAAGCGGCGTCGCTCAGTGCTCGAAATCGAGCCCGCCGATCAGGATCTGCGGGTCGGCCTGCGACAGCGAGCGGAAATCGATCCCGCGCGGCTCCTGCCACGCCCGCAGCTTCGACGGCAACGCCGGCAGGTAGCCGGCAAAGCGCGCCTCGCCGCCCGCCGCGAACAGGCGCTGCACCTCCAGCCCGTCCCACGCCAGCGTGATATCGAGCGCATACGGATGCCGCCGCAATTCCGGCGGGCCGTCGCCGGTCACGCGCAAGCGCGGCGCCTGTCCCGGCGCTGCGGCCGGCAAGGGTTGCAGTTGCACGCGCCGGTGTTGCTGGCCGATCGCATCGGCGATGCGCGGCAGGCATTCGGTTTCAAAGCGGGCGAAGAAGTCTGTGGTCAAGGTGAGGCGTCCTGGCGTTTGGGGGCGGGTCACGGCACATCCGGCGGTGCCGCCGCTGGCGTGCCAGCCACTATACGCCTGGCCTCAACTGTCCCGGTAGACGCGGAAACCCAGCCCCGGCGACAGGACCTCGGTCTGCCCTTCGCGCAGCGGCGTGTCGAACAAGGCCGGATCGTGCGCCAGCGCCAGCCGGCACCCGTTCTGGCGCCAGCAGCCATGGCAAACGCGACATATCATGGCGATCATGGAGCCCTACCGAAACCTCAGCGGTCAATCAGGCATCATCGCCTACGAACTTGGCCCCGACCATATCCGGGTCCAGTTCGAAGACGGTGGCGTCTACACCTACGACTACCGGAGCACGGGCCGCAGCCATGTCGAACACATGAAGCGCCTCGCCACGGCGGGACGCGGGCTGTGCAGCTATATCAGCCAGTTCGTCGGCAAGAACTTCGCGTACAAGGACGCCGGGCGCTGAATGGGGCCCATCGGGCACTCGCTTGCACTGCCCCGGGATCCCGCATAAAATCGCGGGTTCGCGGGCGTCGTATAATGGCTATTACCTTAGCTTCCCAAGCTAAAGACGTGGGTTCGATTCCCATCGCCCGCTCCACTTCCCATCGAGACAAGCCGCCTTTGCCACCGTTACGGTGATTCGCCCGGCGGCTTTTTTGTTGCCATGCTTCCCCAAGACCCCAGCACCGGGCCGGCCGACGACGCCGCGCCCGCAGACAGCGCCGCACCGGCGCCCGCCCCCTCTCCTGCCGATCCTGAAGGCGTTGCGCATCCGCGCCGCATCCGCTCGTTCGTGCGCCGCGCGGGCCGGACCTCGACCGGGCAGCAGCGCGCCATCGAGGAAGTCGGGCCGCGCATGCTGGTGCCGTACGCGCCGCAGCCGCTGGACTGGGAGGCGACCTTCGGCCGCCAGGCGCCGTCGATCCTCGAGATCGGCTTCGGCATGGGCGAGACCACCGCGCATATCGCCGGCCTGCGGCCGCAGGACAACTTCCTCGGCTGCGAGGTGCATGAGCCGGGCGTGGGTGCGCTGCTCAAGCTGATCGACGAGCGTGGCCTGTCCAATGTGCGGATCCTGCAGCACGATGCGGTCGAGGTGATCGCGCATATGCTGACCGACAACAGCCTCGACGGCGTGCACATCTACTTTCCGGACCCTTGGCACAAGAAGCGCCACAACAAGCGCCGGCTGGTGCAGCCGCCGCTGGTAAAGCTGCTGGCCGCGCGCCTGAAGCCGGGCGGCTACATCCATTGCGCGACCGACTGGGAAGAGTACGCGCACCAGATGGTGGAAGTGCTGTCGGCGGAGCCGCTGCTGGAGAACACCTCGGCGGCGCCGGATGGCTTTGCCGAGCGGCCTGATTACCGACCCGTGACCAAGTTCGAGCGGCGCGGCGTGCGGCTTGGGCACGGCGTGTGGGACGTGGTGTTCCGCAAGCGCGCCTGAGCGCGGCAAACGGGCAAACCAAACAAAAAAGCGTGGCATCTGCCACGCTTTTTTGTTGCCCGCGCTACTGCAAGGTGCAAGGTCAGGCGTGCCAGGACACCAGTCCGGTGTACGCGGTCAGCAGCACCACGATGCCGAAGGCGATGCGGTACCACGCAAACGGCTTGAAGTCGTGCGTGGCGACGAAACGCAGCAGCCAGCGCACGCACAGGAAAGCCGACAAAAAGGCAAAGACGAAGCCGACCGCGAAGATGCCGAGGTCGTCGCCGTTGAGCAGCGCGCGCGCCTTGTACAGTTCGTAGACCGTTGCGCCGAAGATCACCGGGATCGCCAGGAAGAACGAGAACTCGGTGGCCACCTGCCGCGACAGCCCGAACAGCATGCCGCCGATGATGGTGGCACCGGAGCGCGAGGTGCCCGGCACCAGCGCGAAGCACTGGGCCAGCCCCACCTTGAGCGCATCGCGCCAGTTCAGGTCGTCGACCGACTCGATGCGCGGCGCGCCGGCCTTGGCGGCTTCCAGCAGCGCATTGCCCTGCGGATGCGAGACCGTGCCGCGGCGCGCATCGCGCCATTCGGCCAGCAGGATCACCACGCCGCCGACGATAAAGGCCAGCGCCACCGAGATCGGGTTGAACAGGTGGGCCTTGATCCATTTGCCGAAGATAAAGGCCAGCACGATCGCCGGCACCGACGCGATCACCACGTTGGCGGCAAAGCGCTGCGACAGCGGGTCGTCGCGCAGGCCGCGCACCACCTTGCCGATGCGCGCGCGGAACTCCCAGCACACCGCCAGGATGGCGCCGAACTGGATCACGATCTCGAAGATCTTGCCCTTCTCGTCGTTGAAGTCGAGCAGCTGGCCGGCCAGGATCAGGTGGCCGGTGCTCGAAATGGGGAGAAACTCGGTCAGGCCTTCGACGATGCCGAGGATCACGGCTTTCAGGGCAAGTGCGATTTCCATGCGGAACGAAAGAGACGTAGTCACAGGCGTTGCCCGGCTTGCGTGCCGGGCCGCCTGCATTGTTGTTCGATGCGCCCCGGTCAGGGGCGGTTGATCTTGACGTTGATGCCGTCAGGCAAAACGGTGATTGTACCGGGCTCGACCTGTGTGCCGGCAAGGCGCAGCTGGTCTTCGCGGAAGGTATAGAGCGGATAGCCCTGCAGCAGCTGCTCGGCCAGGATGCCGCCCAGCGCGTTGAGCTGGCGCGAGAACTGCGCCGGCATGCCCTGCACGTCGAAGCGCTTCACCTCCGGATCCTGCAGCACCACCGAGCGGGTCGGCTCGTCATAGCGCAGCCCGCTGTCCAGCGCGAAGCGGCCGCTCAGGGCCTGGCTGAAGAACAGCTTGTTGTCGATGGTGGCGTCGAACTGCACGTTGACGCGATTGCGCACGGAGTCCAGCGTCAGCTGCGGATTGGTCAGCTGGATGTCGAACAGCTCCATGTAGCGCTTGTTGAACGGAAACTTGCGCTCGAGCGCCGCCTGCAGCTGGCTTTGCGAAAAGGTGTACTCGCTGCGGAAGGCGCCGCAGGCGGCCAGTCCCACGGCCAGCGTGGCCGCGGCAGCCACGGCCAGCCAGCGCCGTCTTGAAGTCCGGATCATATTGCCTCCGATTGCGGGATATCAGGAACGATTGCCACGCGCCGTGCCGCGCGGCGTGTCTCAAGCGTGCGCTGCCGGCGCGGTCAGGATTTCGAGCCGCGCCAGCCATTGCAGCGCCGCCTCGCGGGAATCGCCGCACATCTCGGCCGACGGCTTCAGGCCGCCGCAGAACGCGGGCCGGTCCGGGCTGCCGAACACCGCGCAGCGCATGTCCGGCAGCAACTGCGCGCACGGCACGCCCGCCGGCTTGCCGCCCGGCATGCTGGGCAGCGGCGAGGCGATCGACGGCGCGATACAGCAGGCGCCGCAGCCCGCGCGGCAGGAAAGGTCTGACCGGCAACTCATGACGATGGTTCGGGATCGGCAGCCGCCAGGCTGCCAACACAAAGGCGACATTGTGCCCGAAGGGCCGCGGACATCCTGTAATAAAAGGAAAACGTCGTCAGCACGGCTCGGCCGCCGCCAACATCCCTGCCTTTTTCGTCACATGGCAAAGGAAAGTCCTGACCGCGCCCTGACCGATGCCTGCGCTTGACCCCTCGCAGGGCCTCATCTACATTACTGACCCACAAGTTATTAACTTTTCCGACGCGCCCCCTCGTGCCCCGTAGTCTTCGCAAGCCCGCCGTGACCAAGCCACCCGCCGATCCGCACAAGGACGCCGACAGCCCGCGCTGGAGCCGGCGCAAGGCGGCGCGGCCGCAAGAACTGGTGGCGGCGGCGCTGGACCTGTTCGTCGAGCGCGGCTATGCCGCCACGCGGCTGGAAGACGTGGCCGCGGCGGCAGGCGTGTCCAAGGGCACGGTCTACCTGTACTTCGCCAACAAGGAAGAGCTGTTCAAGTCAGTGGTGCGCGAGAACCTGGTGCCGGCCCTGGCGCGCGGCGCCGACCTGGTCGACGCCTACCAGGGCAGCACGCCCGAGTTGCTGCGCGAACTGCTGCGCGGCTGGTGGGGGCTGATCGGCGCCACGCCGGTGGCGGGGCTGACCAAGCTGATCATGGCCGAGTCGGCCAACTTCCCCGACATCGCCCGCTTCTATAACCAGGAAGTGATGGTGCCGGGCGACGAGCTGTTCGCCAGGGTGCTGGCGCGCGGCGTGGCGCGCGGCGAATTCCGCGCGCTGCCGGCCAACCCCACCACCACGCTGATCTGCGCGCCGCTGGTGTTTCTGATGATGTGGCAGCGCGCGCTGCGCGCCACCGCCGAGAAAGACATCGATCCCGAGGCCTTCCTCGACGGCCTGCTCGACACGCTGCTGTTCGGGCTGACCGCCGGCGAAGCGCGCGACCGGCCGCTGCCGCCACAGCAGGGCCCGTATATCTGGGAAGTGATCCGCGACGACATGCTGGCGCAACGCGCCGCCGCGATGGCCGCCGACACCGGGCCCGCCCCCGCCGCGCCGCAACCCGGCACCCCGACATGAAGCGCAAGACCCTGCTGATCGCCGCCGCCTGCCTGGCCCTGGCGCTGAGCGCCACGGTGGCTGTGCGCCCGGCCCCGGCGGAGGCCAGCGCGGAATGAGCCCGGAGACGCCCGCAAGGTTAAAATAACGGGTTTGATAAGACTGTCCGGCCGTGGCACCGCGCGGCCGGCGCACAGACCGACAGCGGTTGGCATTGGTAAGGAATGGCAAGATGGATCTCGAAAAAGCCCGATTCAACATGATCGAACAGCAAATCCGCCCGTGGGACGTGCTGGACCAGGAAATCCTGGACCTGCTGGCGGTGGTCAAGCGGGAGCAGTTCGTCCCGGCCGCATACGCCTCGCTGGCCTTCGTCGACATGGAGATTCCGCTGCCCGCCGGGCAGAACATGCTGGCGCCGCGCGTCGAGGCCCGCATCCTGCAGGACCTGGCGGTGCGCAAGCATGAGACCGTGCTTGAAATCGGCGCCGGCTCCGGCTACATGGCCGCGCTGCTGGCCAACCGCGCCCGCCACGTGCTGACCGTCGACATCGTGCCCGAGCTGGTTGAGCTGGCCCGCACCAACCTGGCCAATGCCGGCGTCACCAACGTCGACGTCGCCGAAGGCAATGCCGCCGACGGCTGGGGCGCCGCCGCCCCGTACGACGTGATCTGCATCTCGGGCTCGCTGCCGGCGATCCCGCCGTCGATCCTGGCGCAGGTGAAGGTGGGCGGACGCATCGCCGCCTTCGTCGGCGAACTGCCGGTGATGGAAGCACGCCTGGTCACGCGCGTGTCCGAGACCGAGTACCAGGTGGTCAACCTGTTCGAAACCGCGGTCAAGCCCCTGCAGGGCGCGGCCCGGCCGTCGCAATTCCAGTTCTGAGGACGTACCGCCATGCAGGTCATCCAAGCGACCGAACTGGCCCAGTGGCTGGCCGACGCCAGCCGTGCCAAGCCGGTCCTGCTCGACGTGCGTGAAGGCTGGGAGGTGCAGACCTGCGCCCTCCCCGGCATCACCCACATCCCGATGCGCGACATCCCGGCGCGCGCCGCCGAACTCGACGAAGACGCCGACATCGTCTGCATCTGCCATCACGGCGCACGCAGCATGCAGGTGGCGGCCTACCTGGAGCGCCAGGGCTACGGCAAGGTCTACAACCTGACCGGCGGCGTCGACGCCTGGGCCAGCCAGGTCGACCCCGCCATGCCGAAGTACTGAAGCGGCAGGCCAGCGCGCAGCAACACGAAGAAGAAACGACCGTAGGCCGCGGCACCCGCCCGGCAACCTGGAGGTGTCATGACGTTTGCGCCCAACGCCCAGCCCGGAGCGATCCGGACGCGCCTGGCGATCGCGGTTTCCGTGCTGGCCCCGCTGCTGGCCATGCTGCCCGCGGCGCCGGCCGGCGCGGCCGACCTGCTGCAGGTCTATCGCGATGCGCAAGCCAATGACGCCCAGTTCGCCAGCGCGCGCGCGCAATTGCTGGCCACGCGCGAGAAGCTGCCCCAGGGCCGCGCCGGCCTGCTGCCGCAGGTGGTGGGGACCGCGGGCGCCAACCGCACCAAGCTGGACCAGACCGCGTCACTGCCGATCGGCGGCGCGCCCAGCGCCTCGGGCACGCGTTTCTTCAATAACAACAACTGGCAGCTGCAGCTGAGCCAGCCGCTGTTCCGCTGGGACCGCTGGGAAACCTACAAGCAGGGCGAGCTGGCCGCGCAAGCGGGCGAAGTCACCTTCCACCAGGCCGAGCTCGACCTGATCACGCGCAGCGCGCAGGCCTACTTCGACGTGCTGGCGGCGCAGGACAACCTCTACCTGGCGCGCGCGCAGAAGAAGGCGATCGCCGAGCAGCTGGAGCAGGCCAAGCGCAATTTCGAGGTCGGCACCGCCACCATCGTCGACGCCAACGACGCCCAGGCCCGCTTCGACCTGGCCACCTCGACCGAGATCGCGGCGCAGAGCGACCTGGAGATCAAGCGCGCCACGCTGCAGCAGATCACCGGCAAGCCGGTCGACGAACTGATGGGCCTGCGGCCCGAAGCGCCCATCCCCGGCCCCCAGCCGCCGGACGTCAACGCCTGGGCGGCGCAGGCAGAGACCAGCAACCTGCAGGTCAACCTGGCCAGCTACAACCTGGAAACCGCGCAGCGCGAAACCAACAAGGCCAAGGCCGGACACCTGCCGTCGGTCGACCTGGTGGCCTCGTACGGCTTCAACAACCAGACCGGCAGCGCCACGCAGGCGATCTCGACGCACTACAACGCGTCGCAGATCGGCGTGCAGCTGACCCTGCCTATCTTCGCCGGCGGCCAGATCCAGTCACGCGTGCGCGAGACCCTGGCGCTGGCCGACAAGGCCGCCAGCGACCTGGAATTCGCCCGCCGCACCGCCGCCCAGACCGCGCGCCAGACCTACTCCGGCGTCTCCAACGGCCTGGCCCAGGTCAAGGCGCTGGAGGCGGCCGAACGCTCGGCCACCAGTGCGGTGGAATCCAACCAACTCGGTTATGAAGTGGGCGTGCGCATCAATATCGACGTGCTGAACGCCGAAGCGCAGTTGTTCTCCACCCGCCGCGACCTGGCCAAGGCGCGCTACGACACCATCATGAACGGACTGCGGCTGAAGGCCTCCACCGGCGTGCTGCAGGAGGCGGACGTGGTGCAGATCAACACGCTGCTGACGTCGTTGCCGGGGGCGCTGTACAGGCTGCCGGTACCGGCACAGGCCGGGGCGAAGGCCCCGGCAAAGCCGGCTGCGACGGCGGACCGGCGCGACGCGGCGAGCCGCAAGCCACGCTCCTGAGCGAAGGCGCAGACCGCCAGCTTTTGAATGCCCGCTTGGGTGCTCCCCTCTCCCGCAAGCGGGAGAGGGAGTACGCAAGCAGGAATTGCAAGGCTCGAAGCAATGATGCCGCATGCCTACCTCGCCCGCGTACGCGACTCCACGTTCAGCAACTCCCACCGGATCGCCGACGCATCCGCCGGCGGATTGGGCACCTGGTATTCGCGCACGCGCAGCTTGTACGACACGCCCGGCTCGAAATCCAGCCCCTCGATCGGCCCATACCAGAGCTGCCACGGCGCGTCCGGCGACTCGCGCCAGCGGTAGCACGTCATCTTGCCCACGCCCGTGCATTCCACGCGCTGCGAGTCGATATAGACAGTCTTCTCCACGCCGGCGGCCTCCACGCGCGCACCACGCTTGCCCACGCCTTCGCGCTCGACAAACTGCAGCAGGTCGCCGTCGGCGGTCTTCCAGATGATCTGCCGGCCGGTACTGGCCGCCGACGGCTGCGTGCCCACGGTGGCAAACGGCGTCTGCATTGCCTTCAGCAGCGCCGACTCCAGCGCCATGCGCGGCGGCGGGCAAGCCATGCGCGTGCCGGCGATGCGGTCGAAGCGGATGCCGGTCTCGGTCTTGCCATAGCTGCCGCTAAAGCGATTGCAGCCGCTGGTGCCGCTGACCGTGCCCTGCGCGGCATCGATGCCCTCGTTGAACTCAAAAATGATCGGCTGGCCATTGTCGCCGTGCGGGATCTCGCGCAGCGAGCCGTCAGGCTGCTGCCAGCGCACCAGTTCCCAGCGGCTGGGGCCGGAGGGCTGGGTCTGGTTCAGGTTGGTGCCGGCCGACGGAAGGTTGGGCGCGGTCGCGGTGGTGCACGCGCCAAGCACGGCGGCGATCAGCAAGGCGGCCGCGCCGCGGCCTGCCGACGCGAAGGGAATCAGGCGGTTACGGCTTTGCATGAGAACTCCTGTTTGGGGCTGCAGGGCGCCCGTATTGAGCGCCCCTGTCGATATCGTCGATGGATGTGACAAGCAGCATGCCGGAAAGTGCACCCGGCCATAGACCTTCAGTTTAGCAAGCCGCTCCGGCAAGGCGCCCTTGGAGCGCCCTACCCGCGATATACATCCTGTAACGGGTCCACCCGCTCACCCGGCTAGGATGCGGAACTCCTGGAAATGCCACCGTGGCCATCCGATATAATCGCTTCGCCCAAGCCGCTATGCCGGCGCAGGGCACCGCTCCTCAGGAGACGGCGACAATAATAAGACGGACGGAACGGCAGGCATCGCCCATGCACCCACCTTCCTCCGGAAACCTTTCTCCATGCTCTTGATGACGAGATTGCAAGGGTCCCTGCCATTGGGGATCGACAAAGCTCTGTACCTGAGCGCCTGTGTTGTCCTGGCTGCGTTTCCCGCGCTGATGTTCGTCAAGCCGTCGCTCAGCAACACCTGCTTCGGGCTGTTGCTGGGATGGAGCGCCATCGCCCTGGTTGCCGGCGGCCGCGCCGGCCTGGCCGAGTATGGCGCGATCCTGCGCCGGTACTGGCCATTCATGCTGGCCATGGCGGCGCTGCCGCTGGCTGTGCTGACCCAGCAACTGCTGACCGGGGCCGAAGACCCGCATGTGCCCTATCTATACCTGCGTTTTGCGTTGTTCATCCCATTGGTCCTCGGCATGCTGCGCCTGGGCCGGCGCGGCATGCAGAGCATCCAATGGGGCTTCGTCGCCTGTGCGCTGATATCCGCCTTGTGGCTGCACGAAGTCGCCGCGGCGGGCCGTCCCAGCCATGTGGGCTTCTCCAATGTCATTCCCTTCGGCAACCTGGCGCTGCTGACCGGCATGCTCGCCGTGATCTCCATCGGCTGGAACCGCCCGGGCGACCATTGGCTGGCGGGCCTGAAACTGCTGGCCGGCTTCGCAGGGCTGTACGCCTCATACATGAGCGGCACCCGCGGCGGCTGGCTGGCCATTCCGGTGCTGGCGCTGATCGCACTGGCGGCCTCGCGCAGGTTGTCGCGGCTGCACAAGGCGGGGGTGCTGGTGGGGCTGGCCGGGCTGATGGCGCTGGGGTGGTTCAGCAGTGCGATGGTTCAGCAGAGGACGGCTGCGGTTGTTTCGGAACTGTCTCAATTTGCTCAGCATGTAACTTCGGATACCTCGATCGGGATCCGGTTGCAGCTCTGGCGTGCGTCGCTGGAACTGTTCCAGGCCCACCCATGGACCGGCGTGGGGCCGGAACACTTCGAGACAACGCTGCAGACGCTTGCCGCCCAGCATGTCATCACGCCGCTGGCAGCCACCATGCCGCATTCGCACAATGAGCTCTTGCACGCGGCAGCAACGCTCGGCATGCCTGGTTTGCTGGCAATTCTTGCGCTTTACCTCGTGCCCGCCGCGTTTTTTCTGCGCCATCTGCGCGGAACCGATCGCGGCACGCGTGTCGCCAGCGCCATGGGCCTGGCCCTGTGCTGCGGCTTCCTGGTGTTCGGGCTGACCGAAGTCATGTTCGCCACGACACTGGTCAATGCCTTTTATAGCCTGGTCATGGCATTTTGCTTTGCCTACGTTGTCGCGCGCCAAAGCAAACTGCCGGCGCCCACGGCCCCTTGAAACCGGACTCCCCACGTCATATCTGCTTCCTGACCGGCACCCTGAACGCGATGGCCGGTGCGGAACGAATGACCGCCACTATCGCGAACGCGCTGGCCGGGCTTGGACACCACGTCACCATCCTGAGCCTCTGGGATACGTCGAGCCAGTTCCCATTGCACCCGGGCGTGCGGCATGAAGCGGTGTTCGCCCGGCGGCCGTCTTTCAAGCGCGCCTATTTCGCCACGATTGCCGGCATCCGCAGGCACTGCATCCGGCATCGCATCGATGTACTGGTGCAGGTAGACACCATGCTGGAACTGTTCGTGCTCCCCGCCACGCTCGGCCTGGGCCTGCATCACATCGCGTGGGAGCACTGCCACTTTGACGAGGACCTGGGCAAGCCGGCACGCAGGCTGGCGCGCCGGTTGGCGGCGCGATCCTGCCGGCAGGTCGTCGTGCTGACAGAACGGGACCGCCAGCGCTGGCTCCAAGCATTGCGGCCGCGCAGCGACATCGTCTGCCTGCCCAATCCCCTGCCCTTTCCCATGCCCGCTGCTCCGGCGCCGCGCGCAAGCAAGACGGTGCTTGCGATGGGGCGGCTGGTGCCGGCCAAGGGCTTCGACGTCTTGCTGCGCGCATGGCAGACCGTGGCAGCGGAAGAGCCGGAATGGCAACTGGTGATCCATGGCGAAGGCGAGGAGCGCACGCGCCTGATGGCGTTGGTCCGGGAGCTCGGGCTGCAAGGCAGCGCCAGCCTGGCTGGCGTTTGCCACGATCCGTTGCAGACCTATGGCCAGGCATCGGTGTTCTGCCTGAGTTCGCGCTATGAGGGATTCGGCCTGGTGCTGATCGAAGCGATGGCCTTCGGGCTGCCGATCGTGTCGACCGATTGCGAGACCGGCCCGCGCGAATTACTGGATCCGGCCCGGGACGCGCTGGTGGTTGCCACCGACGACGCCAATGCCCTGGCCCAGGCGTTGCTGGCCGTGATCCGTCAACCGGAACTGGCCGCAACGCTGGGTGCGAACGGCCGCCAGAAGGCCAGCCAGTTCGCGCTGGAACGCCTCGCGCAACGGTGGGATGCCCTGGTCAGGGCGTCGAACTAATCTAGTCAGCCTTCCAACGCTGGGGCAACGGCCGCCAAGGTGCGCACCGTGGCGCCCCGATGCAGGCCCGCGAAGGTCTGCGCATGCGCGCGCATCTCAGCCAGGCGTGCCGGATCGGCCAGCACGCTTGCCGCGGTACGCATCAGCACATCGGCATTGTCGACACGCAGGCACGCGCCCGCGGCAATCGCATCCTCGGTCGCCTGTGCAAAGTTGAAGGTGTGCGGCCCGATCAGCACCGGCGTGCCGACCGCGCAGGCTTCAATCAGGTTCTGCCCGCCCAGCGGCAACAGGCTGCCGCCAATAAACGCCAGGTCCGACGCAGCGAAGTACATTGCCATCTCGCCCATCGAATCGCCAAGCAACAGGTCGGCAGCCAGCGGCGAGTGCGCGCCATCAAGCTCCAGGCTGCTGCGGCGCTCGACCGAGAAACCCGCACGCATTGCCATGGCGGCTACCTCATCGAAGCGCTGCGGATGACGCGGGATCAGCAGCAGCGCCGGCCGGGGCACGCCCGGCGCAAGGGACTCCCAACGCGAGAAGGCGTCGAGCAGCATCGCCTCTTCCCCCTCGCGCGTACTGGCCGCCGCCAGCACCGCGCGCGCGCCGAAGACTTTGCGCAGCTGCCCGCCCAGCGCCACGCCGGCCGGCGCGGGCTGCATGTCGAACTTGAGGTTGCCGGTGATCTGCACCGCCGGCACGCCCAGCGCGCGAAAGCGCTCGGCATCGCCGGCCGTCTGCGCCAGCACGCCGGTAAAGTCGGCATACATCGCAGCGGCGGCGCGGCCGAAGCGTGCCGTGCGCCGATAGCTGCGCGGCGACAGGCGGGCGTTGACCAGGTACAGCGGCACGCCTGCCTTGCGCGCGCCATGGACCAGGTTCGGCCAGACCTCGGTCTCCATCAGCATGCCCGCCTGCGGCCGGAAATACCGCATGAACCGCCGCACCAGCCACGGCAGGTCATACGGCAGGTAGCACTGGACGATGCGCGGCTCCTGGCCAAACAGCTGCGCGCCGGTCTGGCGGCCAGTCGGCGTCATGTGGGTCAGCAGCAGGCGGTGATGCGGATGCGCGGCCAGCAGTGCCTCGACCAGCGGCTGGGCGGCGCGGGTCTCGCCCACCGACACGGCGTGGACCCACAGCCACGGCCCTTGTTTCGGCAGGCTGCCATACGCCCCAAGACGCTCGCCGACATGCTGCAGATAGCCAGGCTCCTTGCGGGCGCGCCAGGCCAGGCGCAGCAGCGCCAGCGGCAACACCGCCACCCACAACACGCTGTAAAGAGCCCGCAACATCAGGCAGCCACTCCGCGCGCGCGGCAAGCCGCCTCGTAGACTTCATCGACCGAGGGCACCACGCCGTCGTCGCCGACATTGGCAATGCGTTC
Organism: Cupriavidus sp. MP-37; assembly: GCF_020618415.1. Classification (NCBI taxonomy): domain Bacteria; kingdom Pseudomonadati; phylum Pseudomonadota; class Betaproteobacteria; order Burkholderiales; family Burkholderiaceae; genus Cupriavidus; species Cupriavidus sp. MP-37. The sequence goes on along the minus strand of NZ_CP085344.1, from coordinate 1,168,834 downwards.
CGACCAATAGCCTTCGGTTTTCCAGCGCCAGGTGGCGGTATAGATCTCCACGGTGGGCCGGCACAGCGCCGCGGCGATATGGACCAGGCCGGTATCCACGCCGATCACGACTTCCGCCCGGTTGATCAGGCCAAAGCCCTGCATGACCGAGAAGCGCGGCAGCACCTGGGCCCGCGGCACGCCGGCAGCGATGGCTTCGGCAGCCTGGCGTTCCTTGTCATTACCCCACGGCAACAGCATCACCAGGCCATCTTCATCCAGGCGCTTGCCGAGCGCGTGCCAGTTCGGCACCGCCCATTTCTTGCGGGCTCCCGCGGTCGCATGGAAGCACACGGCATAGCGAGCCGGCAGGCCGGCCCACAGCGGATCCTCGGCCGACAACGTTTGCGCGGCCGGCCCGAAGAACGATGGCGGCTCTGCCGGTGCGCACCCGGTCAGCGCCGCGCCCAGCAAGCGCGAGCGGCGCACCGAATGGGTCTGGCGAGGCACGGCCACCGGGTCGGTATAGAGCAGCCGCGCCGCCGGCTCATAGCCCGAGCCCTGCGTGGCATTGCCAAGCCCGATGATCGGCGCGCCCGGCGCGCGCGCGGCGACGCGTGCGACTACCGCGGTCTTCAGCAGGCCCTGGCTTTCGATGACGGCGTCATAACGCTCCCGCCGCAAGGCGTCACGCACCGCGCCGATCTCGCGCCAGGTGCCGCCCTGCAGGAGGCGCTTGCGCCAGCGCCGCAGCGCGAACGGGATCACGCGGCGCACCTCGGGCAGCAGGCGCACCAGTTCCACGTAACCTTCTTCGACGACCCAGTCGATCTCGGCACCGGGCCAGCGCGCGCGCAAGTCATGCACCAGCGGCATGTTGTGCACCACGTCGCCGAGCGACGATACCTTGACCAGCAGGATGCGCGGCCGCTCCGGCAGCGCAAAAGGCACCGCGGCCGGCATGGGCTGTGCCACACCGGCCGCGTCAGACGATGCCGCGGGCACCGTCGCGCCCTCAGAACGGGAGCTGAGCATCCGGCTTCTCGGCGAGGATCACGCGCTTGAACTCCGCCTGGATGCGTGCCAGCGCGGCGTCGTTGTCCGCTTCGAAACGCATCACCACCACCGGCGTGGTATTGGACGGACGCGCCAGGCCAAAGCCATCGGCATATTCGACCCGCACGCCGTCGATGGTGATCACTTCGCGCGCACCGTCGAATTTGGCGTTGGCGCGGATCTTGTCGAGCAGCGTGAAGGGCTCGCCCTCGGCGCACTTCAGTTGCAGTTCAGGGGTGTTGTTCGCGTTCGGCAGCGCGTTCAGCACCGCGCTGGGATCCGCATGGCGCGACAGGATTTCCAGCAGCCGGGCGCCGGTGTACAGGCCATCGTCAAAGCCGTACCAGCGGTCCTTGAAGAAGACATGGCCGCTCATTTCGCCGGCAATCGGGGCACCGGTTTCCTTCAGCTTGGCCTTCACCAGCGAATGGCCGGTTTTCCACATCAGCGGCTCGCCGCCGTGCTGGCGGATCCACGGCGCCAGCTTGCCGGTGCACTTGACGTCGTAGATCACCTGCGCCCCGGGGTTGCGCGACAGGATCTCTTCAGCGAACAGCATCAACTGGCGGTCCGGGAAGATCACCTGCCCGTCCTTGGTCACCACGCCCAGGCGGTCGCCGTCGCCATCGAAGGCCAGGCCCAGTTCGCAGTCGGTTTCGCGCAGGGTCTTCATCAGGTCCTGCAGGTTCTCAATATGCGCGGGATCGGGATGGTGGTTGGGGAAGTTGCCGTCGACCTCGCAGAACAGTTCGACCACTTCACAGCCAAGTCCCCGGAACAGGTCGCCGACAAAGGCGCCGGCTACCCCATTGCCGGCGTCGAGGGCGATCTTCATCGGCCGGGACAGCTTGACGTCGCCCACGATGCGATCGAGGTACTTCTGGCGCACATCGACTTCCTTGTAGGCCCCTGCGCCTCGGGTGAACGCGCCGGCCTCGATGCGCTTGCGCAAGTCCTGGATCTGCTCGCCGTAGATCGCCCGCCCCGCCAGCACCATCTTGAAGCCGTTGTAGTCGGGCGGGTTATGGCTGCCGGTGACCATGATGCCGGAGGCGGGGCGTACGCCGTCGATCTCGATATTGGTGGCGAAATAGACCATCGGGGTGGCCACCATGCCAAGGTCGAGCACGTCCAGCCCGGTGGCGCGCAGGCCCTCGACGAGGCCGCCGATCAGGTCCGGCCCCGAAAGCCGGCCGTCGCGACCGACGGCGATGGAGGTTTCGCCGAGCTCCACGGCGGCGGAGCCGAACGACAAGCCGATCTGGCGCGCGACGTCGCGGGTGAGCGTTTTGCCCACGATGCCGCGGATGTCATAGGCTTTGAAGATGGAAGGATCGATTTGCATGTAGGGTCCTGAGTTGCTTGTCGTCCGCGCCACACCTTGCCAGCTGGTCGGTGCGACGCCCCAAAGGCAGCTATTTTGCCGGATTGCGGCGGGCCCGGGCGGTATAATCGCCGCATTATCACGGATGGACACAATTTTCGGAGTCTGTCCTACATCCGGCGGTGTCATGCCCCACGCTCAGGGGTATTTTGTGCTGCCGCGGGACCCGCGGCGGACACCATCCGTCACGAAACGTACAGAGCCTTTGAATCCATCTGCGCAACCGTCGCCCCGACCTCGCATTGCCTACCTGATCACCAATGCGGAGATCGGCGGAGCACAATCGCACGTCGCCGACCTGCTGCGCTCGACTGCCGGCAAGGCAGACACCGTCCTGTTGGCAGGCGGCGAAGGACCGCTCTTCGAGATCGCGGCACGCACCGGCGCGCAGACCATTCGGCTGACACGACTGGACAATGCCCTGTCGCCCTGGCGCGCGATCCATGCCTTGCGTGAACTAGTCAGGGCATTGAAGCAGGCCGCGCCGGACCTGATCCATGCGCACAGCGCCAAGGCGGGCGCCCTGGGCCGCATCGCCGGACTGGTGCTCGGCATACCCGTGGTCTATACCGTCCACGGTTTTGCCTTCAAGCCCGAAGCCCCGCCGCGCCAGCGCATCGCCGCACGCGTGGCGGAATGGTTGCTGGCACCGCTGGCGGCGCGCGTGATCTGCGTCGCGGACGCCGAACAGCAGCTGGCCCGCTCGCTCCCCCTTCCCGCCGAACGTGTTTCGGTCATTCCAAACGGCATCCCCGACACGCCCCATCGCGCCGAGCCGCAGGCCCCTTTGCGAAGAATCGTGATGGTCGCGCGCTTTGCCGCACCCAAACGCCAGGACGCGGCGATTCGCGCGTTCGCGCGCGCAGGGCTGGAATCCTGTGTGCTGACCCTGGTCGGAGACGGTCCGCAGCGGCACGCCATGCAGCACCTGGCGCAACAGCTTGCCCCCGGGCGCGTGGAGTTCGCCGGCAACGTCACGGAAGTGCCGGCGCTGCTGGCTTCGGTCCAGGCCTTTGTGCTGGCGTCGGACCACGAGGGCTTCCCGCTGTCGGTGCTCGAGGCGATGCGGGCCGGATTGCCGGTCGTGGCCTCGGACCTGCCCGGCATTCGGGAGCAGCTCGACGGCAACCGGTACGGCGTGCTGGTCGATCACGATGACGAGCAGGCGTTCGCCGAAGCGCTGCGCCGCCTGGCCGACGACAGCGCCCTGCGCGCGGCGCTTGGCCACGGCGCGCGCCAGCGGTGGGAGCAATGCTATGGACTGGAGCGCATGACCGACGCGACCTGGTCCGTCTACCGCGACGCTCTCGCCCAATCGCCCCGTGCCGCGCGGGTATCGACGTCATGACCATCAAGACCGACAGCATGCGGCACCGCGCCTTGCGCATGCGCACCGGCGGCTCCGAGACCGTGCGCCGCGTCAGCCGGATGGTGGCCTGGGCGGTGCTCGGCCTGGCGCTGTTCGCACTCAGCGCGGTCGGCGCCGAAATGGCGCACCGCGCCGGCATCGTGACCTACGTGTTCACACGCACGTTGCTATGGTCGGTCATGCCATACCTGGTCGCATTCATGCTGCTGCATCGCTCGCTGCACCTGCCGGCCATGGAGGGCAACAGCCTGGCAGGACTTGCCGCGACGCTGCCGTTCTGCGGCCTGCTCTTTGTGTTTGCCGCCTTCCATATCGAATATTCTCGCGGCGCCCTGCTGCTGTCGTACCTGATCACGCTGGCGTGGCTCTGGACCGGCTATCGACGCTTCGTGCAGAACTACGTGCCGCTGTTCGGCTATACCGATCCGGGTACCCTGGCGCAGCTGGAAGCCATTCTGGCCATGCCCGGCGCCGCGGCGCCGGCCCGCATCCGCTTCGAACCAGTGGGATCGCTCGAAGACGCCAGGCACTTCGATGGCCTGATGGTAGAGCGCAGCGCCACCGGCGACCCCGAACGCACGCGCCTGCTCGCGCATTACAAGATGAGCCATGTCCGCATGTACTCGGTCGAGCGTGTCGGCGAAATGCTGACCGGCCGCGTCGGACTGGCCCACATCGACGAGAACTTCCTGGACGACTACGCCGCGCACTACCTCTACGGCTACCTGAAGCGCGCCATCGATATCGTCGCCGTCGCCTGCCTGGCACCGCTGGCCGTGCCGCTGGGACTCGCCGTCGCGCTGGCTATCCGGCTGGAAACCCCCGGCGGTGCGATCTTCCGGCAGGAGCGCGTGGGCCTGTTCGGCAAGCCCTTCGTCATGCTCAAGTTCCGCAGCATGGGCGTCGACGCCAGCGCGCCAGCCTTGTTCGCAGCACGCCGCGATCCGCGCGTGACCCGGGTCGGACGCATTATCCGCAAGTACCGCCTGGACGAGATCCCGCAACTGTGGAACGTGCTGCTCGGGCATATGAGCCTGATCGGCCCGCGGCCGGAGCAGGCGCCCATGGTCGACCGGTTTTCGGAAACCATTCCCTATTACCCGTACCGCCACCTGGTGCGGCCCGGCCTCTCCGGCTGGGCCCAGGTGCAGCAGGGTTACGCCGGCAGCCATGAAGAGACCGTGACCAAGCTCAGCTATGACCTGTATTACGTCAAGCACTGCTCGCTGGCGCTGGATCTGCTGATCGGGGTAAAGACGCTGAGGACACTCGCGACCGGTTACGGAGCACGGTGACAGTCCAGCTACCCCGCATATGCGCATTCTACTTCTCTGTACCGGACTGAAGACTGGCGGCGCCGAACAACAGGTAGCCGGGTTGGCGCAGGCGTTTATACAGGAAGGGCATGACGTAGCAATCGTAAGCCTCACGCCAGGCTGCGAAGTAGCGCTGCCGGCGCGCGCCACGATCGTGCACCTCAACATGCGCAAGACCGTCACATCGATGATGCGCGCACTATTGGAACTGAACCGGTTTGTCCGGCAATGGCAGCCGCAGATCATTCATGCCCACATGGTGCACGCCAACCTGCTGGCACGCGTCCTCGCGGCAGTAACGGATGCGCCCCCGGTTATCTGCACGGCGCACAGCGCGCGCGAAGGGGGCCGGCTACGCATGCTGGCCTACCGCCTGACTGATCGGTGGGCGGCGCTGAACTCGCATGTTAGCGAAAGTGCCAGGCAGGCGATGATCGACGCGGGCGCTGTGGTGCCGGAGCGAATCGTGGTCGTTCCCAACGGCATCGATACTGACCGTTTCCTCATTGACCCGGAGTTGCGTCAGACCACGCGAAAGGCTCTGGGGCTAGATGCCGGCACTAAACTGGTAGTCAATGTTGGCCGGCTGGTGCCAGAGAAGGCTCAACTCAGGCTAATCCACGCATTTTCCCGCATGATTCAAGCACCCGGCCATGCCGACACCAGGCTGCTGATAGCTGGTGAAGGCACAATGCGCAGCGAGCTGGAAATGGCTATGCGCCGGCATGATACCGTCGGCTCCATCACTCTTGCCGGCAATCGCAGAGACATCCCTGCTCTCCTCAACGCCGCTGATTTGTTCGTGCTCTCATCAGACGTGGAAGGCATGCCGCTCGTTGTGGGGGAAGCACTCGCCTGCGGCTGTCCCGTGGTAGCCACGGACGCTGCCGGCGTGGCTGAATTGGTTGGCGATGCCGGGACAATAGTTTCGTGCGGTGACACACCTGCTCTCGCCCGCGCTATGTCCGACGCCTTGGCAGTGGGCTTGGGAACGCCTGCTGAACAGGCACGCCGCTACCAGCGTGTGCTGGCGCACTGCAGCCTGGAGGCGGTCGCGCGCAGTTGGCTCGCGCGCTACGCGGCACTAGCAAACGCTCATGGTGACGTCGCTTGCGAGGGGCCGACGTAATGCGACGGCAAGTTGCTGGGAATCTTGCATGGATGCTTGCTGAACGATGCCTCCAGGTTGCTGGCGGCATCGGGATCGTTGCCATGCTTGCTCGCGGGCTGGGGCCCGACGGTTTTGCGCATTTTCAGTATGCTCAGGCGGTGGTGTATATCGCAGCTTCTGTGGCGCTGATCTGCGGGAGCGAAGTGGCCGTTCCGCGCTTGGTCGCAAATACTGATCAAGTTTCACAGCATCGCTTGTTGATCCATGTTTTTGGCTTACGCCTTGCAGCTGGTGTATTTGCTTACCTACTGATATGCGCATACCTGCTCTTCACGGGCCAGGGCCTTGATATCTGGGCGCCGACATTGATCCTGGGTGTCGCAGTTATGCTTCGCGAACCGTTTGGGGTAGTGACTGCCTGGATGCAATCACGCACCTCGACCCGTCCCAACGCCATTTTCAACCTAGCGTCCTTGGCAATCAAGGCAGCTTGCGTGGGGCTGCTGTTCCAAGTCGGCAGTCAAGACGCTTCTGCTTATGCAGCCGCCTTCTCCGTTGAGGCCGTCATGGTCGCGCTTCTGCTGACTTGGTACTACCTTCCCCGAGCACCAGGCACTAACGTAACGCTTGATCCGGCCCTCGCACGCGAACTACTACGAAATGGAGCGCTGTTCTGGGTAAGCTTCATGATGATGACGGGATCTCGACGGGTAGACCAACTACTGCTCAAGCCGCTGGTACCGTTGACAGAGTTTGGCGCCTATGCCGCCTCCATGCAGATCCTGGATAACTTTGTTGTCCTTGCCACAATCTTGGCAGCTGGCGTTGCCCCGATGTACGTTTATGCAATCCCCACTTTCGCAAAGGCGCGCCAGAACATCATGAAAATCGCAGGCGCGATGCTTACGGTTGGACTGGTGGGCGGACTGTCCATCGCCGCCTGCGCGCATTGGATTGTTGAGTTGCTCTACGGTTCGGCATTTGTTGCAGCGGCCCCCCTCCTGCAGTTGGCTGCTCTGGCTTCGTCACTCATTTTTGCTGATATTGCGTTGACCCTATTACCGATCTACATGCGCCGGCCGCATCTGGTTGCCATTAAATGGGCGTTAGTGTGCGCCGTCACGATAGCCATTGATGCAGTGACCATCCCCGCCTTTGGCGCACACGGCGCTATCTTGGGATACGCGGTGGCAAATCTGGTAGCCGTGATTTTCGGTGCCTTTATCTGGATGCGACAGCAACCGACGGCGCTCCCGCGGCAGGAGACCAGTGCCCCGTCTCTGCATGGATGACGCCGCCCCTGAACGGCCCGATGCCGTGACTTACACACAACTGAAGTTGGCTATGTGGATTGCACTTAACTTATCGATCGCCAATACATAGGGCGATCCGTTAAAATGCCGCAGCGTTTAGGAAGTTGCTACTGGCAGGCACATCCAAAAACAACGCTGTGCTTTCTGGCAAGCTACGCCGCAAGAAGAAAAGCGTACACGGACTACAGCGCACAATTCTGGATGCGCCCAGCCGTAAGTCATACACCGAAGCAAATACAAGGCAAATTCTAGGGAGGGGTTCGTGGTCGCCACGCCACTTGTAGTCGACTTGGACGGAACGCTGATTCGTACGGACATGCTGCACGAATCGGCGCTACGCGTATTGCGTGACAGTCCGGCAGACATTTTGCGCATGCCGCTTTGGCTTTCGCGAGGAAAAGCTGTACTGAAAGAGCGCCTGGCTGGACTTGTAGATATTGATCCCGCGTCCCTGCCCTATAACACGGAGTTACTCGACTGGCTTAAAATTCAAAAAGCTGAGGGTCGCAAGTTAATTCTGTGCACAGCATCAGACAAGTCGCTGGCGCTTGCCATTGCCGAGCATTTGAACATGTTTGATGAGGTTATGGCGAGTGACGGCGTCACGAACTTAGCTGGCCCCAATAAGGCCGCCGCTCTCCACCAGCGTTTTGGGCAAGCAGGCTTTGATTACGTCGGTAATTCGAGCGCCGACGTCACGGTCTGGCGCTGCGCACGCAACGCCATCGTGGTAAATGGTTCGGCCAGTCTCGCCAAGGCTGCAAGCGGCTGTTGCAAGGTTGAGCGCGTATTTCCTGCGCAAGGCCTCGGCTTCACGGCGTGGCGCCGCATGCTGCGTGTGCACCAATGGCTCAAGAACCTCCTGCTGTTCGTGCCAATGTTCGCGGGACATGAACTGAACAACGGCACCACTTGGATGGCAATGATCCTCGCGTTCTTTTCTTTCAGCGTTTGCGCGTCATCCGTCTACATCGCAAACGATCTGCTCGACCTGGAAAGCGATCGCCAGCATCCGCGCAAGAAATTCCGACCTTTTGCTTCAGGCCAGGTTCCTGCGTGGGTAGGCGTGATAGTAGCGCCAGCGCTGCTTCTGATCAGCATTGCGCTGGCACTATTCGTCGGTGGCAATTTCCTGCCCTGGCTGCTTATCTACTTCATCGTCACCTGTGTCTACTCTCTGGCGCTCAAGCGAATCATCCTGATTGATTGCATGGTGCTAGCCTTGCTCTACACGCTGCGTATCATTGCTGGTGCCGCTGCGGCAACGCTTCCGATGACGTTCTGGCTACTGGCATTCTCCATTTTTTTGTTCCTTTCGCTAGCGTTCGTCAAGCGCTACGCCGAACTCGAGGTTCAGTTGCAGAGTGGAAAGCAGAAGGTCCACGGCCGTGGCTACTACACTTCCGATGCCTCGCTGATCCAGTCACTCGGGATCGGCTCGGGCATCGCTTCGGTACTGGTTCTGGCGCTCTACCTAGACAGCAATTCGGTCTTAGTGCTTTACCAGACGCCAGAATTCGTCTGGGGCGCAGTGCTTGTTATGCTGTTCTGGATCAGTTGGATGTGGATGAAGGCCCATCGCGGAGAAATGCATGACGATCCGCTAATCTTCGCCGTCAAGGACCGCGCCAGCCAGGTTGCGGGGCTTGCCTTTGCAGCGGCACTGATTGCGGGAACGGTGAGTTGGTAATGACCACTATCACTTCGTGGGGTCGCCTTGGCAGCTGGGAGCACGACGTCCAGATGCTGACCCAGCGCTCGAGCATCGCCAGCCACCTCACCGGACCGCGCCCAGGCCTTGCGCATGGCATGGGTCGCAGTTATGGCGACGTGTGCCTAAACCCTGGAAACGTGCTGTGGAAAACCACGGCACTGGATCACTTCATTGCCTTCGACGAGACGCAAGGCAGAATTGTCTGCGAAGCCGGCGTGCTTCTGCGCGATATTCAGCAGCTTGCCGTACCGCGCGGGTGGATGCTACCGGTGACACCGGGCACGCAGCTGGTAACCGTCGGCGGCGCCATCGCAAACGATGTGCATGGCAAGAACCACCACGTGTTCGGCACGTTCGGGGACAACGTCCGCCGGCTGACTCTCGTGCGTACCGATGGAACCCAGTACGAATGCAGCCGCAACGAGAACGCGCCCTGGTTCGCCGCCACCATCGGCGGCCTCGGACTCACCGGCGTCGTTGTTACTGCCGAACTGCAATTGCGTCGAGTCAGCGGCCCATGGCTCGATACAGAGACAGTGCCGTACGCCAGCCTCGACGAATTCTTCGAGATCGCGGACGAATCCGAAGCCGAATGGGAACACACCGTGTCCTGGATCGACTGTCTGAGCGGTGGCAACCAGCGCGGCTTGTTCATGCGCGGCAATCCGAGCGAAGCAGAGAACGGGCCGCCGCCGGAGTACCGGGTCAGAACCATGCCGTTCGTGCCACCGGTATCTCTAGTCAACGGCTTGACACTACGTCCCTTCAACATGGCTTATTTCCATTTTAACAAGTGGAAAGCAGGCCGCGGCGTCGCCCACTACGAGCCCTTCTTCTATCCGCTCGACAATCTTCACGAGTGGAATAGGATGTATGGACCGCGCGGATTCTTTCAGTACCAGAGCGTGGTGCCGCGCTCTGGGGGGCGCGACGCCGTGCAGGCGATGTTGCAGGAAATCGCCCGCTCTGGTGAGGGTTCGTTCCTCGCCGTACTCAAGACGTTCGGCGAACGTATTGCACCCGGCATGCTGAGCTTTCCAGAGCCGGGCGTGACGCTTGCGCTCGACTTCCCCAACCGGGGAGAAAAGACCACCGCGCTGTTCAAGCGTCTAGACGCCATCGTCCGCGGAGCTAAGGGGCGCCTTTACCCAGCCAAGGACGCCCGCATGCCACGCGACCTTTTCGAATCCGGCTACTCACGCCTCACGGAATTCCTTCCCTATCGTGACCCGGGCATCAGCTCCGCGCTATCACGTCGACTCTTGGGACACTGACCTTGCAGAACCAGAACAAACGAATCGTAATCGTTGGTGCGACCTCGGCTATCGCCGAACACTGCGCACGCAACTGGGTCATCGAACCGGGCGCAGATCTCACGCTGGTGGTCCGCAACCGCAGCAAGGCAGAAACTATCGCCACTGATCTGCGAGTGCGCGGCCCAAGCGCGTCGGTTCGAATAGTTGAGACGGACTTCGCCAATGCCGCCGCAATACGCCGGCTCGCAGACTCGCTGGCCGCAGTTGGGCCCCTCGACATCGTACTGATCGCGCACGGCACATTGCCCGACCAAGCCGAGTGCGAACAGGACCTTGAAATGGCAAGCGAAGCCATGCACATCAATGGCATCTCTCCGGTGTTGTTCGCCGAAGCCTTCGCCGGCAAGATGGCTGGCGTCAACCGCGGCACGCTAGGCATAATCGGCTCCGTCGCCGGTGATCGTGGCCGCAAGTCCAACTACATCTACGGCGCCGCAAAAAGCTTGGTGACCCGCTACGCACAGGGCCTGCAGCATCGCATGGCATTGGCGAAGCACTCTGGCGTGAAAGTCGTGCTGATCAAGCCAGGGCCTACCGCGACACCGATGACTGCACATCTCACCACACAAACGGTCAAGATGGCCCGGGTAGAGGATGTCGCAAAATGTATTGTCAATGGTATGGCTACGGGGAGGCCGGTAGTTTACGCACCACGCAAGTGGGTAGTGATCATGATGGTGATCCGCCATTTGCCACGGTTCGTGTTTAATCGGATGGATATCTGACGGCCATCGCAGGCAGTAAGAAATCCGCCCGGTTGGCGCGATAGCCAAAACCATGCCAGGCGAAGTCCGCCGGGCCTGTGCAAATGAGCATACAAACCAGGCAGAATTGACTGAGGCAAGCGTGAAGAACCTGAACGACAAGATCATCCTTCCGGGCGGAGCCGGCTTGGTCGGACAAAACCTCGTCGCCCGACTGCGTGATCTGGGCTACACGAACATCGTGGTGCTTGACAAGCACCGTTCCAACGTCGAGGTGCTCAAAAAGACGCAACCCGATGTCCATGTCGAGTGCGTCGATGTCGCATCCGCCGGCAAATGGGTCGAGCATTTCGAAGGCGCATCTGTCGTTGTCATGCTCCAGGCCCAGATAGGTGGCACCGACTGGCAGGAGTTCGTCCGCAATAACGTCGACTCGACACGCGTGGTCCTCGATGCGATCAAGGCGAACAATGTACCGTATCTGGTGCACATCAGCTCATCGGTCGTCGAATCCGTGGCCGATGACTTCTATACACGCAGCAAGAAGGCCCAGGAAGACATGGTGCTGGCCAGCGGGATCTCCTGCCCCGTGTTGCGCCCTACCTTGATGTTCGGCTGGTTCGACCGCAAACACCTCGGCTGGCTCTCGCGTTTCATGCAGAAGGTCCCATTGTTCCCGATCCCTGGGGACGGACGCTATATGCGCCAACCGCTGTACGTTGGCGACTTCTGCCGAATCATCATCAGTTGCATTGAGAACCGGCGCGGCGCAGGCGTTTACAACATTTCCGGCCACGAGAAAGTCGACTACATCGACATTATCCGGGAGATCAAGCGGGCGACGCGCTCCAAAACGCCAATCGTGCGCATCCCATATGGGTTTTTCTATGCGCTGTTGTGGACTTGGTCGCTATTCGACAAGAATCCACCCTTCACGACGCAACAACTTGCGGCACTGAGCGCCAAGGATGAATTCGAAGTCATCGACTGGCCCGGCATCTTCGGCGTCGAATCGACTCCATTCAAGAAAGCTGTCGACGAAACCTTTAACGATCCGCGCTACAGCCGCGTGGTGCTGGAGTTCTGAATGTCGCAACGCATAGCTGTACTCGGCGCCGGCCCAATGGGACTGGGTGCCGCCTACCAACTCGTGCGCGACGGCCATAAGCCCGTCATTTACGAGGCCGATGACCGCGTCGGCGGCATGGCAGCCTGCTTCAACTTCGGCGGCACATCGATCGAACGCTACTACCATTTCCACGCAACGTCGGACGTCGCCTTTTTCGAAGTACTGAAGGAACTTGGCCTCAGTGACAAGTTGCAATGGCGCAAAACCAGGATGGGCTATTACTTTCAGGGGCAGATTCAGCCCTGGGGCAATCCCATCGCACTGCTGAAGTTCAAGGGCCTTAGCTTCGTCGCCAAGTTGCGCTACGGCCTGCACGCCTTCCTGGCGACCAAGCGCAACGATTGGCGCCCCCTCGATAAGGTGGAGGCGACGGGTTGGATCCGTCGCTGGATCGGTGAAGAGGCGTGGGAAGTCCTCTGGCGGCGCCTGTTCGACTACAAGTTTTACGACTACGCCGACAACCTATCCGCAGCCTGGATCTGGAGCCGCATCCGCCGGATAGGCCGGTCACGCTATAACCTGTTCCACGAGAAACTCGGCTATCTCGACGGCGGTTCGGAGACATTGCTGAACGCCATGCGCGACGCCATTATTGCCGGTGGAGGCGAATTTCGTCTGTCCACGCCCGTCCAGCGCGTCGTAATCGAGAATGGCATCGTCAAGGGTGTCGAAACCAAGGATGGCGTTGATAGCTACGACAAGGTCATCAGCACGGTACCCCTGCCGTACGTTCCCCGAATCATGCCAGACTTGCCCACACACGTGCTAGACAAGTTCAAGAGCGTCAAGAATGTTGCGGTCGTCTGCGTCATTGCCAAATTGAAGAAGCCGGTCACGGAGAACTTTTGGCTTAACGTCAACGATCCCGGCATGGATATCCCGGGTATCGTTGAATACACGAATCTACGCAAGATGGACGACCATATCGTCTACGTTCCGTATTACGTACCGGGTGAGCACCCAAAATACCAGGAGCCAGATCACGTCTTTGTCGACAAGGTGAAGTCCTACCTGATGAAAATTAACCCGTCGCTACAGGAAAGCGACTTCATCGAGGTCCGCGCCAGCCGCTATCGCTTCGCACAACCGATCTGCGAGCCGGGATTTCTAGACCGCTTACCGCCTATCCAACTACCGGTCAGGGGGCTATTGGTCGCTGACACGTCCTACTACTATCCCGAGGACCGCGGCATTTCCGAAAGTATTGGCCTCGCGCGCAAGATGGCCAGGATGATCTGATGCCTTCCCGGACCTTTCTACTGTTCCTACTGACTGGGGGGTTCGCGGCCGTGGTTAATTGGTCAAGCCGCATCCTCTACAACATGTGGATGCCCTTTTCCTATGCAATCGTTGCCGCCTACGTCACAGGGATGGTGACTGCATTCTTGCTGGCAAAGATTTTTGTATTTACCGCTTCGACACAATCCGTCGCGCGCTCGGCGATCATCTTCACCGCTGTCAACATCGCCGCGGTTTTCCAGACTTGGGCCGTAAGCGTACTTCTGGCATACCATGTACTACCTTCACTCGGCGCGATATCGCACGCAAAGGAGATTGCACACCTGTGCGGCGTCATCGTTCCTGTTCTTACGAGCTATATCGGTCACAAGAAATATTCATTCCGCTAGCCCCCGGTTTGCGTTGAAATATTATCGCCAGCGCAGCAAATAAATCGCTATAAAACGTGAAAAATCAGGAAAACCTAACCAAAATGCGCATTTTGAGCAGAACACAGATCGTATTCTGCGGCGCCCTACTTGGATTGATACTCAGCAAAGGTTTGGCGCTGTTTCCAGCCTTTGCGCTGGATGACTATGTCGCCGTCCATCAAGATCGGAATCCACTTTTTTATGTTTCACAGGGGCGATTCACTCAGGCGGCGATTCAATGCATTCTATCAACTCTCGACGTTACTCCCACCTCAATTTCCTGGACCGCGACGGTCCTTTTTTTCGTCTTCGCCGCCATTGCCATTTCGAGTTCTTTGATCTACATAGCCGGGAATCGCACCAATGAATTTACATTGGCAGCAATTGGAGCATTGATCGGTGCGCACCCGTACTTGACAGAGTACTTTACTTTCAGGGAATCATTGATAACGCAGGGCACATCTTTCGGATTGCTGGCGCTTGTCTTCATTTCGGTGAATCGCTACGAAAATGAGCAAGACCGTGCCTCAGATTTTTATTCATTGGCATGGCTGGCATTCCCACTTGTATTGCTGGCCGGAGCCCAGCAGACGGCCTTCATCATCGCGGCATTCGCCATTCTGGCCCGGCTTGTCGTCGACCATCTTTGGAACGAGATGCCTGGAGAAAAAACGGCTCCCCGAAAAGCCAATACCCCGATCATCTTTGCCCTGAGCGTTGCCGTCATTGCCTACGTATTCGTGTATATCATTAGTAGGAGCATGCTAAGCGCCGCGTTTGACACGCGCGGATCGATCTTGCCTATCGCGGAAATCTTGCCACGACTTGAACAGGTCGCGAGCATGACCAAGAAGATCCTGGTGGATTCCGAGCCAATCCTGTCGGCGCTGCCGAAACTATTGCTGGCCACGCTAGCCATCTGGTCTCTTTGCAGAATTGCACTCAACCGGCCGAAAACCGCGGCGGCCATTGCGCTCATGGCGGCAACGATGTATTTGGGTAGCGTGTTCCTGGTGACCGTTTCAAGCGTATGGTGGCCGGTGCCGCGCGCGGTGTATGGCGTCGGCTTTGCGTACGGCATTACGCTGGCTGTGATTTCCATCTGGCTCTCATGCGCGGCCGCCCGTCGGCTCGCCGTCGGCGCCTCAGTCATCGCCATCATCTTCTCCTTTCATAGCAATGCGATCCTTCACGATCAGGCCCGCCTCAACCGCTGGGATGCCTGGGTTGCTGGCGAGGTCGCGAAGGACCTCCTGAAGAAGGGGATCACGTCGAATCAACGGGTTACCCTCGTCGGCGCAGACTGGAAACATCCGGTCGGCATGCGTACCTTGACCGGAGACCTGAATACCTCCGCACTGGCTGTAGCCTGGTCAGCCCAGTACCTTATGATGGAAGCAACCGGCCGAGTATGGAACGTTAGCTCTATCGATCAGGCAGAGGCGTGTCACAAAGCGCCTGCGTGGCCAGCCGAGGAAGCAATCAAGATGGTTTCAGGCGTGACTTATGTTTGTATGAATCTGCGATAGTCAGGTTCTGCGGCGCTTGACAAAGAGCAAGAAACATTCCAATTTCCATTTTCGGGGCCGGCGCCATGATTCGCTGCGCTAGCGGTGCCTTACCAAAGCCGGACGTGAGGTGTACACATTTGCGGTAGAATTTGGTTTCGCAGCAGATCGCATTGATGGCATTCCGTTTTACAGCTACATCCGCGACTGTCAATCAGGCGATTCCTCCCGGGATAATTAGATTTGGGAATCGTCACCTCCAATAATCCAAGAACCCTTGCTTTAAAAGATAGCGCACTTGACCTTCTGCGCCATTTGCCCCATCGACAATGCGCTTAATTTCCTCAAATGGTCGCTTGAAAAAAAGCCATAAGCGCGACTCAACATTATATATAGAGCATTGGTACCCCCACTGGCGGAACAGCAATTCCATGCTCTGGTTCGTAAAAAAAGAGCAATGAACTGGCAGCAGATAAAACCACTCGGGGTCCGCAGGAATCTCTTCACGAACCAAGGTGTGTACGCCCATAACACCGCTTGACGAAACAAGCGCGTTGATTGCATCGAGATCTTCTCGCCTTCTGACGTGCTCGAACACGGATGTGGAAATGACGAAATCAAACTCACCCGGCATAAGTGCGGTCTTCAGCGTTGGCTCGGGACACTGCATATACCGATCAAAGTTGAGCAATGCACGCTTACTAACTCTCCGCAACGCGGCGGAAAGTTGCCCCCCGCCAGCTGCATAATCAATCCACGCGCGCTTCGCGGGTATCAGCCCTAGATTTGCCGAATCAGCAATGAACGTTGCTTGTGCAACGATTCTGGTCAGCCACCGCGGGTCGTCTGGATTTTGCTCAAGGGATTGGTAGCCTGAATGGTATGCAGCATTCAGCGTGGCCCAATCTTCCTCGGACATATCAGCATGCGTCCGAGAATGAACAAAGCCGCAATGAGGACACCGAAGGTACTCGACAATAGATAAACCGAAAGCCGAGAAACGTTTGCTGAAGTACGGAAAGGACGGGCTAGCACAGATCAAACAGCGATTGCTTTCCATGGGCGTACGTGTCTATTTAAAGATCGCTTGCTTGGTTCCAGTGTAACAGCTGATGGCTGATTGAAAATCCCGCGTAACCCCTTCACCGTGTTTTTTAAAGGCCCACTACATCCTGCCTCGCGCGCGTAGTCCTCGAGCTTCCCACACTAGAATGCTCGACAGTCCGAGCACGTTTCACATATATCCAGGAATTGCCGCAATGGCTGACCGGAATTGCTCGCTCGTATGTCGACTTCTAAGCAGTTTTTCGGCCTGCTCCCAACAAATACGACTTTTTCGCGGATCCTCGATGAAGCAATTGAGACCACGCACGTAGCCCTGAACATCATCCTGCTCGATTAACGCCCCCGTTTCCGGAGTAATGAACTCGGCAACCCCGCCAACTGACGACGCCACGATGGGAAGTCCCGCTGCAGTGGCATCCAGCAGGACAATCGGAAGTCCATCCCAAGCTGACGTATAAAGAAACGCCGCATACTTCCCGTCCTCGATCAGATGATCGAGCGAACGGAACGGACCATGTACCGTGACATTTCCGAGCGTAGTGAGGCGATCCGCGAGATTGCGTTCCTCCTGGCTACTGCCGCAGCCGTGCACATCAAATTGGACGTCCGGCATAGCTAGAGCAATCTCTAGGAGCAAGTCGACACGTTTTTGCCGGCTGAATCGTCCAGCCCAAAGCACCGTGCGTCCCGCACCTGCACGATAGTGGGAGTGTGCATCTAATGCATGAGGGAAGTACAAGGTATGCAGCTTGTCTGCGCTAATGCCAAAGCGCTTCTTCAACTCGTCCGGATAAGCCTCGGTGTCGCAGAAAATGCCATCTAGATACGGCAGGCAGCTAGGGAAATAGAGATCCGCATAGCTCCATCTGACCCCATACTGATCAAAGTCGTCGCAGAAAACGCTGGCAAAGATGCGCTTGCCCAAGGTGCGCAGCGATTTGCCATGATGGCGCAGCACATCCCAGCCAAGAGGAGAATTGATCAGATGAATCGTCTTCGCCGATGACTGAATCAGAATCCGCGTCAGGACCGCCATCTGTTCCTCCCAAGGCAGGCTTCGCGCCATTTGCCCGAAAGGCAGGAACACGGCACCTTGCGGCAATCTATCCGCCCACGGAGAGTCGGCATCCAATGTGGCAATGACGAGCACTGCTTTCCCGGCCGCCACCGCCGCTTCCGTATGATGCAGAACTCCCTGGTCGGCACCTCCATGCTTGAGCCACGGGACCAAAATGATCACGTAGGGATCCAAGTCGCGTGCCACAGGAAAGCACTCGGCGTAAAGCTCGCCCGCCGCAGGCTTCATCGGCAACTCGTACCGCTGGAACGAGGCGACGTAGTCCTTCGTTGGATACAACGAAGGCTCGATCTCGGCAAGCTCCTGCAAATCGACGAGGGCCCATTCCGGCAGCAACGCCGGTGGGTTCCGATGCGTGAGTGGACTGACGGTCACGCTCACATTGTCGGCCGTCCTCTCTAATACCGACTCCTCCTCGGTCAGCCGCCGTTCAAGTTCCCTGAACGAAATCGTCTGGCCGCCCACCAAAGTAAGCTTGGTGTAGTGAAGCAATGTTTCGATCCGATCGCCAATCGATGGCGGCAGCTTCCGTACGATCGGCTTCAACAGCGACCTCCACATGGCCCGCACAACGTTCTTGGCCAAGCGCTTCATCAATTTACTCCGTCCTTCCTGCAAAAGCCATCCTGCCATTTCTCCGGCTCATCAAAAAAAAGACTCGGGCGTACGGTTGCGCCGTTCTGCGCCATCTCGGTGACCATGGACGACGCCTTTCGCCGATAGTACAGCGCCGTCCTGGGCGCCGTGACGTGCCTAATGCCATGGGCGATTGTCTCGAGATTCCAGTGCCAGTCTTCATAGCCAAAGCCAGTGGCACGCAGATGCGTCGGCTGGTATGGGTGGTTCAGGTAGACATCACGCGACCCGAACGAGCAAGACACCCAAGGATGAGCCATCATGCAGCCGGCCAGGGGATAGTTCCCCGAATCCATATCGTAGGTCTCCGCAACGCAGTGGACGGCACCGAAGGAGATTGTTAGCTCAGGATGAACGATCACCTTGCCACGTGCGGTGCTTGCCGTCTTTAGCGCAGACACGAACCAGTCCTTCGAGTAGTAGTCGTCGCCGTCCAGAATGGCAACATAAGGTGCCTTTGCGCGCCTTATGCCATCGTTGCGAGACGACGCCAAGTCTCCGTTCTTGACCTCTATAATCTGGTCGCTTTGGCGGACGGCGGGGTGCTCTGTCACAATCCGAGTAGTTTCGTCGTCTGCGCAGTCAAGCACCGCCACTAGTTCGATGCAAATGCCAGTGGCTTCAGCTGCCTCCCGCATCCGAGCAAAACCCCGCAAGGCAAAATTCGCCAGGACCTTTTCCCCATGAAAGGTCATGATGGCGCTAACCGTAGGATCTGTAGGCCTGTTAATACGATTCAACGATTTTTCCATATCCATTCCTCCCCGCAGCAGGCGGTGCCTGCCGCCTGCCTAGCGCAATCTGCTGGATCTTAGGATCAGTAGACCATCGTCCTACTGTCCAACACGTGGATATCTGCAGAGGATCCAGTTCCAGGTTTCAGCGATGCCGTCCTCAAGCCGAGTCTTTGCTGTAAACCCGCATTCGTTGGTCAGCTTCGCGGTATCCAAAATGTTGTAGCTCACGTCCACACCGCGCGATTCCACGTACCGCAGGTCTATGTCAATACCCTGGGCGGCGATGAGCGGCCTGATATGGTCCTTGACAAGCGAGTTGACCGAGACCCCACGGCCAGTGCCAATGTTATAGGCTTCGCCGTTGCTGCCGGCCGTCATGGCAGCAACAATGCCCTGTGCGATGTCTTCCACATGGATGTAGTCGCGAATGGCAGTTCCGTCACCGTAGATCGTGACCGGCTTCCCTTGCAGCGCCGACGCCATCACCGTAGGGATCAGGCCTTGCCCCTTGAAAGGGATTTGTCCCGGACCGTAAGCGTTTCCCGGACGCACCACAAGTGCATGAAGCCCGCGCTGGGCGACGTACAAGCCCAGGACTTTCTCTATCATGCTTTTGGACGTACCGTAGACTGAGATGGGGCGCAGAGCCGCATGCTCCGCGAGGGGGCGCCTCTCATCCGGATCGCCATAAACAGTACCGCCGGACGAGACGAAGACCACTCGCAGGCCAGGGTGTTCTAAGCAGCGGTCGAATAGCTTTATCGCCGGCACGACATTGCGCTCAATCTCGGGGATCATGCTGGAATCCAGTCCCAATAGCATCGCCCGATGCACCAAATGGACAACGATATCGATGCCTTCAAGCATTCTGTCCAGATCGGACGTCTCGCTGAAGTCGCCAGCCACGTATTCAATGTCGCGCGAAGCCACTTGGTCCGCGGCAGGCACCTGGACATCAGCGACACGAACTGAAAAGCCTGCCGCGAGACAGCGCAATGCGAGTCGGCTGCCGATAAAGCCGCCGCCACCAATCAAAAGTACCTTAGTCATTGTCGTTCCCTCGCTGCCTGACGCGATATGCCTAGTTGCTGCTTGTGGTGCCTGCTCGAGACGGCAGACGTGGCACGGATTCCCTTTTTATCTGTCGACTCTCGCAGTCCGGCCTTGCCGTAGGCGCGAAATCAGCCTCCGTCCGACGCGCAGGCAACGCCAGGCATTTCGCATGACGCACAGATGTGCGAGCGTCAAGCTGAGAAAGCCGAGGAAAAGCGTTTGCTCGGAGACACCGCTTTTCCAGCCATACACTCCGATCAGGCCGAGCAGCGCGTTGCTAATCACTATGACCCAGACAATCGCGTCAGGCCCCACGCCAAGTCTCAGCAGTACATGGTGCAAGTGTGTGCGATCCGCCGACAACGGATTGCGCCTCTTCAGTGCCCTGCGAATGACCACCGTCAGGAGATCGATCAGAACAAAGCCAAACACCCAGAGCATGACAACCGGGGGCACATGATGACCGTAGTTGTATCGAGTCTGGGAAAGCTCCACGGCAAACCACACGACGCCGTATCCAAGCATCAGGCTGCCTGCGTCGCCGAGAAACACCCGTAACTTGCCACGAAGCGGATTCCGCATGTTGAACAGCAGGAAACCGAGGATCGCGCCGCAGAAGATCACGCAGACGCGCTGGGCGGCGGCATTGCCGAGTTCCCCAGCCAGATACGCGAGCCATGCAAACATGATGAACGACAGCCCGCCGGCCAGCCCATCCAGCCCATCGCACATGTTCATGGCATTGATTACGGATACCACTGCGAATAGCGTCAGCGGAATGCCCCAGTCCGCCAGCACGATTTCGCGACGCGCGAAGATATCGCCGAGCGAATTCAGGTAGACGCCGCCCCAGGATGTCATCAGAATCGCCGCGAACAACTGCGCGGCAAGCTTAGCGACGGGCGACATGCCCTGCATGTCATCGATCAGGCCCACCAGCGCGAGCAGCGTCAGACCGCCCAGCAGGGCGACGTAGTAGCCCTGGTCGCGCATGAACAGCAGGCAGCCTGCCCAGACCGCAAGTGTGACGGCAATTCCGCCCACCAGCGGGACGGCTCCCTGGTGGCGTTTGCGGTTGTCAGGCCGGTCGAGCAAGCCCCCTACCATCGCCACGGGACGAAGCAGAAGCACGCCTAGGGCAGACACCAGGAACGTAAAGGCGGGAACCCAGAAGAAATCAAACATGAATGATCAGGAAGCGCTCCGTGAACACGAGAAACGCCAGTAGGCGGCGGACAGGAACAGCCGCGTTAGGCTGGAGAGATGCCACCAAATATAGCGCAGCCGACGGCGGCTCGAACGGCGGGCGTCATGGACGACTGCGGCCTCCTTGACCCAGTTCACTTGCCGGTACATCAGATGAAGCCGCAAGCAGATGTCGACATCCTCGCAGTACAGGTGATAACGCTCGTCGAATCCCCCAACGGCGCGAAAACTCTCGCTATCGAACATCAGGCACATGCCGGCCACCCAATCCACTTGCTGGCGCGAAACGGACGCATCGTAGTCTGGTGACGATTGCCCAGCGATCCTCCGCGCTAGTAACCTAGCGATCCTGGGCAGGCGGCGAGCGCTGTCCTCAATTGTCCCGGCGGGGGAATAAACATGGGGGCCAGCGACACCTGGGGCCTCCGCCACGCATGCAATGAGCGGCCCGAAGGTCGTACTAGTAAGGCCCAGGTCTGGATTCAACACCGCAAAGTACGGCGTCCGGCAGAGTTTGAACGCCGCATTGTGGTTGGCCCCATACCCCTTAGGGCGAGCGTTGCGGATGACACGAATCCTCGGGTCGCTCGCCTCGAAAGACTCGCCACCGGCATTTAGCGTCACCACGATCTGCAGGCCTGGAATGGCCAGCAGTTGCGGAAGAAGTCGATCGAGCAGCGCCTCCTGGTGATGGCTGACCACCGATGCCGTTAGCAGGTGTCCGTCGGTCCACACCATTATTGCGATGCCCTCTGAAGGATATTCGGCGACCATACATAGCCGATCAAGACCGCAAATACTTCTGGCTGCGTGTAGGTGATCCGGTCGAAGTAAGAGTTGAACTCGCGAATGACGTTGATCACGGGCACAATCGGCATGCCTGAAAGTGTCAGGACGCAGCGACGCCCGGCGCGCCACGCCGCCTTTACTTCGTTCAGATCAAGGACCGATGAACGATCGTCGACCACGAATTCCACTGGGGCGTCGATGCCCGCCGCCATCCACCGCTCCTGGAAGCGGCGGCGCAACCGGTTGGTCTTGCGCATCTGCGAGATAGCACTCGCGGTCGTTACCGAACGCGCATGGATACGGTGGCGGTACAGCGCTTCAGGGATGTAGCGAAACTGGCCCGTCTCGGCCACGGTCAGCGCAATTTCCCAGTCCTGGATACCGTCAAACACAGAATCTCCGCCGCCCGCCTCGAGAAAGGCAGAACGCCGGATCACTTTCAGATGGGACGCCACCATCCCGTCCAGCAGATCGTCGCGGATACTGCCGCCAGGCTTGATATTGTCATAGCCGCCATAGCGAGCGTGACGGATCACGGTGTCATCCGTGCCGACGTCCAGCCGGTCGGTGAAGAAGTAATCGACGTCTGGTATTCGGTCGATCTCCGCCGCTACCCGGCCTAGCGCACCTTCGCCCAGCGCATCGTCGCAGTCAAGGAAGGCGATGAACGCACCCCGGGCCTGGCCCACGGCTTCCATCTGGCTGCGGGTAATGCCATGGTTCTCGTCATGCGCAATGACGTGCAGTCGCGACAACCGGTTGGCGAGCGCTCGCATCAGCCGCGTCACACGGACATCGCTGGAGCAGTCCTCAACGCAGATCACGTCGAAGGCCACGTCGCCTTGCGCTCGCAATGAACCCAGGCATTGGCGCAGGAATCCGTAGTGGTTGTAAATGGGAATGACCACGGTGATCAACGGCTGCTCGCATGGTGTCCCAAGCGACGCCAGATCTTGAAGGATCCGCTCCGCCAGCTCCTCGGGCTGCGGCTCCTCTGCTCCGCTCGCCGCGGAAGCTACTGCAGCCGGCACCACCTGCTTCGAGGCCTGAAGCGCCGCAACTTCAGTACGGTAGGAAGGATGCGCCCGATAGCACTGTTCGAACCACGCCATCCCAGCCTCAAAGAACAACGGATGGCTGTGGCGGACCTTCTGGTCCAGGTTGATCACCGCCTGGATCCACGAACGTCCCATGTTCAGGTACGAGCGGCGCATGCTTTGACCGTGCTGCCGATAGATCGCGGCATGCAGGGGCAGGTAGGCCATCCGATATTCGTTCAGTGCCAGCTGACACCAGAATTGCCAATCCTCCTTGGCACGCGCGCCGACCTCAAACAGAACGCGATCGAACACCCGTCGATGAAACAGCGCGCCATGGATTGGAATGGCAAACCCGCGCTCCCATTTGAACAGGAAATCTTCGATGGACAGATCGAACTGCGCGATCGCTTCTTCCGGCTTGGAAAAGCTGATGAGGCCTTCGTCCGATAGCAAGAAATTGGATATCGACACATCAAGTGCGCTGGCCACGGAGAAGTGCTCGACCTGCCGTGTCAGTTTGCCGGGCAACAGCAGGTCGTCTGCATCGAGCAACTGGATGTAGGTGCCCGTCGCCTGGCGGATGCCGGCATTGCGCGCCGCCGAAAGCCCTGCATTCTGCTGGTCCATGACCTGGACTTCGGGATAGTACGTCAGCACCTCGCGCAACTGGCGCGCGGTATGAGGGTCCGTGCTGCCATCGTTAACGACAATGACCTCAAGTTCTCCGGCGTAGGCTGCCTTGACGGATGCAATGGATTCCATCAGGTAGCCGGCCTGGTTGTAGCACGGGATCACGACCGAAACGCGCGGCCATTGCTCTATCAGCTGACGTTTCGTCACCCTCAGTCCTCCTGTTCCGGCAGGTAGCCATGCAATGCGCGCACACTTCGCGCAAACGCTTCCCAGCCGTGCCGCTCGTCAATCAATGCACACAGGCGCTGCGTTTTCGCCAGCGCAACTTCCGGCGCGTTGGCGATTGCGTGCATACCTTCGATGTAGTCGGCCGGCTCCGGGTATTCCTTCAGTGGGTAACCAGTTTGGTCACTCACGAGTTCACCAACGCCCCCGACTGTTGGCGCGATCAGCGGAATACCCAACGCCCCGACCTCGAGCAGGATGTTGGGCATCCCCTCCCAACGCGAGGTGAACAGAAAGCCGTCATAGGGGCCCTGCGCAACGAGTTCCGCTGGTGATGCAAAGGCGCCATGAAGACTGACGTTGGGCGGCATCGGCTCCATCTCCGTATCTTTCAGCACGGCCTGACCGAACACTTCGAAATGAATTGACGGGCATTGACGCGCGATCGCATAGAGCAGGTCCACGCGCTTTTCTGCGTCGAGGCGTCCGGCCCAGAGGAAACGCAGGGACCGGCTCTTGCCGGCAGCACGCAGATGCTCGGCCTGCGCGTGTCTGCTCGGCAAGGCGACAGACTGGTCGATCCGCACCGGGTTATAGACCGCGACTATCTTGCCCTGCTCGGCTTCGGACACGCCGAAGCTTGCGCTCGCACCTTCGATGAAGCGATGGTTGTCTGTCAGAAGCAGGTCGACTTGCGGAAGGCCCTTGGTAAAGAAATTGGCTGCATAGCCAATAATATCCTTCCGGTTTTCCGCGAATTGCAGGGCAAAAATACTTGAAACCACCGTCATCGCAGCGCGCAGCCGTGCGCCCTCGGCAATGATCAGCTGCCAGGCGACTTCGCTGTTGATGTTATGGAAGGTATGCGGCCGAATCAGCAATGCCAGTTGTTGCAGCGCTTTGCCTTTGATGGCATAGCTCGCCCCCGTACCGTAGTACGCATCCAGTGCAAGCGCATGTACCCCCTGCGGCAGTTGCACGGTTTTGTCCACCGTCGGCCTGTCGGCCACGACTATCAGCACGCTCTCGCCAGGATTAAATTCGCGCACGGCACGAGCGAAATTCAGAGCTGTCGTCTCAGCGCCGCCAGTGCCGAGGAAAGGCAGGACAATGATATGCCCGACCGGCCCGGTCTCGCGAACCTGCTCAGACAGGTCACCCAGCATTCGGCTCAAGATGTCTTCCTCGGACACGCTGCGGCCATTGCCACCCGCTTCCTGCCTGCTCTGTTGCGCGACGGTGTCCCTTAACACCCCAAACACGTCCGAGCGCTGGCCCCGCAACAATGCAAGGGTGGGCGATGCGTACTGCCGAATACGCCATTTGACATGCAGAGGCAGCGGCGCCCGGTGATAAGCCACTCGGGCTAGTCTCAATAGCTTTGGACGCAGTGTGCTCATGAATCGACGAAATTGTTCCAATTCACCTTGGCCGGAGACCGGCACTCCCTTTGCCTGCTGGCTTTGCTGTGCCAACTCCTGCTCCAAGCATGCGAGCCGCTGCTCGCGCTCGGCTTCCCGCTCTTCCAGCCGGCGGCAGGACTCGCGCAACTTGGCTTCCTCGAGCAGCAGGTCGGCAATCAACTCAGCAACATCGCTAGGCGAAGGCACGTGCTCGCTCCGTTCCGTCCCACGCTGCCTGACCGCGGAGAGGACGTTCGCCACGGTGTCCTCACCACGGTCCTTCAGCAGCGGATGCGCCGCAAAGCGCCGGAAATTCTCTCGTGCGGCCGCGTATGCCTTGCGCTGCAACAGATAGGGCGTCAGGACCTCACGTGTCGTCTGCGCATATTCGGAGATCATGCTCAGGGGATCCTTGTGTGTAATGTTATTTCCGTGCACCCGATACTGAAGCAGGACCTGATCCACCATCGAAAACCGCGCCCCCGCGGCAAGCGCGCGGATCCACAGGTTCCAGTCCGGTGTATAAGTTAGGTCGTCCCTAAGCCCGCCGACGGCGTCGTGAATTTCCTTGCGAATGATCACGGATGAATGGCACAGGTGGTTTTCCCACACCCACTCACCGGGCGCATTCAGGTCACGCGAATCGTTAAACCATGCCGCAACAGCGCTATCGGGGACGATCTTGCCAAATTCATCGATCACCTCAATCTTGGTGCCGGAGACACCGATCTCAGGATGACACTGGAATTCGGCGGCCTGGGTTGCGAGCATTTCCGGGAGAAACACATCGTCCGAATCGAGGCTCGCGATCAGCGATCCCCTGCAATAGCTATAGGCCTTGTTATAAGTTGCGCAAGCGCCCAGATTGACTTCATTCCGGAATGCCCGGATTCGCGGATCCTTGTATTGTGAAATGACATCCCAGGAACTGTCTGGAGAACAATCATCGACAATGATTAATTCCCAGTTCCCATAGCTTTGTTGCAGTACCGACTCTATGGAGCGACCGATGTAGCGTTCATAATTGTAGGATGTCGTAATAATGGAAATAAGAGGACCCACTTTTATTGTCGTGCCTTTCGCGGGCTCATCGTCCCATAATGTGCTGAATCATGTCACAGATGCGGCCGGCGCCCTCTTCTCCGAGGTTCCCATAAAACGGCAGCGCCAGGACCTCCCGGGATATTTGGTAAGCCACTGGCAATTCAGACGGCGCCGCGCTCGGCAATGCCTGGTAGCAGCTGAATTCACTGCACAAGGGATAGAAATAACGGCGCGACAGCACGTTGAAGGCCTTGAGTTCTTCATAAAGCTGATCACGTGTGACCTTGCCGCCCGAGTGCACCCGAATCACGAAATACTGCAGGCTTGGCTTGACTCCTTCCGGTAACGTTACGCATTCCAGGCCGGTGACGCAGTCGAGTCGCTCCCTGTAAACCGCCGCAACCCGGGCCCGCTTCGCGCGTTCCTCATCCATGCACTCTAGGTTGGCGAGGCCCATGGCCGCCTGCAACTCGTTGAGCTTGCCATTGATGCCCGGCATGACGACATCCACTTCGTTTTTGATTCCGAAGTTCTTGAGCAGGTCGATGCGCTGCTTCAGTTCCGGATCCTTTACGACCAGTGCACCGCCTTCGGCGGTATGGAATAGCTTGGTCGCATGAAAGCTGAACATGGTGCAATCGCCGTACTCGGCGACCGGCACGCCGTCGATCTCCGTGCCGAACGCATGGGCTGCGTCATAGACGACGCGCAAACCATAGGCGTCGGCGATATCCTGAATCAGGTGTGTATGGCAGGGAATGCCATATACGTGTACGCCCATGATGCCGGTCGTGCGAGATGTGATCAACCGTTCAATCCTGCGCGGATCGATTGTCAGCCGCACCGGGTCGATATCGCAGAACACTGGTGTGATGTTGCCCCAGTCCAGTACATGCGTTGTCGCCGGAAACGTAAACGGCGTAGTAATGACCTCGCCGTGCAGGCGCAACGCCTTGCATGCCGCAATCAGTGCAATTGTGCCGTTATTGAACAGCGACACGTGCCTGGACCCGAGAAAGGTTCCCAGTTCGCGCTCCAGTGCAGCATGCTTGCCGCCGCCGTTGGTTAGCCAACCAGTTTCCCAAATCTGCGCTACGAGTTCCTGGTATCGCGACAGGGATGGCAACATCGGACGCGTGACGAATACCTGCTGCTCGAACGGTTTGGGCGCACTCATACTTGTCCTTCCCGAGACTGAATCGACCAGGAGATATCATGTTGTCGAATGGCCTTGGCCGGCATGCCAACAGCGGTCACGTCGGCGGGCAGATCAGCCACCGCCACAGCACCAGCTCCAAGCACAGTGCCGGCACCCACCCGGATATGCGGAATGAGCTTTGCACCCGTGCCTGCCATGACGCCTTCGCACAGATGGACGTTACCCGATACATTGACGCTGGGGTTGAGCGTGACAAAGTCCTCCAGAACTGCGTCGTGCCCGATCGTGCAACCCAAATTCACATGCACATGCCGGCCGATGGAGATGTCGGTGGTGATCAATGCTCCCGCGCAAATCACGGAGCCCTCACCTATCCGGACTTGCCGCCCGACCCACGCCTGCGGGTGCACCAGAGTGGCGAATCGCATCCCGAACCGCGCGTGCATCCGGTCAGCGATAGCCCGGCGAGCACTGCTGTCGCCGATCCCTACCACGAGTTGGCCGTCTGCTGGAGCTGTCCAAACATCGGTAGTCATCACAGGCAGTCCATGTACAGGCTCCCCAACATCGTAGCCGGGGTCAACAAGGAAACCCCGCACGTCCCAGCGGGGAGTCTGCGCATTCATGTCGAGGGCGACTTGCAGCACCTCGCGTGCGAATCCGCCCGCCCCGTAAATCACTAGTGGTGTCAGCCTTGCATTCATACGCGCTCCAGCAGAGGCGGCGTCTGCACCTCAATAACGGTCACCTTGTTGTCCCACGCCGTGGCACCGTAGATCGGCAGATGTCCGGCGCGGTCAATGCGAAACTGACACGCGATAGGCACATGGTCACACGTCTCGACCAGCCCGATTGAAAGATCGACCGGGACGGCCAGCACCGCCGCCACCGTATATTCCCCTTCCTTCAGCCGCGCGCGGAAAGTCCAGTCTACGACGTGCACGCTCCCTGCGCGTGGTGACTCGATGTTGCATTGCTCGATACCACTATCCGAATAGACGATATCAAAACCGTTCTTATCTTTGATGTGATACCCAAAGCTGAGCCGCGGAAGATCTCTTTGGACCCGAATTTTCACCCGAAGCGTGACTTGTTCGCCAAAGTCCGCGGATCTCGCAGGCCGGCCGCGCGAATCCAGCAGCGTCACATTCACATACTCGGCCATGCCGTTTTGCAAGCGCTGGTAAGACGAGCGCGACTTGAACGCTGCCTCCGATTCCGCATCCTCCGCGATGGCCGCAGCCTTGTCCGCAGCAGCATCGGTCACCCGTACCTTGCCGTCGCTGACCGCGATGCTCTGGCGCCGCTGCACGTACTGAGCGTAGTACGTCTCCACCACAGATTCCGTGTCGCCATTGGCAAGCATCGATCCGTGGTCAAGTAGGACGGCGCGCGAGCACAGTGCCTTCACAGCACCGGGGTCATGGCTCACGAACAGCAGCGTCACGCCGTCGTCCATTAGCTTCTTGAGCAACGCCATGCATTTGGCCTGGAAAAATGCGTCGCCTACCGATAGAGCCTCGTCGACGATAAGGATTTCCGGATTGACGTGTACAGCGACGGAAAATGCCAGCCGCACATACATGCCGGAGGAATACGTCTTCAGCGGTTGATCGATGAAATCACCGATCTCGGAAAAATCAACGATCCGATCAAAGCGTTCATCGATCTGCTCGTCGCTCATGCCCAGCAACTGGGCATACATCTTGACGTTCTCGCGGCCGGAGTACTCCGGATTGAAGCCGGAGCCAAGCTCCAGCAACGCGGCAACGCGTCCGCTAACTGAAACGGTACCGGTCGTTTGGTTCAGCGTGCCGGCGAGCAGTTGCAGCAGCGTGGATTTGCCCGAGCCGTTGTGACCCACGATACCGACGTTCTCGCCGCGTCGAATCTCCAGAGAGATGTTCCGCAGAGCCCAGAATTCGCGGAAGTATTGCTTGCGCCCCCTTGCCAGCATTTGCAGGAGACGGTCCTTGGGTCTATCGTAGATTTCGTAGCACTTCCCAAGATTCTCGGTGTGTACGATCACATCAGAGGACATCTGCAAATCCCTTCCTGGTCTTCTGGAACCATGCATAGCCGAGCCAAGCTACGGCACAGCACGCTACCGAATAAGCTGCCCACTCGCCCCAGTGGACCGGAGAGCCCCAGACAATGACGTTGCGCGCCTGTTCAATGGGTAAGGTAAGGGGATTGAACTTCGCCACGATCTGCCATTGCTGTGGCAGCGAGGAAATCGGAAAGAACACGGGCGACAGGAACATCAGGGCTGTAATCATCAGGCCGATGGTCTGGCCGATATCCCGGAAATAAACGCCCGTGGCTGCAAGCCACCAGCTTAACCCGGCGATGAACAAGAGAAAAGGCGCCATCACCACTGGCAACAAGAAGACAGTGGCAGGCACGCCATTGCCGATAGTCGCCTCGAAGACCAGGAGCACTAGCAAACTGATAACAGCATGAAATAGTGCTGACAGCAGGTGCGCCAGCGGCAGAATTTCGAGCGGAAACACGACCTTCTTCACGAAGTTCGCGTTGGACAGGATGGTGCTTGGGGCCCGACCGATGCATTCAGAAAAGATGTTGAACATGATCAGGCCCGCGAACAGCACGATCGCAAACTCGGTCTTGGACGTCGAGCCAACGCCCCAGCGCGCCTTAAAGATTGCCCCGAATACAAACGTGTAGATCGCAAGCATGAACAGCGGCGTCAGCAGCGACCATAGAATGCCGAACATTGACCCCTTGTAGCGGCCGACGACATCGCGTCGGGCAAAGCTCAGGATCAGGCCCTTGTGCTGCAGCACGGATCGCCCTAGTGACGATATCGACGTCTCAAATTTCTGCATGCTTAATGCGTGAGCAACGCTTCATTAAGAAAAGGTCTCCACGGCCTCGAGCCGGGCTCCCTTCTGGTCTTTCTGTGCGAGGGTCGGCGGGCCGGACAGCGGCCAGTCGATCGCAAGCGCCGGATCGTTCCACAGCAAAGTGCGCTCATGCTCCGGGTACCAGTAGTCGGTCGTCTTGTACAGAACATCGGCAGATGCAGATGTCACCACGAAACCGTGTGCAAAACCTTCCGGCACCCACAATTGCCGCTTATTCGCTTCGGAAAGCATAACTCCTACCCATTTGCCGAAATTCCGAGAGCTGCGGCGTAAGTCAACCGCCACATCATAGACCTCGCCGGAGGTGACACGAAGGAGCTTTCCCTGCGGATTTCGAATCTGGTAATGGAGGCCACGGAGCACCCCAAGCGCGGAACGCGAATGGTTGTCCTGCACAAAAGTGCGGTGGACTCCTGTGGCTTCCTCAAAGACTCTGGCATTGAAGCTCTCCATGAAGAACCCTCGTTCGTCGCCGAAAACCTTTGGCTCGAGGATCAGAACCTCCGGGAGCGCGGTCGGAATGACGGTAAGGCTCATTTCACGTTACCCAAAATGATTTGCTGGAGGTATTTGCCGTAGCCGCTCTTACATAAAGGCTTAGCTAGTTCCTCCACTCGCTCCGCGCTGATCCACTTGCTGCGATAGGCGATCTCTTCGGGGCAGGCCACCATCAACCCTTGGCGGTTCTGCAGCGTGGCGATGAAACTGGCCGCCTCGAGCAAAGACTCGTGCGTACCGGTGTCGAGCCATGCGTAGCCACGTCCCATGATCTCCACCTCGAGTTGCGCTGCCTCGAGATAGCGCTTGTTGACGTCGGTGATCTCGAGTTCGCCGCGTGCTGACGGCTTGATGTCAGCAGCAATGTCGCAAACCTGATTGTCGTAAAAGTAAAGCCCTGTCACCGCATAGTTCGAACGCGGATTGGCCGGCTTCTCTTCCAGGGAAAGCGCACGGAACTGGTGATCGAACTCGACAACTCCATACCGCTCGGGATCATGCACGTGGTACGCAAAAACGGTGGCGCCTTCGGATTGGCTGGCCGACCTAGTCAACTGGCTAACCAGGTCATGACCATGGAAGATGTTGTCACCGAGAATCAGCGTACTGGGATCGTTGCCAATAAATTCGCGCCCAATAATAAAGGCCTGAGCCAGACCATCGGGCGATGGCTGCACTGCATACTGTAGATTGATACCCCAATTGCTGCCGTCACCCAGCATATCGGAAAACCGCGGCGTATCTTCCGGCGTAGAAATAATCATAATGTCCCGGATTCCCGCCAGCATCAGCGTGGACAGCGGATAGTAGATCATCGGCTTGTCATACACGGGCAGTAACTGCTTGGACACCGATCTCGTGATCGGGTAGAGCCGGGTGCCGGAACCGCCAGCCAGGATAATGCCTTTACGCATGGTGTCTAGCTCAGGAGAAGATCTGGTCCAACAGGTAGTGCACGCCCTGCTGCCAGTCTGGAAGATGGATGCCGAAGGTCTGACGCAGCTTGCTCGTGTCCAGGCGCGAGTTGGCCGGGCGCGGTGCAGGCAACGGATACGCCGTAGCGGGAATCGCTTCGATGCGGGACGGGTCTACCTTCAGTTCGATGCCACTGGCGGCGGCATAGCGCAGCACTTCGGTGGCGTACGCATGCCAGCTCGTCTCGCCAGCCGCGGCAAGATGGTAGATGCCTGATGCGAACGCTGCCCGATCTCCCGAAAGCCAATGGCGCGCCACCACCTGCGCGGTCACGTCGGCAATCAGCGCTGCCGTAGTCGGAGCCCCGAATTGATCGGCAATCACGCGCAGGCTGTCGCGTTCGCGGCCCAGCTTCAGCATGGTCTTGGCAAAGTTGCCGCCATGCGCGCCGGCGACCCAGCAGGTGCGGAAAACGAGATTGGCCCCCCCGGCGGCGGAAATGGCCTGCTCGCCCGCAAGTTTGCTCTTGCCGTAAACCGATTGCGGGTTTACTGCATCGGTTTCGACGTAGGCCCCGACCTTGCTGCCATCAAACACATAATCGGTGGAGTAGTGCACCAATAGGCTGCCGAGCGCTTTTGCCTCTGCTGCCAGCACTTCCACGGCCGTGCCGTTGATGGCGTAAGCCAGTTCCGGTTCAGACTCCGCCTTGTCGACTGCCGTATAAGCGGCAGGATTGACGATGACATCGGGCTGGTACTCGCGCACCACGCGACGGATGTCGTCGGGCGTGGTCAAGTCACAGCTCGAACGATCGAGCGCCACGACTTTGCCGAGCGGGGCCAGGCTGCGGCGCAGCTCGAAACCGACCTGGCCGTTGCTGCCCGTTACAAGGAAGGTGGGAATGGCGGCGTTACGCGGCATATTGCTTCGCCACCCAATTCCGATACTCCCCCGACATCACGTCCTGCACCCACGCCTGGTTATCCAGGTACCACTGCACCGTCTTGCGCAAGCCAGACTCAAACGTCTCGGCCGGCTTCCAGCCCAGTTCGCGCTCCAGCTTGCGTGCATCGATCGCATAGCGGCGATCATGCCCCGGCCGATCCTTGACGAAGGTGATCTGGTCGCGGTACGAGCCGGTCGCCTTGGGCGACAGTTCGTCGAGCAGGTCGCACAGCGTGTGGACGACGTCCAAGTTCGTCTTCTCGTTCCAGCCACCAACGTTATAGGTTTCGCCCAGGCGGCCGCGTGCCAGCACCTCGCGGATGGCCGAGCAGTGGTCGCGCACGTACAGCCAGTCACGCACATTCTTCCCGTCGCCATAGATGGGCAGCGGTTTGCCCGCGAGGGCGTTGGCGATCACCAGCGGAATCAGTTTTTCTGGGAAATGATAAGGCCCGTAGTTGTTCGAGCAGTTCGTCGTCAGAACCGGCAAGCCGTAGGTATGGTGATAGGCGCGCACCAGGTGGTCCGATGCGGCCTTGGACGCCGAGTACGGGCTGTTGGGCGCATAGGGAGTCGTTTCCGAGAACTGCGGATCGGTTTCGCTCAACGAGCCGAAAACTTCGTCGGTCGACACATGCAGGAAGCGGAATTCGGATCTGGCTGGTTCGGCCAGCCCGCTCCAATAGGCGCGCGCGGCTTCCAGCAGCGTAAAGGTGCCAACGATATTGGTCTGGATGAACTCACCGGGCCCATGGATGGAGCGGTCAACGTGGCTCTCGGCGGCAAAGTGCACCACGGCACGCGGCTTGTAGGTGGCGAAGAGCTGGTCCAGTGCGGCACGGTCGCAGATATCGGTTTGCGAAAACACGTGGCGGGGGTCGTCCTCGACCGATGCGAGGGTCTTCCGATTACCCGCATAGGTGAGCTTGTCGACGTTCACCACACCATCCGCGGACTTATCGCTCAACCACGCGAGAACGAAATTGGCACCGATGAATCCGGCGCCCCCTGTGACCAGAATATGGGACAAATCTTGCTCCTTGCCTCGATATGTTTCGATGACCCGACAAAAGCCGAGCGCCCACCTTGTCCTGATTTCGGACGGCGGGGCCGTAAGTGCCTGCAGAAGTGGCGGTATTCTATCCGACGGAATGCCCAAGCCTACGTGGCGGCGGCGCCTTTTTGTAGCCTCATGTAACCGTGCCACGGTATATCGGTCACAAAACTACAAAAAGAAGCGAATTTATTCTCAGTGGACCAGATGCCCAACAAAAACGTTACACATACATCACTTTATGCCATCGGCGACCTGCAAGGCTGTGCGCCTTCCCTGGACGCCTTGCTGGCGCGCATGCCCGCCCAGCCGGCTCTGCGTCTGGTCGGCGACCTCGTCAACCGCGGCCCCGCCTCCCTCCAAACCCTCCGCACCATCCGCGCCATGGGGGACCGGGCGGAAACCGTGCTCGGCAACCACGACATCCATCTCCTCGCCGTCGCGTCCGGTGTCCGCAAAAAAGGCCGCCATGACACCCTGGACGAAATCCTCGCCGCCCCCGACCGGGAGGAGCTCCTCACCTGGCTCCGCCACCGCCCCCTTGCCCTGCTGGAAAACAACTTCCTGCTGGTCCACGCCGGCGTCCTCCCCCAATGGACGGCGAACCAAGTCATCGACCTCGCCCACGAAGTCGAAGAACAACTACAGGGCCACAACTGGCAAGGCTTCCTTGCCGACATCTTCGGCAACACCCCCGATCGCTGGCACGACGGCCTGCGCGGCATCGACCGTCACCGCGTGGTGGTCAATGCCCTCACCCGCCTGCGCTATTGCACGATCGACGGTGTGATGGACTTCAAGACCAAGGATGGCCCGGGCCAGGCGCCGGTCGGCTTCATGCCATGGTTCGACGTGCCCGGACGGCGCACGGAGGACGTGACGGTGGTCTGCGGGCACTGGTCGACGCTGGGCCTGGTGATGCGGCCGAACCTGATGGCGCTGGATACGGGTTGCGTCTGGGGTGGCAAGCTGACGGCGGCGCGCCTGGCGCGGGATCCCGCCGAGCGGACTGTCATCCAGGTGGATTGCCCGCAATATTGCGATCCTCTGGCTTGACTCGCTATCCCGCGTTGGCAGGGACGACAGGACTGCTAGCCGATGGCAGCGGGCACGGGCTGCGGCGCGCTACCGGGTTCGGGCGGTTGATTCAGGCGTTGGGCTGCCGTGGCGGCGTGTTCGGCGGCGCCCTGGCTGAGATGGCCAACGACTTCCCTGGCTGACGCTGCCAGGTCGCGGCGGTCGCCTGAGGCGGGCACCAGCGCTGGCCCGACCACCAGCCGCGCCTTGATCCGCGGCGCGCGCAAGACCGCCTCCAGCGATTGCAGCAGTGTGGTGTCGCCGATATAGGCGGCGGCGAGCGTGGGTTGGCCGGTGGCGGCATCGAGGTAGTTCAACCCCAGCGGCTGCACCGGCAGCCCGCCCGAAATCGGCGCCTGCATCAGATTGGCATGGAACGGCAGCACGCTCGTGCCATCCGTCGTCGTCCCCTCCGGAAACACCCCCACCAGATCCCCCTGCAGCATCACATCCGTAATGTCATGCAGCACCCGATGCGCATCCCGCTTGCGTGCCCGCTCGATGAAGATGGTGCCGGTCTTGTCGCACAGCCAGCCGATCAGCGGCCAGCTGCGGATCTCGGACTTGGCGACGAAGCGCACCGGCTGCCAGCTGTGGATGACGTAGATATCCAGCCACGAGATGTGGTTGGACACCACCATCGCCCCCTGCCGCGCCGCGCCGGTGTGCGCGGTGCCGGTGGCGTCGACCACCTCCACTTCGACGCCGCAGATGCGCAACAATTGCCGCGACCAGCGGCGGATATGCCACTCGCGCGAGCGCACGCCCAGCCATGGGAACAGCAAGGCGCACGTCAGCAACCCGCGCAGCAGGTGCAGGACCAGTGCGGTCTTGCGCAGCCAGATCATGCCTGGGCGTGGTTGCCGTAGACGACTTGCCCGCCGACCAGGGTCATGCGGACCTTGCCTTCCATTTCGTAGCCGAGCCACGGCGAGTTCTTGCCCTGGCTCTTGAGCGAGCGGCGCTCGACCTTCCACACCTGCTTCGGATCGAACACGCATACGTCGGCGGCGCTGCCGACGGCGAGGGTGCCGGCCTTGAGGCCGATCACGCGCGCGGGTTCGGCGGTGATGCGGGCCAGCGCCTGCGCCAGCGGCACCTTGTGCTCGCTGGCCCAGCGCAGGGTCAGCGGCAGCAGCAGCTCCAGGCCGGTTGCGCCCGGCGAGGCTTCGGCGAAGGGCAGCAGTTTCTCGTCGTCGTCAACCGGCGTGTGGTCGGAGCACAGGGCGTCGATGGTGCCGTCGGCCAGCGCGGCGACGATGGCGTCGCGGTCGCGCGGGCTGCGCAGCGGCGGCGAGAAGCGCATCTGTGCGTTGAAGTAGCCGATATCCATGTCGGTCAGCGAGACGTGGTGGATATTGACGTCGCAGGTCACTTTCAGGCCTTCGCGCTTGGCCTGGCGCACCAGTTCCAGCCCGGCGGCGGACGACAGCCGGCACAGGTGGACGCGGGCGCCGGTGCTGCGCATCAGCTCGAAGATGGTGTGCAGGCGCACCGTCTCGGCAATGACCGACACTCCGGACAGGCCCAGGCGCGAGGCCACCGCGCCGCTGGCGGCGACGCCGCCGCCGAGGAACGGATCTTCCGGCCGCAGCCAGACGGTGAAGCCGAAGGTCTGCGCGTATTGCAGCGCGCGCAGCAGCACCTGGGTGTTGCGCACCGGCGCCTCGGCCTGGCTGAAGCCGACGCAGCCGGCCTCGGTCAGTTGGCCCATCTCGGTCAGGGTCTCGCCCTTCAGGCCCAGCGTCAGCGCGCCGAGCGGATAGACATGGGTCTGGTTCAGGGTGCGGGCCCGGAACTTCAGCATCTCGACCAGGCCGGGCTCGTCCAGCACCGGGTCGGTGTCGGGCGGGCACACCAGGCTGGTCACGCCGCCGGCGGTGGCGGCCGCCACCTCGGATTCGAGCGTGGCCTTGTATTCGTAGCCCGGCTCGCGCAGGCGCGCGGACAGGTCGACCAGGCCGGGGCACACGATCAGGCCCCGGGCGTCGATGACCTTGTTGGCGTTGAAGTCCGCCGGGGCGCTGCCGACGCCGACGATCTTGCCGGCGGCGATGTAGAGGTCCTGCGCGGCGTCGGTGTTGCTGGCCGGATCGATCAGGCGGCCGCCCTGGATGTGGATCTTCATAGCTTGGCTTGTCGTGTCGGTCGTGTCGCTTGGCGTGTTCGCTAGGTCTTGGCTATGCGGTATCGTCATCAGTCGTTGTTCCCCGCCACGATGCCCATCACCGCCATGCGCACGGCGATGCCGAAGGTCACCTGGTTCAGGATCACCGACTGCGGGCCGTCGGCGACGGCGGAGTCGATCTCGACGCCGCGGTTCATCGGTCCCGGGTGCATCACGATGGCATCGGGCTTGGCCAGCGCCAGGCGTTCAGGGGTCAGGCCGTAGGCCTTGAAGTATTCCTGCGCCGACGGCAGCAGCGCCCCGCTCATGCGCTCGTTCTGCAGCCGCAGCATGATCACCACGTCCACGCCCTTGAGGCCCTCTTCCATGCTGTGGAACACGCGCACGCCCATCTGCTCCAGCCCGGACGGCAGCAGCGTGCGCGGGCCGATGGCGCGCACTTCGGGCACGCCGAGCGTGGTCAGCGCGTGGATGTCGGAACGGGCCACCCGCGAGTGCAGGATGTCGCCGACGATGGCCACCGTCAGGTTGGTGAAGTCCTTCTTGAAATGCCGGATCGTGTACATGTCCAGCAGGCCCTGCGTCGGATGCGCGTGGCGGCCGTCGCCGGCGTTGATCACGTGCACGTGCGGCGCGACGTGCTCGGCGATCAGGTACGGCGCGCCCGAGCTGGCATGGCGCACCACGAACATGTCGGCGGACATCGCCGACAGGTTGTTGATGGTGTCCAGCAGCGACTCGCCCTTGCTGGTCGACGAGGCGTTGATGTTCAGGTTCAGCACGTCCGCCGACAGCCGCTTGGCGGCGATCTCGAAGGTGGTGCGGGTGCGGGTGGAGTTCTCGAAGAACAGGTTGAACACGCTCTTGCCGCGCAGCAGCGGCACCTTCTTGACATCGCGGTCAGAGTCGGACAGCGAGACAAACTGGCTGGCGGTGTCGAGGATGTGCGTGATCATGTCACGCGACAACCCCTCGATCGACAGCAGGTGCTTCAGTTCGCCGTTCTTGGTGAGCTGCGGGTTGCGGAACGTCTTGGTCATGGCTGGTCGGGCGCGGGCAAAAAACGGGAGGTGGTCTGGTCTCGGGGCAGGCTTGCGGGCTGTCGGGCCGGGCTTTCGGGCGCGCCGGGCGCCCTTCGGTGCCGGTTCAGCCAGTGGCGGAATCGGTGGGTTCGGTGGGTTCAGTGGCGAAGGCGAATTGCGCGTCCGCACCCTCGCCCTGGCGCGACAGCACCAGGGTCGTGCCGGGCGGCAGCGCCATCTCGGCGGCGCACAGGTCGGCGGCGATCGGCAGCTGGCGGCCGCCGCGGTCGACCAGCACGCCCAGCGCCACGCGCGCGGGGCGGCCGTAGTCGAACAGCTCGTTGACGGCGGCGCGGATGGTGCGGCCGGTGGCCAGCACGTCGTCGATCAGCAGGATGTTGCGATCGTCCACGGCAAACGGCAGCGTAGTCGGCTGGGCCTGGCTGTGCAGGCCCTTCTTGGCATAGTCGTCGCGATGGAAGGCAACGTTGATCACGCCGTGGTCGGGCAGCTGCAGGTCCGCCGCCAGCCGCGCGGCAATCCAGGCCCCGCCGGAGTGGATGCCGGCCACCGACCAGCGCGCGCGCTCTGGCTCGGGGATCAGCGCCTGCGCCTGGTCCAGCAGCTTGCGGTACAGCGACTCGGCGTCGGGAACGGAAATCTGCGTCATAGCGGGAATTGATCGAAATACTGTTGCAGGATGATGCGTGCGGCCTCGGCATCGAGTTCGCCGCGGCGGGCGCCGGCCATCGACGCGGCGCGCGAGGTGTAGCGCTCGTCGACCCATTCCACCGGCAGGCCGAAGCGGCCGTTGAGCTGGTTGCCGAAGCGCCGCGCCAGCTTCATCGACGGTTGCTCGCCGCCTTCGGGGTTGACCGGCATGCCGACGATCAGCTGCACCGGGTTCCACTCCCGGATCAGCGCCGCCACGGCCTCGAAGCGGCCTTCGACGGTGATGTTGGGGAGGATGGTCAGGGCACGCGCCTCGCGCGTGATGAAGTTGCCCAGCGCAACGCCGATCTTTTTTTCGCCGTAGTCGAATGCCAAGACCGTGCCGTCGCGGGGCAGTTCACGCCCCACGGCATCAGGCATGCCCGGCCTCGCCGGACAGCATGGTGAAGTCGATGCCGAGCAGCCGGATCGCGGCGGCAAAGCGCTCGTCGGGCGGCACGCTGAAGATGATCTCGGGATCGGCCTGGACGGTAAGCCAGCCGTTGCGGCTGAGTTCTTCCTCGAGCTGGCCGGCGCCCCAGCCGGAATAGCCCAGCGTCAGCAGGAAGCGGTGCGGGCCGCTGCCGTTGGCCACGGCCTCGAGCACGTCCTTGGAGGTGGTCATCTCCAGCCCGCCCGGCACGGCCAGCGACGAGACGTAGACGCCGACCGGGTCGTGCAGCACGAAACCGCGCTCGGTCTGCACCGGGCCGCCGAAGTAAACGGGCTGGTGCGCCACGGGCTGGATCTCGAGCTTGAGGTCGATCTTGTCGAACAGCGTGGCCATGTCGATGTCGATGGGCCGGTTGATCACCAGCCCGAGCGCGCCACGCTCGTTGTGTTCGCAGATATAGACGACGGAACCCGAAAAGGTCGGATCGGCCATGCCGGGCATGGCAATCAGGAACTGATTGGTCAGATTGATGGGTGCTTCGGGCTTCGCCATGCCTTGCATTTTATCAAATCGCCGGGGGTCTTCCGGAAAAGATTGGCGGGCGTTCCAGTGCAGCAATGGGCGCTCCGCCGCCCGCCGCCACCGCCGCCTGGCTCAGGCCTTGCGGGTCAGCGCGGCCAGTTCGTCCGCCGTCAGCCAACGCCACTCGCCTTCGGCCAATGCCGGATCGAGCTGCAGGCTGCCGATGGCGCTGCGATGCAGCGCGTTCACGTGGTTGCCCGCGGCCGCGACCATGCGCTTGACCTGGTGGTACTTGCCTTGCACCAGCGTCAGGCGCAGGCTGCGTTCGCCGGTGATCTCGCAGGCTTCCGCCGCGATCGGCGCCGGTTCGTCCAGCAGCTGCACGCCGCTGCGCAGCGCCTCGGCCTGTTCCGGCGTGACCGGCTCGGCGGTGGTCACTTCATAGACCTTGGGCACCTTGCGCTTGGGCGAGGTCTGGGCGTGGATGAACTGGCCATCGTCGGTCAGCAGCAGCAGGCCGGTGGTGTCGTGGTCGAGCCGCCCCACCGCCTGCACCTCGCGCTGGCGCAGCGGCACCGGCAGCAGGTTGTAGACACTGGGGTGGTGGCGCGGGCGCTGCGAGCATTCGTAGCCGGCGGGCTTGTTCAGCATCAGGTAGGCCTTGGTGCAGGCCAGCCATTCCTCGCCGTCGACGGTCAGGCGCAGGCCGTCCACCTCGAATTGCGCGCGCGGGTCTTCGCACAACTCGCCGTTGACCTCGACCAGCCCGGCGGCGATCAGGTCGCCGCAGTACCGGCGCGTGCCAAAGCCCTGGGATTGAAGGATGCGGTCGAGAGTCATGAGCTTCTGTAGAAATTGGGGTTGCAGCCTGGCGCGCGGCGGCGTGCCGGCTCCTGTACCGCTATGTTAGGGTATCGGCGCGATCGACCCGGCGTTCCACAAGTTCAGCGCCGGCCAACCCGTCAGACAGGCAAGCGAAGATGCAGGCAGCAGCCAACCCGGCTACGTCCCGGCCACCGTACCGGATCGGCAAGACCTTTGCGCGCGGGCTGGTCTGGTTCCGGCGCGACCTGCGCGCCACCGACCACGCGGCGCTGCATTATGCCCTGCGGCATTGCGCGCAGGTGTGGTGCGCGTTCGTGTTCGACCGCGATATCCTCGACCCGCTGCTTGCGCGCGGGCTGCGGACCGACCGGCGGGTCGAGTTCATCCGCCAATCGCTGCTGGAACTGGCGCAGACGCTGGCCGCGGGCGGCGGCGGCCTGATCGTGCTGCACGACCGGGCGCAGAGCGCCATCCCGGCGCTGGCACGCAGGCTGGAAGCCGAGGCGGTCTTCGCCAACCACGACTACGAGCCCGCCGCCAACGCGCGCGACGAAGCGGTGCGCCAGGCGCTGTCGGCGCAGGCCTGCGCGTTCTTTACCTTCAAGGACCAGGCCGTGTTCGAGCGCGACGAGATCCTGAACGGCCAGGGCAAGCCTTTCTCGGTGTTCACGCCGTACAAGAACGCCTGGCTCAGGAGCGTGGAGCCGTTCGACCTGCGCCCCTATCCCGTCGACCCGTACCTGCCGGCGCTGGCGCCGGTGCCCGCCGCGTACCGCGAGCCGGTGCCGACGCTCGCGCAGCTCGGCTTTGGCGCCAGCAACCTCGCCGAGATCACGATGCCCACCGGCGCGTCGGGTGCGCAGGCCTTGTTCGACGAGTTCACCGGGCGCTTGGGCGACTACGGCCGCCGGCGCGACTACCCTGCCCTGCGCGGCCCCAGCTACCTGTCGGTGCACCTGCGCTTCGGCACCATCTCGATCCGCACGCTGGCGCGCACCGCGCACGCGGCCATGCTGCGCGGCGGCGCCGACAGCGCCGGGGCCGCGGTGTGGCTGTCGGAACTGATCTGGCGCGATTTTTACTTCATGATCCTGCATCACCATCCGCGCGTAGCCGCCGGCGCGGCGTTCCACCCGGCCTATGACACGATCCGCTGGCAGGACGGCGACACCGGCGAGCGCTATTTCCGCGCCTGGTGCGACGCCGCCACGGGCTATCCGCTGATCGACGCGGCGATGCTGCAGATCCGGCAAAGCGGCTATATGCACAACCGCCTGCGCATGGTCACGGCCAGCTTCCTGGTGAAGGACCTGGGCGTCGACTGGCGCCGCGGCGAGCAGTATTTTGCCGACCAGCTCAACGACTTCGACCTCGCCGCCAACAACGGCGGCTGGCAATGGGCCGCGTCCACCGGCTGCGACGCGCAGCCGTGGTTCCGCATCTTCAATCCGGTGACGCAATCGCAGAAGTTCGATCCGCAGGGCCGCTTTATCCGCAAATACCTGCCGCAGCTGGCGGCCTTGCCGGACAAGTTCGTGCATGCGCCGTGGACGGCGCCGGAATCCGTGCTGGCCGAGGCCGGCGTGCGCCTCGGCGACAACTACCCGCGCCCGCTGGTGCAGCACGACGTCGCGCGCCAGCAGACGCTGCGGCGGTATGAGGTGGTGAAGCAGGTGGTGAAGGCCGCCGGCGCGGAGGACTGAACGCGCCGGCTGCCGTGCCGCTCAGGCGGCCAGCATCGCGCTTTCGCGATAGTGGCGCTGCGCGTCCTCGAAGCGCTCGGTTTCCTCGAACAGCCGCGCCAGCGCCAGGTGCGTGCGCACGCGCAGGCGGCGCTGCTGGTCGGGGTCGGCATATTTGAGCGCGCGCTCGAAGCTGGACTGGGCCTTGCCCCACAGCTTTTCGCCCAGGCACAGCACGCCCAGCGTGTAGTAGAGGTCGGCGTCGGCGGGATGCGCGGCCAGCCATTTCTCGGCCTGCTGGATCTGCGGCAGCGCATGGCCGGGCACGGCGCAATCGGCATAGCGCAGCACCAGCCGGCTGTCCCAGTTGACCTTGAGCGCGTCTTCGATGATGCGGCGAGCCTCGTTCTGCCGGCCCAGCGCGGCGAAGTAGCGCGCCGCCGGTTCGGCGATGCGGGTGGCGCGGCGCTCGTCGGCGGACAACGAGCGCCAGAACTCGGACAGCGCGTCGGCATCGTGGCGGCGCTCGTCCAGCATGGCCTCCACCGCCATCTGCTTGAGCCGCAGCGCCAGCACCGGATGCAGCGCATTGCGCTTTTCCAGCGAGCGCGCCAGGCGCAGCACCTCGGACCAGTTCTTCAGGTGCTGGTGCGCGCGCAGCGCGATGCGCTGCACGTGGATCTGGCGTGCACCCTGCGACTGCAGCTGGGCGATGGTTTCGAGCGCGCCGTCGGCATCGCGGGCGTCGACCAGCAGCTCGGCCATCGACACCAGCCGCGCCTGCTCGCGCTCGGGGTCGGTCACCTGCGCCATCCAGGCGTCGCGCCGCTCGGTTTCCTGCATCCGGTGGGCGGCGCGCGCGCCGATCAGCGCGGCGGTCTGGGCCTGGTCGTCCCACGACTGGGCTTCGCGCGCGGCGCGCTCGGCGCGGGCGAAACGGCCGGCGAACAGGTTTTCGATC
The DNA here is from genome assembly GCF_020618415.1 of Cupriavidus sp. MP-37. NCBI lineage: Bacteria > Pseudomonadati > Pseudomonadota > Betaproteobacteria > Burkholderiales > Burkholderiaceae > Cupriavidus > Cupriavidus sp. MP-37. The sequence continues at coordinate 1,125,593 of NZ_CP085344.1, read as the reverse complement.
GATTCGCGCAGCGCCGCCTGGGCCTTGCTCATGCGGCTGCGCTCGCGGTAGGCGGCGGCGCGGCGCGGCATCTCGGCCAGATGGCGGATGGTGGACATCACCGTCCACACCACGAAGAAGATCAGCAGCAGCAGCGCCAGCGCCAGGTTCAGCGACAGCTCGACACGGTACGGCGGATAGAACAGCACCACATTGCTGTGGTTGAACTGCGTGAACAGGGCCAGCCCGACGGCGCCGCCAAACAGGACCGCAACCCAGAACAGAAGGCGCATGGGCTTACTCCTTCTTCAAGGCTTGCAGCGCGCCGAGGCTTTCGGCCATGGTCGGCAGCTGCACCGAGACCGCGCCGGCCTGCGCCTGGCGCAGCAGCGTCAGCACGCCCTGCACGCGGCGCGACTTGGTATCGAAATAGCGGCCGATCATCGCCTGCGCCGCAGCCAGGTCGTTGCGGAACACGGGCTCGTTGCGCGACAGCAGCGCCAGGCGCGCATTGAGCAGGCGCAGCTTGACGTTCTCGCGCAGGAACCAGCCCTGGTCGCCCGACAGCAGCAGCGCCTCGGCATCGTCGACCTTGCGGATGCGGATCACCTGCGCCAGCTCCTCGCGCAGGTAGTCCCAGAAGCGGGTGAACCAGCCCGGCCCGGTGCCGTTGGCGGCGGCCGGCGCGCTGGCGCCCTGGGCACCATTGCCACCGTTGGCGGCGGCGCCCTTGCGGGCATCGGCCTCGCTGCGTTCGAGCATGCGTTCGCTGGACAGCAGCGGCAGCGCGTCGACCTGGTTGATGGCTTCGTCCAGCTTGATCGCGGCGCCGGTCAGGTCGGTGTCGGGCACCGCCTTCATGCGCGCCACGTCGCGGGCGATGGCCCGGCGCAGCAGGTTGTATTGCGGCTTGTCGGTGCGCGCCAGGCGCGCATCGGCGCTTTGCAGCGCGGCCAGCGCGACCTGCACGTTGCCGGTCAGCTGCAGTTGCTGGCCGGCGCTGGTCAGCAACTGCTGGATCTCGGCGATTTCCCAGTCGTCGCGGTTGCGCATCAGGTCCTGGTAGACCTGTTCCAGCGCCACCTGCTTGTCGCGGGTTTCGCCGACCTGGTTCTCGAGCACGCCGACCTTGGCCTGCAGTTCCTTGACGGTGTCCTGCGCATTGCGCGTCAGCACGCGCGACTCCTGCACCAGGGCGTCGTTGCTTTGCTGGCGGCGCGCCAGCTCGCCGGTCAGGTGGTCGACCCGCTGCTGCAGCCACCAGAAGCCGCCGGCGGTCGCCACCACCAGCACGGCGACCAGCGCCCACAGCGCGGCGGAACGGCGCGCGGCCGGACGGGCAGCGCCGGCATGGCCGGCGCCTTGCGGCGGCACCGCTTGCGCGGACTGCGCCGGGTGGACAGAGGCCGCGCCGGGCGGCGGCGTAGCGGAGGAGGACGTGGTTTCTTGCGTCACGCGTTCGACCTTCGTTGACGTTGCAGGGACTGCGGCAGGCGGGCTGGCGGCCGGCGGCGCTGCGGCTTCGGCCGGCTTCGCGGCCGCCGGGCCCGACGGCGCCGGCAGGCTTGAAGGCGCAGGGCCGGCGAAAGCATCGGCCCACTGCAGGCATGCCGCGAGCAGGCCGGCATCGCCGGGCGCGGCGCGCTGGATATGGGCAAAGCCCAGCGCCAGCGCCTGTTCGGCGATTCTCGCATGGGGCGCGATGCACTGCACCTGCCGCAGCGAAGCGTCTTCCTGGGGCGACAGATGCTGCCGCGCCAGCACGTCGAGGTTGCGCACTGCCTCGGAACTGGTTAGCAGCCAGGCGTGCGGCGCGGCGCCGGGACGCAGGTGGTCGCGCACGGCCTGCCATTGCATGGCGCCCGGTTCGGGCAGCGTGCGCTGGTAGGCCTCGACGGCTTCGACCTGGGCGCCGGCCTCGCGCAGGCGGTCGCCCAGCCAGTCGCGCCCGCCGTTGCCGCGGATGATCAGCACCGGCTTGCCGGCCAGCGCGGCCGGATCGAGCTGCGCCCACAGCGCTTCGGAGTCGAAGCGCAGCGCCTCGGCGTCGGGCATCGTATCGTCATGGCCCGGAGCGTTGGCTCCCGCCGGCGCGATCACGCGATACGCCGGTGCCGAGATGCCGCGCTCGGCCAGCGCGGCGACGCTGGCCGGGCCGACCACCGCGACCGCGACCTGCGCGGGCCAGCGGGCCGCGGCCGTGCCCTGCACGCCGGCGAGCGCGTCCAGCGCAAAGGCAATGGCATTGGGACTGACGAATACCACCAGCGCAAAGGTGTCCAGCCGCGCCAGCGCCGCGCGCAGCGGCGCGTCGTCAGCGGCCGGGCCGATTGCCAGCAGCGGGAAGCTGAGTACATCCAGACCGGCGCCCTGCAGGGCCTCGGTCAGTTGCCGGGACTGCCCGGCGGGTCGTGTGACAACGACGGTCGGGCGGGGCATCGGGCAGCCTCAGGCGGGAGATGGAGAAGCGGCGTCGCCTGAATCGGCCAGCGCGGCGAGGATCGACTCGGCGCCCTGCGCCAGCAGGTCAGTCGCGCAGGCCTGGCCGAGCGCTTCGGCGGCAGCCAGGTCAGCAGCCGGACCGGCCGCCGCTGCGCGGATGGCGCGGCTACCGTCGGGCATGGCGACGAAGGCCTCCAGCCGCAGCTGGTCGCCGTCCCAGCGCGCGTGGGCCGCCAGCGGGACCTGGCACGAGCCGCCCAGCCGGCGCGACACGGCGCGCTCGGCGGTCACGGCCAGCGCGGTCGGCTGGTGGTTCAGCGGCGCCAGCCATTCGGCCAGTTCCGGACGGGTGGAAAGCGTTTCGATGCCCAGCGCGCCCTGCCCGGCGGCCGGCAGCGAGGCTTCGAGCGGGATCAGCGCGCGGATGCGTTCGCCCAGCCCAAGCCGCTTCAGGCCCGCGGCAGCCAGGATGATGGCGCCATATTCGCCGCGATCGAGCTTGCCCAGCCGCGTGTCGAGGTTGCCGCGCAGCGGCTTGACCACCAGGTGCGGATAGCGGCTGCGCAGCGCGGCTTCGCGGCGCAGGCTGGAGGTGCCGACCACGGTGCCGGCCGGCATCTCGTCCAGCGACGCATACGTGGAGGACACCAGCGCGTCGCGCGGGTCCTCGCGCTCCATCACCGCGGCCAGCGTGAAGCCCGGGGGCAGCTCCATCGGCACATCCTTGAGCGAATGCACCGCGAGGTCGGCCCGGCCTTCGTCCATCGCGAACTCCAGTTCTTTGACAAACAGACCCTTGCCGCCGACTTTGGACAGCGTACGGTCTAGAATCTGGTCTCCGCGCGTGGTCATGCCAAGAATGGACACGTCGCACGCGGGATAGTATTGTTGCAATGCAGCACGCACATGTTCTGCCTGCCACAGGGCCAGACGGCTCTCCCGGGAGGCAATGACGAGCTTTTGCGGAAGGTTGCGAGACACGACAGCGGTAGCGGAAAACGGGGTGGCGGACGACATGCGTCAATGGTAGCACGCGCCCTAAGCGCCCCAGGCGCGCCCCTCCGCACCATTACATAAGCTTAGAGAAGCAAGAGGAGATTGCATGACGCAGCATGCTGCGCGGCCCAATGGTCGGAAGACCGCTGCGGCCGCCAAGGATTCGGCCGCCGCCAAAGGTGACGCAACCGGCGCAACCGGCGCCAAACCGCCCCGCTCCGCCCCCCGCGCAGCCAAGCGCTCCCCCAAGCCCAGGCTTTCGATCGTGTCGAGCAACGGAACCACCATCGCCGCCGCCCCCGCCCGCCGCACCGCTGACAAGGACGTACCGCTGCGCGAGGACATCCGTTTCCTCGGCCGCCTGCTGGGCGACTGCCTGCGCGAGCAGGAAGGCGACGCCGCCTTCGAGGTGGTCGAGACCATCCGCCAGACCGCGGTGCGCTTCCGCCGCGAGAACGACCGCGCCGCCGGCGCCGAGCTGGACCGGCTGCTCAAGCGCCTGTCGCGCGACCAGACCAACCAGGTGGTGCGCGCCTTCAGCTATTTCTCGCACCTGGCCAATATCGCCGAGGACCAGCACCACAACCGCCGCCGCCGCGTGCATGCGCTGGCGGGCTCGCCGCCGCAGGACGGCAGCCTGCAGCACGCGCTGGAAAAGATCGACGCCGCCGGCGTGACCGGCAAGCAGTTGCGCAAGTTCCTGGACGAGGCGCTGATCGTGCCGGTGCTGACCGCGCACCCGACCGAAGTCCAGCGCAAGAGCATCCTAGACGCCGAACGTGAGATCGCCCGCCTGCTGGCCGAGCGCGACCTGCCGATGACGGCGCGCGAGCGCGAGCACAACACCGCGCAGCTGCGCGCCAAGGTCACCACGCTGTGGCAGACCCGCATGCTGCGCGATGCGCGCCTGACCGTGGCCGACGAGATCGAGAACGCGCTGTCGTACTACCGCACCACCTTCCTGCGCGGCATCCCGCAGCTGATGAGCGAGCTGGAAGAAGACATCGCCGCGGTGTTCCCGGCCACGCGCAAGCGCAAGGGCGCTGCCGGCGCGCCGGGCACGCAGGCGGCGCCGCTGGCTCCGTTCCTGCAGATGGGTTCGTGGATCGGCGGCGACCGCGACGGCAACCCCAACGTCACCGCCGAAACCCTGGAGCACGCCGCCAGCCAGCAGGCGCAGCTGATCCTGGACTGGTACCTGGACGAGGTCCACGCGCTCGGCGCCGAGCTGTCGATGTCGACGCTGATGGTCGATGCCAGCCCGGAACTGCTGGCGCTGGCCGAACGCTCGCCCGACCATTCCGAGCACCGCGCCGACGAGCCCTACCGGCGCGCGCTGATCGGCATCTACGCGCGCCTGGCCGCCACCTGCAAGGCGCTGACCGGCCATGCCGCGACGCGCCGCCCGGTGGCGCCGGCCGAGCCCTATGACAGCGCCGAGGCCTTCGGCGCCGACATCCAGGTGGTGATCGATTCGCTGCGCGCGCACCACGGCCAGGCGCTGGCCAGCCACCGCATCGACGCGCTCGCGCGCGCCATCGCCGTGTTCGGCTTCCACCTGGCCTCGGTCGACATGCGCCAGGTCTCCGACGTGCACGAGGCGGTCATCGCCGAACTGTTCGCCGCCGCCGGCATCGCCCCCGACTACGCCGCCTTGCCCGAGCAGCGCAAGCTGGAACTGCTGCTGGCCGAACTGCGCCAGCCGCGCCTGCTGACGCTGCCGTGGCACGAATACTCGGAGCAGACCCGCAAGGAACTGGCGATCTTCGCCGCCGCGCGCGAGCTGCGTGCGCGCTATGGCAAGCGCGTGGCGCGCAACTACATCATCTCGCATACCGAGACGCTGTCGGACCTGGTCGAGGTGATGCTGCTGCAGAAGGAATCGGGCATGCTGCAGGGCACGCTGGGCAGCAAGACCGACCCGGCGCGCATGGAGCTGATGGTGATCCCGCTGTTCGAGACCATCGAAGACTTGCGCAACGCCGCCGGCATCATGCAGTCGCTGCTGGACCTGCCGGGCTTCGACGCGGTGGTCGCGCACCATGGCGTCGAGCAGGAGGTGATGCTGGGCTACTCGGACTCGAACAAGGATGGTGGCTTCCTGACGTCCACCTGGGAGCTGTACAAGGCCGAGCTGGAGCTGGTGCAGCTGTTCGAGCAGCGCAACGTCAAGCTGCGCCTGTTCCACGGCCGCGGCGGCACCGTCGGCCGCGGCGGCGGCCCGACCTACCAGGCTATCCTGTCGCAGCCGCCGGGCACGGTCAACGGCCAGATCCGCCTGACCGAGCAGGGCGAGATCATCAACAGCAAGTTTGCCAATGCCGAGATCGGCCGGCGCAACCTCGAAACGGTGGTCGCCGCCACGCTGGAGGCGTCGCTGCTGCCGCAGCAGAACGCGCCGAAGGACCTGGATACCTTCGAGGCCGTGATGCAGCAGCTGTCGGACCGCGCCTTTACCGCCTATCGCGACCTGGTCTACGAGACCCCGGGCTTCAAGGACTACTTCTTCGCCACCACGCCGATCACCGAGATCGCCGACCTGAACCTGGGTTCGCGCCCGGCCTCGCGCAAGCTGATGGACAAGAAGAACCGCCGCATCGAAGACCTGCGCGCGATCCCGTGGGGCTTCTCGTGGGGGCAGTGCCGCCTGCTGCTGCCGGGCTGGTACGGCTTCGGCAGCGCGGTGCGCTCGCTGCTCGACAGCGCGCCGGACGACAAGGCGCGCAAGCAGGCCGTGTCCACGCTGCGGCGCATGGTCAAGACCTGGCCGTTCTTCTCGACGCTGCTGTCCAACATGGACATGGTGCTGGCCAAGACCGACCTCGCCGTGGCCTCGCGCTACGCCCAGCTGTGCGACGACGCCACGCTGCGCCGCAACGTGTTCAACCGCATCAGCAAGGAATGGCACCTGACCTGCGACATGCTGGCGCTGATCACCGGCCACCAGGAACGGCTGGCGGACAACCCGCTGCTGGCGCGCTCGATCAAGAACCGCTTTGCATATCTGGATCCGCTCAACCACTTGCAGGTGGAACTGCTCAAGCGCTTCCGCTCGGGCAAGGATGGCGATGACATCCGGGTACGGCGCGGGATCCACCTGACCATCAACGGGGTGGCGGCGGGGTTGCGCAATACGGGTTGACAGGCCAACCCACACCTCGGCAAGACAGAGCGATTTTGGGTGGGGCCCAAGCCGCCCGACCTGGCCCAAGCAAGGTGTTCTCCCTCTCCCCTCATGGGGAGAGGGCCGGGGTGAGGGGCGGTTTGATAAGGAACCACATCAAGCAAGGCCAACGGTGTTAACCCACCGGCCTCGGCCTTTGACCCTCCTGCCCTCACCCCCTGCCCCTCTCCCGCGCGCGGGAGAGGGGAGCAACCCGTCGGCAAGCTTCACCCGATCTCAACCGGTTCACCCCACAAACGCCCCCGGCACCGGATCCTCGCCCAGCGCATGCAATAGCACCGCCCAGTGCATCGCCTCGTCCCCGAGGATGCTGCCGGCGGCGCGCGTCAGCTCGCGGTTGTAGAAATTCGGCAGCACGCCCAGGTAAGCCGACGTGGCGCCCTTCTCCAGCCCGGCGGCAAAGCGCAGCACATCGGCCTGCGTCTTCAGCTTGTCAGTCGGGAACTCATACGCCGACGCCTTCTTCGCCACCACCGGCGTGCCGCCCAGCTTCGACACCGTGCCGGCCAGCACCTGCGCATGGGCCTTGTGGTGGTCCTGGAACTTGACCGCGGTGGCCAGCACCGGCTTTTGCAGCAGCCCGCTTTCGGCGCCGATCTGGTAGGCCGCGATCGCCTGGTATTCCAGCCCCAGCGCGGTATTGAGGATATTGATGTCGTCCTTGGTGCTGCCCGACTGCGTCTGCGCCCACGCCGGCATCGACTCGCCGAGGCTGATGACGGCCAGCGAGCCCAGCGCGAACAGGCCGGGCGCCTTGAGCAGGCCGCGCCGGCGCGCGTCCGGCAGCGTGACGATGGTGTCGGGCTCGCGCGCGGGCTTGTGTGACATGCGGTCCATGGTGTTCTCCTGTGAGGGATGACAACGTGGCGCCCCGGGGATGGGGTGCCTGGCTTGCGCCTGTCGATATCTACGCAGGTGCCGGGCGTTTGGATGCGGCGCTACCTATAATCCGGCAAAGCTTCCCTGCAAGGAGCCGTCCCGGTGCCCTCCCCGCAGCCGTCTTATGCCGCGCCCGCCAGTCCCGACCGGCTGGAGGGACTGTTGCAGGCCGTGGCCGTGGGCGAGCGCCAGGCGCTGCGCGCGCTCTATGACCTCACCGCGACGAAACTGTTTGGGCTTGCGCTGCGTATTACCGGCAGGCGCGATTGGGCGGAGGATGTCGTGCAGGAGAGCTTTGTCAGCATCTGGCACCACGCCGGCGACTACCGGCCGCAGGTGGCCGCGCCGATGACGTGGATGACCGCGATCGTGCGCAACCGCGCGCTGGACTGCCTGCGCCGCGCGGCAGCGGCGCGCGTTGCGCAGACCGCCGAGCTGGACCAAGACCTTGGCGAATGGCTGGCCGATGACGCCGCCGGGCCCGCCGAACTGGCCGAGGCCAGCCAGCAGGCGCGCGCGCTCAACCGCTGCCTGCAGCGGCTGGAGCAGTCCCAGCGCCAGGCCATCATGCTGGCCTACCTGCAGGACCTGAGCCATGCCGAGCTGGCCGAGCGCCTGCGGGCGCCGCTGGGAACGGTCAAGTCGTGGATCCGGCGCGGGCTGGAGCGGCTGCGCAACTGCATGGAGGGCGCGGCATGAAGCTGGCCAGCCATCCCGACCTGCTCGACCGGATCGCCGCCCAGTACGCGCTGGGCGTGCTGCGCGGCGGCGCGCGCCGGCGCCTGGAGCGGCTGGCGCATCAGGAACCGGCGGTGCGCGCGGCGATCCACCGCTGGCAGGCGCGCCTGGCCGGCGTGGCCGAACTGCAGGCGGCGGCGGTGCCGGTCGACAAGGTCTGGTGCGGGATCGAGGAGAGGCTGGGCTGGAAAGCGGCCGAGGATCGCAGCCCGGCCGCCGCGGTCGGCGCCCCTGGCCCCGATGCTGCCGGCAGCTGGTGGCAGCGCCTGTGGTCCGCCCCGGTCTTCTGGCGCGGCGCCGCGGCCGCCCTGGCGCTGGTGGCCGTGCTGGCGATCGGCATCGGCATGCACCTGGCGCAGCAGCGCGAGGCGGCGCCCGCTGAAGTCATCGCCGTGCTCAACGACGACCGCGGGCAACCGGCCATGCTGGTGTCATGGGACGCAGGCCGACGCGAACTGCTGGTGCGCCGCCTGGATCACCTGCGCTTGAGCGACCGGCAGGTATTGCAGCTGTGGGCGCTGCCGCAAGGCGGCACGCCGCGGTCGCTGGGCCTGATCGGCCGGGTGCCGCAAGCGCGGCTGGCGCTGGCGCAGCGGCCACCGGCGGTGCCCGCGCTGGCCGTCAGTATCGAGCCGGCCGGCGGCTCGCCCAATGCCGACGGGCCGAGCGGCCCGGTCGTGTTCAGGGGGCCCGTGATCCACAGCGGACCTTGACGGCTGCGCTGCCGTGGCGGCCGGCACCGCCAGCGCGCCGCCGGGCGATATAATCGCCGTTTCCCAATTTTTCGCGCCCGCCGCCGTCCGCACGCCGGCCGCCTGCCGCGCGAGCCACTGCAGCCGACGTCCATGTCCACCTCCCAACTTGCCAAGAAAGGCGAAGCCTGGTCCGCCCGCTTCTCCGAACCGATGTCCGACCTGGTGAAGCGCTACACCGCCTCGGTGTTCTTCGACAAGCGCCTGGCCCTGTTCGACATCCAGGGCTCGCTGGCCCACGCGGCCATGCTGGCAAAGCAGGGCATCATCGCCGAGGCCGACCGCGCCGAGATCGAGCGCGGCATGGCGCAGATCCGGGGCGAGATCGAGGCCGGCAGCTTTGAATGGAAGCTCGACCTGGAAGACGTCCACCTGAATATCGAGGCGCGCCTGACCGCGCTGGTGGGCGATGCCGGCAAGCGCCTGCACACCGGCCGCTCGCGCAACGACCAGGTTGCCACCGACATCCGCCTGTGGCTGCGCAGCGAGATCGACAACATCATCGTGCTGCTGGGCGCGCTGCGCACCTCGCTGCTGGACCTGGCCGAGCACAACGCCGACACCATCCTGCCGGGCTTCACCCACCTGCAGGTAGCGCAGCCGGTCACCTTCGGCCACCACCTGCTGGCGTACAACGAGATGTTCACGCGCGACGCCGAGCGCATGGCCGACTGCCGCAAGCGCGTCAACCGCCTGCCGCTGGGCGCCGCCGCGCTGGCCGGCACCAGCTACCCGATCGACCGCGAGTTCGTGGCGCAGCAGCTGGGCTTCGACGGCGTCTGCCGCAATTCGCTAGATGCCGTCTCGGACCGCGACTTCGCCATCGAATTCTGCGCCGCCGCGGCGCTGGTGATGACCCACGTTTCGCGCTTCTCGGAAGAGCTGGTGCTGTGGATGAGCCCGCGCGTGGGCTTTATCGACATCGCCGACCGCTTCTGCACCGGCAGCTCGATCATGCCGCAGAAGAAGAACCCGGACGTGCCCGAACTGGCGCGCGGCAAGACCGGCCGCGTCAACGGCCACCTGATCGGCCTGCTGACGCTGATGAAGGGCCAGCCGCTGGCGTACAACAAGGACAACCAGGAAGACAAGGAGCCGCTGTTCGATACGGTCGATACCGTGGTCGACACGCTGCGCATCTTCGCCGACATGGTGCCGGGCATCAGCGTCAAGCCCGAAGCGATGCGCGCCGCCGCGCTGCAGGGCTATGCCACCGCCACCGACCTGGCCGACTACCTGGTCAAGAAGGGCCTGCCCTTCCGCGACGCCCATGAAGCCGTGGCCCACGCCGTGCGCGCCTGCGACGGCCGCCAGTGCGACCTGGCCGACCTGACCGTGGCAGAGCTGCGCGAGGTCTCCGGCCTGGGCAACGAGGCCGCGCTGATCGGCGACGATGTGCATGCGGTGCTGACGCTGGAAGGCTCGGTCGCGGCGCGCAACCATATCGGCGGCACCGCGCCGGACCAGGTGCGCGCGGCCATCGCCGCGGCACGCAAGGCGCTGAACGGCTGACCGCGCCGCAGCGACCACCCCGGCAAGCCGGCAACGGGAGCGCAAGCTCCCGTTTTTCTTTTCTGCCCCTGGCCGCGGCAACTGTTGTGTATTGCATGAAGCGGCCACTGCGGTAGGCCGATATCCGGCACGGGAATATCGAATCCGCGCGGCACGGCGCGCGATTCGCAGACAATTCGTGCGAAATCGCCAAAGAATGTGATGCACTGGGGATTCACCCTAAAGATGCAGGGCCGCCGACGCCGTAGACTAACGCGCCACCCCTGTATCCCCCATCCCTAGGACGATCACATGTCTTCCCTTATGAGGATCTCGCGGCTTATCGACGCCGTGAATGCTTTCATCGGGCAGTGGGCGAAATGGCTGGTCCTGCTGGCCGTGCTGGTCTGCGCAGGCAACGCCATCATTCGCTACACCTTCAGCATCAGTTCCAACGCCTGGCTTGAACTGCAGTGGTATATGTTCGCCGGCGTGTTCCTGCTAGGGGCCCCGTACACGCTGCGCCGCGACGAGCATGTGCGCATCGACGTGATCGCCGGCCGCTTTTCCGAGCGCACCCAGGTCTGGATCGATGTGTTCGGCATCCTGTTCTTCCTGCTGCCGATCTCCGCCATCATCCTCTGGTTGTCGATCCCCTACTTCTGGCTGTCCTACGCCGGCCATGAAATGTCCGGCAATGCCGGCGGCCTGATCCGCTGGCCGGCCAAGTTCCTGATCGTGGCCGGCTTTGCCCTGATGATCCTGCAAGGCCTGTCCGAGCTGATCAAGCGCTTTGCCTACCTGAAGGGGGAACTGCCGTTCTCGGCCTTCCGCAAGCACGCGGTCGATCCGGCGCTGGAAATTGCCGCGATCGCGCAGGCCAACCAGACCGCCCCGTCTGACAAACGATAAGAGGCGCGCACGATGACGCAATTCCTGATTGCGAACATGGCACCGATCATGTTCGCCTCGCTGGTGGTATTCCTGCTGTCGGGCTTCCCGATCGCCTTTGCGCTGGCCGCCAACGGGCTGCTGTTCGCCTTTATCGGCATCGAGCTGGGAATGCTGCCGCCCGAGCTGCTGCAGGCGCTGCCCAGCCGGCTGTTCGGCATCATCGAGAACGATACGCTGCTGGCGATCCCGTTCTTCACCTTCATGGGCCTGATCCTGGAACGCTCGGGCATGGCCGAGGACCTGCTCGACACCATCGGGCAGCTGTTCGGCCCGATCCGCGGCGGCCTGGCCTACGCGGTGATCTTCGTCGGCGCGCTGCTGGCGGCGACCACCGGCGTGGTGGCGGCCTCGGTGATTTCGATGGGGCTGATCTCGCTGCCGCTGATGCTGAAGTACAAGTACGACAAGCGGCTGGCCTCGGGGGTGATCGCGGCGTCGGGCACGCTGGCGCAGATCATCCCGCCGTCGCTGGTGCTGATCGTGCTGGCCGACCAGCTCGGCCGTTCGGTGGGCGACATGTACAAGGGCGCGTTCGTGCCGGGCCTGGTGCTGACCGGGCTCTACATGCTGTACGTGCTGATGGTCACGATCATCAAGCCGGCCGCGGCACCGGCGCTGCCGATCGAGGCGCGCACCTTCCGCGAGCCCAGCGGCAAGAGCGGCGCCGCCTCGGTGCTGGTGCTGACCGCGCTGGCGGTGGCGGTGGGCGTGGCGGTGGACAAGCTCTACAAGCCCGAAGCCCCGCTGGATGAGCGCCTGGTGGTCTCGGTGGGCGCGGCAATCCTGTTCGCCTTCGTGCTGGCCGTGATCAACAAGACGCTGAAGCTCGGCCTGCTGTCGCAGATGGCGGAGAAGGTCACCTTCGTGCTGATCCCGCCGCTGGCGCTGATCTTCCTGGTGCTCGGCACCATCTTCATCGGCGTGGCCACGCCGACCGAAGGCGGCGGCATGGGCGCGCTCGGCGCGCTGATCCTGGCCATGGTGAAGCGCCGCCTCGACCTGGGCCTGACCCGGCAGGCCATGGAAGCCACGCTCAAGCTGTCGGCCTTCGTGATCTTCATCCTGATCGGCGCGCGTGTGTTCTCGCTGACGTTCTACGGCGTCGACGGCCATATCTGGGTCGAACACCTGCTGACCGCGCTGCCGGGCGGCCAGACCGGCTTCCTGGTGGCGGTGAACGTGCTGTTCTTCCTGCTGGCGTTCTTCCTGGACTTCTTCGAGCTGGCCTTTATCCTGGTGCCGCTGGTGGGTCCGGTGGCCGACAAGCTCGGCATCGACCTGATCTGGTTCGGCGTGCTGCTGGCGGTGAACATGCAGACCTCGTTCATGCACCCGCCGTTCGGCTTCTCGCTGTTCTACCTGCGCTCGGTGGCCCCGCGCGAAGTCAAGACCTCCGAAATCTACTGGGGCGCGGTGCCGTTCGTGGTGATCCAGCTGGTGATGGTGGCGCTGATCATCGTCTTCCCCGGCCTGGTCAGCACCGGCACGCAGAAGGCACAGGACCGCAGCATCACGCGCGACCTGAACATCGACCTGGAAGGCAGCAGCCCCAAGCCCGCCACGCCGGGCTTGTCGATTCCGGGCCCGGGTTCGGCGCCGGCCGAGTCCGGCTCGCTCGAGTTGCCGACGCAGCCACCGGCGGAAAGCGAATCGGCCGCGCCGCAGTTCGAGTTCGAGAAGAAGAAATAGGACTGCGCCGGCGGCAGACTCCGGCAATCCTCCCAAGGCCCCGCAGCAATGCGGGGCTTTTTCATTGCGGCAGGGCATGGCCCGCGCTGCCGGGCGCCAGGCATTGCACCAGGAAGTCGACGGTGGCGCGCACCCCGGGCAGCTGCCCGCGCCGCGCCGGCAACAGCAGCGTGGTGGTCACGCTGCCGGCGGTCCAGTGCGGCAGCACCCGCACCAGTTGCCCGGCCGTCAGCGCCGCGCGGCACAGCTCGTGCGGCAGCGGCACGATGCCCAGCCCCGCCATGGCGGCGCCGAGCAGCACGGTCGATTCGTTCACGGTCATGCGGGGCGCCGGGCTGGCTTCCGCGCGCTCGCCCTGGGGTCCCCACAGGCGCCACGTTGCCGCCGCGGCCCCGGTCAGCAGCCCGTCGTGGCCGGACAGCTGCGCGGGCGATGCCGGCGTGCCGCGCCCGGCCAGGTAGTCGGGCGACGCCACCAGCACGATGTCCTCCACGGCAAGCTGGCGTTGCACCAGGCCGGAGTCCGGCAGCGGCGCGAAATGGCTGCGCACCGCGATATCGAAGCCTTCCTGCACCAGGTCGACCATGCGGTCGGACACCTCCAGCTGCACGTGCAGGCGCGGATAGGCACGCGCCAGCGCCGGCAGGTGCGGCGCCAGGTACCGCTGCGCGGTGGGCACCGCGGCCGTGATGCGCACCGTGCCGCTGGGCTCGGCCACGCGCCGCTGCACCGCCTCCTGCGCGGCCTCGGCTTCGATCAGGGCGGCGTGCGCGTGGTCATAGAAGTCGCGGCCGGCATCGGTCAGCGTGAAGCTGCGCGAACTGCGGTAGAGCAGCCGCGCCTGCAGTGCCTGTTCCAGCTCGGCCACGCGCTTGCTGACGGTGGACTTGGGCACTCCCAGGGCCCGCCCCGCGGCAGCAAACCCGCCATGGGTGACGGCGACGACGAAGAAGCGCAGGTCGTTGAGGTTGAGCATGGCGCGCAAAGTCTATATGTGTGGACGATAGGTCGGATTTTTGCGTACTACTCACGCAAAGTCCATGCATCTACAGTTCTGCTGTGCCCGATCGGCGGGCCCTAACCAAATCCAGGAGAACCATTCATGCCTACCCCCACCCTCTTCTACGGCGTTCCCTCCGGCTGCTCGTTCGGCTCCATCGTCGCGCTGGAATGGCTTGGCCAGCCCTATCGCCTGAGCCGCATCGACATGCCGGAAGTCGTGACCAGCGCTGCTTACCGCCAGATCAACCCGATCGGCGAAACGCCGACGCTGATGGACGCGCAGGGCAATTTCCTCAGCGAAAGCCTGGCGATCCTGAACCACCTCGGCGCGCGCGGCATCGAGCAGGGTCTCGGCTTTGCCCAGGGTACGCGCGACTTCGACCGGCTCAACCAGATGCTGGCCTACCTCAACACCAGCTTTTTCGGTGCCTTCGCCCCGCTCTGGTATGCGCTCGAGCATGGCGCACAGGGTGCCGAGCTGGAGGCGTTGACCCGCTATGGCGCGGCCGAAGTGCGCAACGTGCATGCCGAACTGGAAGCCATGCTGGGTGACAAGCCCTGGCTGCTGGGCGAACAGCGCACGCTGGCGGATGCGTACTTCATCGGTATCGCCCGCTGGACCCGCTACCACCAGGTACTGGACCGCAACGACTACCCCGGCCTGCAGCGGCTGTTCGACAAGCTCGAAGACGATCCGGCGGTGCGCTTCGCGCACGCGATCGAGCGGCAGGCGCCGGCGCAAAGCCAGGGCGGGTTCCAGGGGCACGTGACGCTGGAGGAGGTGCTGGCGCAGCGCTGACGCCCCAGGCACCGGCGCCGCCGCGAGGCAACCCGCGCAATTGCGAATCGGCTCATCGACCAGCGGGCCGGCTCGGCCCAGACTGGCTCCTGCATTCAGCCCATGACTCAGGAGAACACCATGCCAAGCACCAAATGCGCGGGGCGCGCCGCCGGGACCCCGGTCTACTGCCTGCCATCGATACGTGACCGCCGTAATGATAACAATGCTATCATCGCTCCATCCAACGGTGAGGAGTTCAAGATGGCAACCCTACTGGTTCGTGGCATCGATGAAGCGCTGGTCCAGCGCCTGCGCGAGCAGGCCGCCGCCAACGGCCGCAGCGCCGAGGCCGAACACCGCGCCATCCTGGCGCAGGCGCTGGGCGGCACCGCCCGGCGCAGCTTTGCCGAGGTGCTGTCCAGCATGCCGGAGGTCGGTCAGGACGCCGACTTCGCGCGCATCCAGGATACGGGCGAGGCGCCGCGTGTATTTGATTGACACCAACGTCATCAGCGAGACCCGCAAGCGCGAGCGCGCCAACCCCGGCGTGCGGGCCTTCTTCCGGGAGGCGGCGCGCGAGGGGGCCGCGCTCTACCTGTCGGCGCTGACCGTGGGCGAACTCCAGCGCGGCGTGGCCCTGATCCGCCAGCGCGGCGACGCGGTGCAGGCGGCGCTGCTGGAGCGCTGGCTGGCCAATGTGCTGGAGGACTTCGGCCGGCAGGTGCTGCCGGTCGATGCCGAGGTCGCGCAGGTCTGGGGCCAGTTGCGCGCGGCGCGGCCCGAGCACGCGCTGGACAAGTTCATCGCCGCCACCGCGCTGATCCACCGCCTCACCATCGTCACGCGCAATGTCGCGGACTTCCGCGGCACCGGCACGATGGTGCTGAATCCGTTCAGCTAGGGCAAAAAGAAAGGGCCCCGCCGTGGCGGGGCCCTGCTGCAGCGGCGGGAGGCCGGCTGGCGCTCAGGCGCCTTGCTTCACGCAGTCGACGAAGTACGCCTTCTTGCCGTCGACCTCGTCCTCGACCAGGCCGTGGATGTCGGTCTCGAAGCCCGGGAACAGCTTGTTGAACTCGCGCGCGAACTTCAGGTATTGCACGATGGTGCGGTTGAAGCGCTCGCCCGGGATCAGCAGCGGAATGCCCGGCGGGTACGGCGTCAGCAGGATCGCGGTGACACGGCCCTCCAGGTCGTCGACCGGCACGCGCTCGATCTCGCGGTGGGCCATCATGGCCCACGCGTCCGACGGCTTCATCGCCGGTTCCATGTCCGACAGGTACATCTCCGTGGTTACGCGCGCGACGTCGTTGGCCTTGTACACGCTGTGGATGGCATCGCACAGGTCACGCAGGCCCATGCGCTCGTACTGCGGATACTTGCCGACGAATTCCGGCAGCACGCGCCACAGCGGCTGGTTCTGGTCGTAGTCGTCCTTGAACTGCTGCAGCTCGGTCACCAGCGAGTTCCAGCGGCCCTTGGTGATGCCGATGGTGAACATGATGAAGAACGAGTACAGCCCGGTCTTCTCGATGATGATGCCGTGTTCGGCCAGGTATTTGGTGACGATCGCCGCCGGGATGCCGCGCTCGCTGAACTCGCCGTCGACGTCAAGGCCCGGGGTGATGATGGTGGCCTTGATCGGGTCGAGCAGGTTGAAGCCGTCGGCGAGGTCGCCAAAGCCGTGCCAGCGCTCGTTGGCCTTCAGCATCCATTCCTCGCGGTCGCCGATGCCGTCTTCGATCAGCGCGTCCGGGCCCCACACCTTGAACCACCAGTCGCCGTTGTTGCCGGCATCGTAGTCGCCCTCGACCTTGCGCATGGCGCGGCGGAAGTCCATCGCCTCCTGGATGCTCTCTTCCACCAGCGCGGTGCCGCCCGGCGCTTCCATCATCGCCGCGGCCACGTCGCACGAGGCGATGATCGAGTACTGCGGGCTGGTCGAGGTGTGCATCAGGTACGCTTCGTTGAAGCGGTAGCGGTCCAGCTTGCGCGTCTCGGAATCCTGCACCAGGATCTGCGACGCCTGCGACAGGCCCGCCAGCAGCTTGTGCGTGGACTGCGTGGCAAACACCAGCGCGTCCTTGCTGCGCGGGCGGTCCTTGCCGATCGCGTGCATGTTGCGATAGAAGTCGTGGAACGCCGCGTGCGGCAGCCAGGCCTCATCGAAGTGCAGCGTGTCGATCTCCGCGGCCAGCATTTCCTTGATCTGCTCGGCGTTGTACAGCACGCCGTCGTAGGTGCCCTGGGTGATGGTCAGGATGCGCGGCTTCTGGTTCTTCGCCTTGCTGGCGAACGGATGGTTGGCGATCTTCTTCTTGATGGTCTGCGGATCGAACTCGCTCTTCGGGATCGGGCCGATGATGCCGTAGTGGTTGCGCGTCGGCATCAGGAACACCGGGATCGCCCCCGTCATCATGATCGCGTGCAGGATCGACTTGTGGCAGTTGCGGTCCACCACCACGATGTCGCCCGGCGCCACGTTGGCATGCCACACCATCTTGTTCGAGGTGGAGGTGCCGTTGGTGACGAAATACATGTGGTCGGAGTTGAAGATGCGCGCGGCATTGCGCTCCGACGCCGCCACCGGGCCGGTGTGGTCGAGCAGCTGGCCCAGTTCGTCGACGGCGTTGCAGACGTCGGCGCGCAGCATGTTCTCGCCGAAGAACTGGTGGAACACCTGGCCCACCGGGCTCTTCAGGAACGCGACGCCGCCCGAGTGCCCCGGGCAGTGCCACGAATACGAGCTGTCCTGCGCGTAGTCGATCAGCGCCTTGAAGAACGGCGGCGCCAGCGTGTCCAGGTAGACCTTGGCTTCGCGGATGATATGGCGCGCCACGAACTCGGGCGTGTCCTCGAACATGTGGATGAAGCCGTGCAGCTCGCGCAGGATATCGTTGGGGATATGGCGCGAGGTGCGGGTCTCGCCGTACAGGAAGATCGGCAGGTCGGAGTTGCGGCGGCGCACTTCGGTGACGAAGGCGCGCAGCTTCTCGATCGCGGCGGCCTCGAGCTCCTCGCTGTCGCTGGCGAACTCGTCGTCGTCGATCGACACGATGAAGGTCGATGCCCGGCTGGCCTGCTGGGCGAACGAGGTCAGGTCGCCGTAGCTGGTCAGCCCCATGACTTCCATGCCCTCTTTCTCGATCGCCTCGGCCAGCGCGCGGATGCCGGAGCCGGAGATGTTCTCGGAGCGGAAGTCTTCGTCAATGATGATGACGGGGAAGCGGAATTTCATCGGGCATCCTTGATGGAAAGCAGGACATAAAGGACTTGAGCCACATGGCCCGCAGGGGTTCCCTGCGACGGCGGCATGTGGCTCTCACGTCAGGTTTGGCGGCCCTGGCAGGCGCGCCGTGCCGGCAGACGCCGGATTGTAATGCGCTCAGGTCTTCGGCAGTGTGACACCGTGCTGGCCCTGGTACTTGCCGCCCCGGTCGGCGTACGAGGTCTCGCAGATCTCGTCGCTCTCGAAGAACAAGACCTGGGCGCAACCCTCGCCGGCGTAGATCTTGGCCGGCAGCGGCGTGGTGTTCGAGAACTCCAGCGTCACATAGCCTTCCCATTCCGGCTCGAACGGCGTCACGTTGACGATGATGCCGCAGCGGGCGTAGGTGCTCTTGCCCAGGCAGATGGTCAGCACGCTGCGCGGGATGCGGAAGTATTCCATCGTGCGCGCCAGCGCGAACGAGTTGGGCGGGATGATGCAGACCTCGCCCTTGAAGTCGACGAAGGACTTCTCGTCGAAGTTCTTCGGGTCGACGATGGTGCTGTTGATATTGGTGAAGATCTTGAATTCGTCGGCGCAGCGGATGTCGTAGCCGTAGCTCGAGGTGCCGTACGACACGATCTTGCGCCCGTCGGCCTCCCGGACCTGGCCTGGCTCGAACGGCTCGATCATGCCGTGCTGCTCCGCCATGCGGCGGATCCATTTGTCGGATTTGATGCTCATAAGGTTGGGAGGATAGACGGCTCGGAGTGCGCCGCATTGTACAACCATTCGGCGCACGTCCTTCAAGCCTGGGAGGCTGGCGAGCGAGTGACCGCTACGCCACGACGTCTTCGGGCTGGCGGTGGCGGAAGCGCTCCCGCCCCGTATAGAGCAGGAAGTGCTTGCCGGTGCAGCGCGCGAACAGCGTCAGGTTGACGCGCCGGGCCATCTGGTAGCCCATCTGCGTCACGCCCGAGCGCGACAGCAGGAACGGGATGCCCATCTGCGCGCCCTTGATCACCATTTCGGAAGTCAGGCGTCCGGTGGTGTAGAAGATCTTGTCGCCACCGCTCATGCCTTCCAGCCACATGCGCCCGGCAATGGCATCGACCGCATTGTGGCGGCCGACGTCCTCGACGAACATCAGCAGCTCGGTGCCCTGGAACAGCGCGCAGCCATGCACCGAGCCGGCCTGCTTGTACACCGATTGCTGCAGCCGGATGGTGTCGATGATGCCGTACAGGGTGTCCTGGTCCAGCATGGCGCCGACCGGCAGCCGGATGCTGTCGACCTCGTCCAGCAGCGAGCCGAACACGGTGCCCTGGCCGCAGCCCGTGGTCACCACGCGGCGCGCGGTGCGTTCCTCGATGCGGTCGACGCCGGTGCGGGTGGTCACCGCGGCGGACTCGGTTTCCCAGTCGACCTGCACCGCGGCAATGTCCTCGATCGATTCCACCAGGCGCTGGTTGCGCAGGTAGCCCAGCACCAGGTGCTCGGGCGCGCCGCCCAGCGTCATCAGCGTGACCAGCTCGCGCTTGTCGAGATAGACCGTCAGCGGCCGCTCGCCCGGCAGGTAGGCCGCGCGCACGCGTCCTTGCTCGTCGACGACTTCAACCTCTTCGATCAGGGGAACGGCTGCCTGGGTAAGCTCGGGACGCAAGGTCATGACGAGGGACTCGGGGCTGCGGGTGAAGCCCCGAGCGGCATGCGCGGGGCGGGAGTTACGGCGCCTTTGCCGGCGATTGTACCGCGCCTGCCGCGGGGGCACCGGCGGTGCTGGCGATGGCGGGGGCCGGGGCCACGAACGGTCCCGGATCGGCGCAGGCGGCGGTCTGCACCGGCTCGCGCGCCTGCTGCCCGTGCGTCTTGCGGTCGGCCAGGTAGCGCCCGGCGATCTTGTCCTGGGCGCGGCACAGCTGGTAGGCCGCGACCTTGTCGGACCAGGCGGTGCGCGCCCTGGTCTCGGCGGCCTTGGCCTGCTGGGCCTCGGTCGGCGCGGGCAGCTTGGCCAGCGCAGCCGGGGCGAAGGCCGTGCAGGCGGCCCCGGCGGCTACGGCGATCAGTGTCAGGATACGTGTCATCGTCGTGGATTCCTGCTGTGTCGTGGGGCCCGCTCGTGGCGCGCTTCAGGCTTCGCCGGGACTCTGCCGTGCCGGCCGGGCCGCGGCGGCATCCGGGCTGGCCGAACGCTGCGCCGGGATCTTGCCGGACTTGATGTCGTCGTACCAGAGCTCGTGGTGCTCCTTGGCCCAGGCCTCGTCGACCCAGCCATCGCGCATGGCGCGGTAGGCGCCTTCCATGCCGATGGTGCCCATATAGATATGGCCGCACGCCATCGCAATCATCAGCACCGCCGAGATGCCGTGGATCACGTTGGCGATCTGCATGGTGGCGCGGTAGTAGTCCATGCCGGGCACGATCATGTCGAGCACCCAGCCCGACGCCGACAGCACCAGCCCGAACACGAACACACCCACCCAGAACCACATTTTCTCGCCGGCGTTGAAGCGCCCGCTCGGCACATGCTTGCCCGAGGCCAGCCCACCCAGGCTGGTGACCCAGCGGAGGTCGTCGCGGCTGGGCAGGTTGTCGCGCAGGAACACCACGAAGGCGACGATCACCGACAGCGTAAAGATCGGCCCCACCACGTTGTGCAGGTTCTTCAGGATGTAGCTGAGCCAGCCGAACAGCATATGGCCCATCAGCGGCAGCAGGAAATGCTTGCCCAGCAGCATCACGATGCCCGACACCGCCAGCACCACGAAGGAAATCGCCATGGTCCAGTGCACGATGCGCTCGAGCGGGGTAAAGCGCTCGATCATGCGGCCGGTTTTCGGCGTGCGCAGCGGGATGGTGCCGCGCCACAGGAAGAAGCCGAGGATCGCCACCGGCACGATCAGCAGCAGCCAGCCGCCCCAGACCGTGATGACGCCGTTGCGGAACAGCCGCCACGACTGGCCGGTGCGCTGGATCAGCACCCCGGCTTCCTTGTCGGGCAGGCTGCTGTAGTGGCGCTGGTCGGAATTGACCTCGCGCCACATCGGCGCATTGTTGCCCGGCTGCGTGACGCTGCGCTGCTGCTGCGACCTGGCCTCGGCGGCGATGTCGCGCGGCGGGATGTTGAAGATGTTCTCGGAAGCAATGCCGGCCAGCGGCTGCGCCGGATGCGTGGCCGGGTTATTGGCGTCGGCATTGGCCGATGCTGTCGCCGGTCCGGTCGACGGCCCGGGCGCGGGTGCCGGAGCCTGCGCGGCGGCATTGCCGGCCACAGCCGCCAGGGCGAGCGCGCCGGCGGCCAGCCAGCCACGCCAGCCTCCGGCGCGGCATCGATTGTGCGACGGCGTCATAGCCCCTCCTTCAGTTCCCGGCTGGCGGGAAGTCCACACGGCGGCGCGCTCATTGCACCCGGTTGTACTCGTTCTGCAACTGGGTGCGCTGGCGGATCTGGTTGTTCCAGCTGGTCCGGTCGCCGGCGGTCCAGCCCTTGGCCACGAACGGATCGTCCGGGGCCCCCTGGAACGCCTGGGCGTCGGCCTTGCGGTGCGACGGGCCGATGGTCTGCGGCTTCTCGCCGCACGCTGCCAGCAGCACGCCGCACAGCGACACCAGTGCAACGACGCGGATGCGGTTCATGACGCTTTTCCTCCTGCGGGTGCCGTGGCTGCCGGCGCGGCCGGCGCGGCGGGCGCGGCCGGTGCCGGCGCGGGCTGCTGCGCCGGTGCCCCGGGCTTGGCGCCGGCCTGGGCCTGGGCATTGCCGTAGGCCGTGCCCCAGCCGAACACGTCGCCGCCGGTGCCGCGCTTGATCACGCGGTTGCGCAGGATGTCGGCAATCACGTCGCCGTCGCCGCCCAGCAGCGCCTTGGTCGAGCACATCTCGGCGCACAGCGGCAGCTTGCCTTCGGCGAGCCGGTTGCGGCCGTACTTCTCGAACTCGGCTTCCGAGCCGTTCTTCTCCGGACCGCCGGCGCAGAAGGTGCACTTGTCCATCTTGCCGCGCACGCCGAAGGTGCCGGTCGACGGAAACTGCGGCGCGCCGAACGGACAGGCATAGGAGCAGTAGCCGCAGCCGATGCAGACGTCCTTGTCGTGCAGCACCACGCCGTCCTCGGTGCGGTAGAAGCAGTCGACCGGGCAGACCGCCATGCAGGGGGCGTCCGAGCAGTGCATGCAGGCCACCGAGATCGATTTCTCGGCGCCGACCATGCCGTCGTTGACCGTGACCACGCGGCGCCGGTTGACGCCCCAGGGCACCTCGTGCTCGTTCTTGCAGGCAGTGACGCAGCTGTTGCACTCGATGCAGCGCTCGGCGTCACAGATAAATTTCATGCGTGCCATGGTGTTCCTCTGCGCTTAGGCAAACCGCTCGATCTGGCAAATGGTGGTCTTGGTTTCCTGCATCATCGTCACCGAGTCATAGCCATACGTGGTGGCGGTGTTGACCGCTTCGCCACGCACCACCGGCATCGCCCCTTCGGGGTAGTAGTCCTTCAGGTCCTTGCCCTGCCACCAGCCCGAGAAGTGGAACGGGATGAAGGCGGTATCGGGCCCGACCCGCTCGGTCACCAGCGCGCGCACCTTCAGCGTGGCGCCGGTCGGGGTCTTGACCCAGCAGTAGTCGCCGTTGCGGATGCCGCGGTCGGACGCGGCGCGCGGGTTGATCTCGACGAAGTTCTCCTGCTGCAGTTCGGCCAGCCACGGGTTGGAACGGGTTTCCTCGCCACCGCCCTCGTACTCGACCAGCCGCCCGGAGGTCAGGATGATCGGGAACTTCTCGGCCACCTTGTTCTCGAGGTTGCGCTGCTGCACCGACTTGTACAGCGTCGGCAGCCGCCAGAACGCCATCTTGTCGTCGTGGGTCGGATACTTGGCGACCATGTCGGGACGCGTGGAGTACAGCGGCTCGCGGTGCTGCGGGATCGGGTCCGGGAAGTTCCACACCACCGCGCGCGCCTTGGCGTTGCCGAACGGATGGCAGCCATGGTTCTTCAGCACCACGCGCTGGATGCCGCCGGACAGGTCGGTCTTCCAGTTCTTGCCCTCGGCCTTGGCCTTCTCGGCATCGGTCAGGTCGTCCCACCAGCCCAGCTTCTTCAGCAGCACGTGGTCGAACTCGGGATAGCCGGTGGTGATCTCCGCGCCCAGCGAGTGCGAGCCGTCCTCGGCCAGCAGGTTGACGCCATCGCGCTCCACGCCGAAGTTGGCGCGGAAGTTGCCGCCGCCGTCCATCACATGCTTGGTGGTGTCGTACAGGTTGGGCGAGCCCGGGTGCTTCAGCTCCGGCGTGCCATAGCACGGCCACGGCAGCCCGAAGTAGTCGCCGGTCAGGTCGTAGCCGGTGACCGGGTCCTTGCCCGACTTGCAGCGCAGCGTCTTGACGTCGAACATCTGCATATTGCGCATGTGCGCCTTCAGCCTTTCGGGCGACTGGCCGGTGTAGCCGATGGTCCAGTTGCTGGCGTTGATCTCGCGCAGGATCGATTCCGGCTCCGGCTCCATCCAGGTCCGGCCGGCCCGCTTGACCTCGATCATCTTGTAGTTCTTCGACAGCTCCTTGCCGAAGCCGAGCTTGTCGGCGAAGGCCTGCATGATGGTGTGGTCGGGCATCGACTCGAACAAGGGCTCGATCACCTTCTCGCGCCATTGCAGCGAGCGGTTCGAAGCCGTGCACGAGCCCGAGGTCTCGAACTGCGTGGCGGCGGGCAGCAGGTATACCGCGCGGTTGGGGTTGACCTTGTCGCCTTCGGCCGGCGGCATGTTGGCCATCGCCGCGGTCGCCGACGGATACGGGTCCACCACCACCAGCAGGTCGAGCTTGTCGAGGGCTTTCTTCATCTCCAGCCCGCGCGTCTGCGAGTTCGGGGCATGGCCCCAGAAGAACACGCCGCGCACGTTGTTGTCCTGGTCGATCAGCTCGTTTTTCTCGGTGACGATATCGATCCAGCGCGACACCGTGGTGCCGGACTTCTCCATCATCGCCTGCGACACGAACTGCTTCTTGATCCATTCGTAGTCCACGCCCCAGACCGCCGCGTAGTGCTTCCACGCGCCGGTGGCCAGGCCGTAGTAGCCCGGCAGCGAATCGGGGTTGGGCCCCACGTCGGTGGCGCCCTGCACGTTATCGTGGCCGCGGAAGATGTTGGCGCCGCCGCCCGACACGCCGATATTGCCCAGCGCCAGCTGCACGATGCACGAGGCGCGCACCATCGCGTTGCCGATGGTGTGCTGGGTCTGGCCCATGCACCACACCAGCGTGCTGGGCCGGTTCTTGGCCATGGTCTCGGCCACCAGGTAGACCTGCGCCTCGGGCACGCCGGTGACCTCCTCGACCTTGTCGGGGGTCCACTTGGCCAGCACCTCCTCCTTGATCTTGTCCATGCCGTAGACACGGTCGTTCAGGTACTTCTGGTCTTCCCAGCCGTTCTTGAAGATGTGGTACAGCACCCCGAACAGGAACGGGATGTCGGTGCCGGAGCGGATCCGCACATAGTGGTGCGCCTTGGCCGCGGTGCGCGTGAAGCGCGGATCGACCACGATCACCTTGCAGCCGTTCTCCTTGGCATGCAGCAGGTGCAGCATCGACACCGGGTGCGCCTCGGCCGCGTTCGAACCGATATACAACGCAGCCTTCGAGTTCTGCATATCGTTGTACGAGTTCGTCATCGCACCATAGCCCCAGGTGTTGGCCACGCCCGCCACGGTGGTGGAGTGGCAGATGCGCGCCTGGTGGTCGGTGTTGTTGGTGCCGAAGAACGACACCCACTTGCGCATCAGGTAGGACTGCTCGTTGCTGTGCTTGGAAGAGCCGACGAAGAACATCGAGTCCGGGCCGCTCTGCTGGCGGATCTCCTTCATCTTCGCGGTGATCTCGTCGAGCGCCTGGTCCCAGCCGATGCGCTGGTACTTGCCGTTGACCAGCTTCATCGGGTACTTGAGCCGGTATTCGCCGTGGCCGTGCTCGCGCAGCGCGGCACCCTTGGCACAGTGCGCGCCCATGTTGAGGGGCGAATCGAACACCGGCTCCTGGCGGATCCACACGCCGTTCTGCACCACCGCGTCGACCGCGCAGCCGACCGAGCAGTGGCCGCACACGGTGCGCCGGACCACGATGCCGGTCTTGCCGTCGCCGGCGGCCGCCTTCTTGTCGTCGGCGGCGTCGGCCTTGCGCAGCAGCGTCAGCTGCCCGGCCGCGAGGCCGGCGCCGACCCCGATGCCGGAGCGCTTGAGGAAGCCGCGGCGGTCCATGGTGGGCATGGCGCCCGCCAGGCTTGCCGCGAGTCGTTGCGAGAGCCGGCCGGAGGCGGATTCGGGCCGGCTGGCGAGGCCGTCAGCGAGGCGGGCGGATGCGCCCTGCGCCGCGCGTTTGCGGGTCAAGATCATGTCTCACCTCAGAAACGGACGATTGGGTAGCGTCCGGTTGCAGGCGGCGCGCCAGACCACGCCGCCGTGGCAGTTACACCAGCGTGGTCCGGTAATACTTGCGGATGTGGTCGGAGACCCGGTAACCCTTGCTGTCCGACGGAGGATCGGTGGATTCCGGCAGGGCTGCAGCCTGGCCCGGCATGGCGGGTGCGCGCGCGCTCAGCGCTGCCGCACCCGTGGCGGCGGCCACAACTCCGGCGCCCGCGAGAAACGTGCGGCGCGCGACCCTGGTTGGCTTTTCTCTCATGTGGGGGCTCCTCGGTTGTCAAAGCCCGATGGTTGTGCCGTTATGCGTTGTTATGCATATTCTAGAATCAACTCAAAGGAAAGACCATGACAAGCACGGGTTTTTCCTTACCTTCTGCTCCAACTTGAGCTAGGAAACCTGCGCCTTGCGCCGCATCAGCCCCCGCGCTCAGCTCATCTCGAGCGCCACCGCCTCGACGCTGGCGAAGGTCCCCAGCAATCCGGCCACGCTGCGATAGAAGCGCGCCTGCGGGTGCGCCGCCACCGCCTCGCACAAGGGCTCGATCCACGGCTGCAAATGCTTCGCATAGAAACGCTGCTGCTCGCCCAGGTTGGACACCGACAGGTCGTCGCCCGCCACCAGGAAGCGCATCACCTCGCACAGCGTGGCGATATGGTCCTCGGTCTCGCTGACGCCTTCGTGGCGCTCCAGGCCATAGCGGGCCAGGTCTTCGCGCAGCGCCACCAGCGGGCGCTCGTTGAGGAAGCCCGTCATATAGAAAGAGCCGTAGAGGAACACGTCCTGGCGGCCCACGCCGACGAACAGTTGCCGGTACTCCTCCTCGGCCTCGGCCGCGGTGGTTTCGGATGCTGCGTCGCACAACGCGTTCCACGCCTTGCCCAGCACGGTGTGCGCGTCGTCGCCGACGGCGCGGTTGGCGGCGATGTGATGCAGCAAGGCGGCGTCCGGCGCGCGGTAGAACAGCGTCGCCAGCAGCCCGTAGAGGTCGGCGCGGGCGGTGTCTTCGCTGTCCGCGGGGTCGGCGGGCGGTGCGGCGGTGAGCTGGATCGGCTGGAAATCTGTCATGTCGTGATGAATTTTTTTCCTGGTCGCCCGGGACGGCTCTCAGCGCAGGGTGGCGCCGGTGATGGCGCCGGGGTCGCGTTCCATCATGTCCACCACGCGGCAGTCAGGGCACATCCTGAGCCGCTCCGCCGCGGCGCCGGCAAAGGCCGGATGGCCGGCCAGGCGCACCAGCATCGACTCGACCATCTGCGCCGTGCCGAACGGCTTGGCGCAGCGCACGCAATGGAACGGCTGGGTCTCGTTGAGCGTGACCGGGCGGCGCGCCGCATCGCCGGCCAGCAGGCGCGGCACCAGGGCAATGGCGTCCTCGGGGCAGGTCTTCTCGCACAGCCCGCACTGCACGCAATTGCGCTCGATAAAGCTGAGCACGGGGCGCTCGGGGTTGTCGCGCAGCGCCTGCGACGGGCACGCGCCGACGCAGGCCAGGCACAAGGTGCACTTGCCGGTATCGACGGCGATGGCGCCGATCGGAGCGCCCGCCGGCAGCGGCACGCTCTGCGCCGGCGCCGGCGCATGGCGCACCAGGTGGTCGAGCGCAAAGTCGAGCAGCTCGCGCTTGGCCGCGACCGGGCCGAAGGCCGCGGGCGGCAGCGCGTGGCGCGCCGGGCGCAGCGCCGCCAGGCCGGCATCGAGCGCTTCGGTGCCGGCGGCGTCGACCAGCGACAGCGCCTCGCCGTCATAGCCCAGCCCCGACAGCAGCGCGCGCCCGACCGCCATCTGCTCCAGCAGCGCAGTGCGGTATTGCGGGGCTTCGTCGCCGGTCAGCAGCACGGCGACGCGGCTGGCGCCCCAGCACAGCGCGGCCAGCCACAGCTCCAGCCCCACCGAGGCCGGATGGAACAGCGACAGCGGCATGACCGGCGCGGGCACGCCCCGCGCCTTGCCGCCGCGGGCGGCGCGGCCCAACGCCAGCAGCGCGGGCGTGCCAAATTCCTCGCCGTGCAGCAGCACCACCGGATCGCGCGCGCCGGCCTGCCGGTAGGCGGACAGCAGCGTGCGCAGCCGCGCGCCGGTGGTCTCCGGCCCGGGATAGCCATAGCTGATGGCGCCGCTGGGGCAGACCGTGGTGCA
Source organism: Cupriavidus sp. MP-37 (assembly GCF_020618415.1). Lineage (NCBI taxonomy): Bacteria > Pseudomonadati > Pseudomonadota > Betaproteobacteria > Burkholderiales > Burkholderiaceae > Cupriavidus > Cupriavidus sp. MP-37. Next base: position 1,097,952 of record NZ_CP085344.1, on the reverse strand, counting down.
GGCGCCGCAGCCCATGCACAGGTTGGGCGCGACTTCGATGCGGCCCTTGCCGTCATGCCAGCGCGAGGTGATGGCCTCGGTCGAGCAGATATCGATGCAGGCGGTGCAGCCGGTAGTCTGGTTGCGGCCGTGCGCGCACAGGCTTTCTTTGTAGCGGAAGAACCTGGGCTTCTCGAACTCGCCCACCAGTCCGGCCAGCAGCAGCGCCTGGGCCTGCTGGCGGGCGGGGTCGGCGCCGGCATGCAGGTAGCCCTGCGGCGGCTGGTGCATGGCGAAGGCGGGCGCGTCGCACAGGTCGAAGACCAGGTCGAAGCGGCCCGCGCCGGTGCCGTGCGGGCGGTCGAAGTCGATCGCCGCGGCGGCGCCGCAGGCGCGCACGCAATCGCGGTGCGCGCGGCAGCGCGACAGGTCGATCTGGTAGCTGAAGTCGATCGCGCCTTCGGGACAGGCATCGATGCAGGCATTGCAGCGCGTGCACAGGTCCAGGTCGATCGGGTTGCTGCGGCCCGCGCCGGTCTCCCAACTGGCCTCGAAGGCGCCGAGCCAGCCGCTCAGCGCGGCCAGCCGGCCGCTGTGGACCGGATAGGCGCGCGCCGCGGGCTGCGCGGCGGTGCCGTCGCGCGGGTCGCCGCCGGTCAGCAGCACCGTGACTTCGAGCTGCATCGCCGCCAGCCGCTCGGCCCACGGCAGCGCGCGCGCGGCCGGCCCCAGCACCAGCACCGCGCCGTCGCTGCGGTAGTCCACCACCGGCACCGGCTCGGGTTCGGGCAGCGCGGCCACGGCCAGCAGCGCGGCGATCTTGGCGTTGGCGGTCCGCGGGTCGCGCCGGGCGCCCTGCGACCAGCCGCCGGTCTCGCGGATATTGACGAAGCGCACCGGCGCGGTCACCACCGGGCGGCCATCGCGGCCCTGCGCGGCTTGCGCGGCCACCTCGGTAAACAGCTGGCGCTCCTGGGTGCAGGCGACGATCACGTCCTCGGTGCCGTCCAGCGCGGCGGTGAAGTCACCGATTTCGCGCCGGCACAGCAGCCGATGGACCTTGAGCGGCCCCTGGCTGGCGTCGCGGGTTGCGTCTGACAATGCCGCCCCGTCCAGCGGCATGGTGTCGTTGCAATTGCAGATCAGCGTCGGCATGGCGAGTGCGGCTGACCGGTCCGGACGTCCCTTCTTGGCGGGGGTCTGCGGGCCGGCGGATTATGGGGATGCCTATTGTAGGCTGCGCTGCCGCCGGGGGCTACGCGCGATTATGCGGATCCTGCGGCGGGTCTTGCGGGTGGGTCTTGCTGGCCCTGTGGTTCGCTTGTTGTTCGCTTTGACCGGCGTGCGGCGGCGGCGTTTCGGCGCCTGCCTGCGCATCGGCCTGTGACGTCGGCACGGCGGCTGCTTCGCCCTCCGGCGCTTCATGCGGTGAAGACGATACCTGTTCCGCCCCCGACAGCCGGGCCGCGGTTTCGGCCGCGGCGCGTTCCTCGTCAGTCGGCTCGAACAGTCCCAGCGTTTCCGCCTGGCGCAGCTGGCGCAGGATCTCGGGCGGGATCGGGTCCGGCTTGCCGTAATCGTCGATATAGATGTCGAGCCCGTCCATCACATTGAAGTGCGGGTCGGCAAACAAGGTCTTCAGCGCGGCGCGCTTGACCGATTCGTCCACGCCGCGCGCGACGAAGCGGGCGATCTCGTCACCGGGCCGCAGCGCCGCGACATCGGCCAGCGTCGGCGGCGGCTCCTGCGGCGCCTCGCGAGCGCCTTCGACGGTGGCTGGGACGGCATCGGTCGCGGCCACCACCGGCGGCGGCTCGGCCGGCACGGCCACGCCCTCGCGCACCGCGGCCTTGCGGCGCGACCAGCGCGACAGGAAGGACGACTCGCTCATGGGCAGGACCGTGTCTCGGTGGGGTCAGAAATCAGTAGCGGGCGCGCTCGTCCGGCGCCTTGAAGGATTCGGGCCGGCGCCGCTGCTTGGGCTCGGGCCGGTAATGTTCGTTGACGTAGGCCTGCAGCCAGTCGCGCTGCTCCGGCGCCAGCGGCACGTTCTCGACGGTCTCGCCGGCATCCAGCCAGCGGCCGGCCTCGTTGTATGACAGCGCCACGGTGACCGGCACCGGATGCGCCTCGTCGCCCTGGCCCTCGCTCCCGCCCTCCTCGGGCATGCGCCACAGCACGAACCAGCATGGCGTGGCCGAGGTCAGGTTCAGGTAGTAGCCTTCGCCCTGGTCGCGGAACAGTTCCACTTCGTAGCCCGGGTACAGCCAGCGCGCGCCGTGGGCATCGTGCTCCAGGCATACCGGCCGCGTGCCGAACTCGCCCAGGTCGGGCAGCACCGCATCCAGCTGCCACTTCCAGGGCTGCCAGCGGTTGGCCAGCGCCACCTTGCGCATCACCACGGCCATGGTGACGGCGGGACGGGCGCCGGGCGGCGGCGGGTTGGCGGCGGGCTGGCTGTCCATGCGGCAGGCGGGAGGGCTCAGGTGTTCTGCACGACGATGCTGGGGAACTTGCTGGTCATGTCGCGCGCCTTGTCGGCGACCTTGATCGCCACCTTGCGCGCGATGGCACGGTACATCTCGGCCACCGGGCTGTCGGGCTCGGCCACCACGGTGGGGCGGCCGGAGTCGGCCTGCTCGCGGATGCGCAGGTTCAGCGGCAGGCTGCCGAGCAGGTCGACGCCGTAGTCGGCGCACATTTTCTCGCCGCCGCCGTGGCCGAAGATATGTTCGACATGGCCGCAGTTCGGGCAGCAATAGACCGCCATGTTCTCGACGATGCCAAGGATGGGAATGCCCACCTTCTCGAACATCTTCAGGCCCTTCTTGGCGTCGAGCAGCGCGATGTCCTGCGGCGTGGTGACGATCACCGCGCCGGTGACCGGCACCTTCTGCGACAGCGTCAGCTGCACGTCACCGGTGCCCGGCGGCATGTCGACGATCAGGTAATCGAGGTCGTGCCAGTTGGTCTGGCGCAGCAGCTGCTCCAGCGCCGAGGTGACCATCGGGCCGCGCCACACCATCGGGTTGTCCTGCTCGATCAGGAAGCCGATCGAGTTGGCCTGCAGGCCGTGGCCCTCGAGCGGCTCCATGGTCTGGCCGTCGGCGGATTCGGGGCGGCCGTCGATGCCCAGCATCATCGGCAGGCTCGGGCCGTAGATGTCGGCGTCGAGCATGCCCACGCGCGCACCCTCGGCAGCCAGCGCCAGCGCCAGGTTCACGGCCGTGGTCGACTTGCCCACCCCGCCCTTGCCCGACGCCACCGCGATCACGTTCTTCACGCCCGGCAGCAGCTTGACGCCGCGCTGCACCGCGTGGGCGACGATCTTCATGCTCACGGCCACGCTGACATTGGTCACGCCCGGCACTTGCCGGACCGCGGCCACCACCAGCTTGCGGATCGGATCGAACTGGCTCTTCGCGGGGTAGCCGAGTTCCACCTCCAGCGATACCTCGCCGCCATCGACGCGGATGTTCCTGGCCGAGCGGGTGGACACCAGGTCCTTGCCCGTATTGGGGTCGATGACGGTGCGCAGGGCTTCGGTAACCTGCTCAGTGCTGAGGCTCAAGACAAACTCCGCTTGGATAGTGGGGAACGGGCGCATGATGGCCTGCGCCTAATGTATCAAAGTATGCAGCACCGGCCATGAACGCCGGAAATCCGCGCGCAATCCCCTCTGTCGGGTGGGGGATTACAGACAATTACAAATCTCACAAGCTTGCACTTGTGCGCGCGCCGCCATATCCATATTGTAGTGCGGTTGGAAGGCCTGGCACGCCGGGCACCATGGGTTACCTGCCGCTTGCGCCTTGGCGTTACCATCGCGATGCGGTACCAAGAACACTTACGGGAACATCAGAAGGAGAAAGCATGAAGATCAAGCTCGTTACCGTTTCGCTCGCCGCCGCCACGCTGCTGGCCGCCGGCTGCGCCACCGAACAGCAAACCCACACGGCGGTCGGCACCGGCGTCGGCGCCGCGGTCGGCGCGGGCCTTGGCAACCTGATCGGCGGCAACACCACCGGCACGCTGGTGGGCGCGGCAGTGGGTGGCGCCATCGGCGGCGCGACCGGCTACAACTGGAACGCGATCCGCGGCAAGCTGAACAAGGACACCGCGGGCACGGGCACCCAGATCACCGAGCAGCCGGACGGCTCGCTGAAGGTCAACATCCCCAGCCAGGTCACCTTCGACACCGACAGCGCCACCATCAAGCCGTCGTTCCGCTCGGTGCTCGACCAGGTCGCGCAGACCCTGAGCCAGCACCAGGACGTCAGCGCCAACGTAGTGGGCCATACCGACAGCACCGGCAACCCCAACTACAACATGCAGCTGTCGCAGCGCCGCGCGCAGAGCGTGGCCGGTTACCTGGGTGATCGCGGCGTCGCACGCAACCGCCTGACCGCCGAAGGCCGCGGCCAGAGCCAGCCGGTCGCGGACAACGGGACCGAGGCCGGACGGGCACAAAATCGCCGCGTCGAAATTTTTTTGAAACCAATTCAAGGGTGACCCTGTCATAGAAACAGGTGCCGCTTGCCACCGTTGCTGGCTCGCGATGGGTGGCTGACCTCCCGGGCGGTACCTGATTTCTCCTCCTTTTCCGTTGTGGAAAGCTGCGCCGGCACTGACCGGCGCTTTTTTTTGCCCGCACGGCTGCGGCACGCCTGCCATTCCGCGATGCGGAACTGCCGCGCGGCGGCCGCCCAGTGGTTAAAATAGCCCCTTCCCGGCACGCGCCCGCCCTTCCTGGCCGGCGCCGTCCCCCACGATTTCCCCGCTCCTGACCGGCTCCTGTTTATGACCGCACGTCGCATCCTCGTCACATCCGCCCTGCCCTACGCCAACGGCCAGATCCATATCGGCCACCTGGTGGAGTACATCCAGACCGATATCTGGGTGAGGTTCCAGCGCATGATGGGCAACGAGGTCTACTACGTCGGCGCCGACGACACCCACGGCACCCCGGTCATGCTGCGCGCCGAGAAGGAAGGCATCACGCCCAAGGCGCTGATCGACCGCGTCTGGACCGAGCACAAGCGCGATTTCGACAGCTTCCTGGTGTCGTTCGACAACTACTACAGCACCGACGCCGAGGAAAACCGCGAGCTGTGCGAGAAGATCTACCTGGCGCTGAAGGCCGAGGACCTGATCGCCGAGCGCGAGGTCGAGCAGTTCTACGACCCGGTCAAGAACATGTTCCTGCCCGACCGCTTCATCAAGGGCGAGTGCCCGAAGTGCGGCGCCAAGGACCAGTACGGCGATTCCTGCGAAGTGTGCGGCACCACCTACGTGCCGACCGACCTGAAGAATCCCTACTCGGTGGTGTCGGGCGCCACGCCGGTGCGCAAGTCGTCGGCCCACTACTTCTTCAAGCTGTCCGATGCGCGCTGCGAGAGCTTCCTGCGCGAGTGGGTGGCCGACCTGGCGCAGCCCGAAGCCGCCAACAAGATGCAGGAATGGCTGGGCGCCGAGGGCGAGGCCTCGACCCTGTCCGACTGGGACATCTCGCGCGATGCGCCTTACTTCGGCTTCGAGATCCCCGGCGCGCCGGGCAAGTACTTCTACGTGTGGCTGGACGCCCCGATCGGCTACTACGCCAGCTTCAAGAACCTGGCGCAGCAGCGCGGCATCGATTTCGACGCCTGGGTCGGCCCGCACTCGACCGCCGAGCAGTACCACTTCATCGGCAAGGACATCCTGTACTTCCACACGCTGTTCTGGCCGGCGATGCTGCGCTTCTCGGGCTACCGCACCCCGACCAATGTGTTCGCCCACGGCTTCCTGACCGTGGACGGCGCCAAGATGAGCAAGTCGCGCGGCACCTTCATCACCGCGCAGAGCTATATCGACACCGGCATGAACCCGGAATGGCTGCGCTATTACTTCGCCGCCAAGCTCAACGCCAGCATGGAAGACCTCGACCTGAACCTCGACGACTTCATCGCGCGCGTCAACAGCGACCTGATCGGCAAGTACGTCAACATCGCCAGCCGCGCCGCGGGCTTCCTGGTCAAGCGCTTCGACGGCAAGGTCGATGAAGCCGCGCTGGCCCATCCGTTGCTGGAGCAGCTGCGCCAGGCCGCGCCGCAGGTGGCGCACCTCTATGAAAGCCGCGAGTACAGCAAGGCGCTGCGCCTGGTGATGGAGCTGACCGATGCCGTCAACGCCTTCGTCGACACCGAGAAGCCATGGGAGCTGGCCAAGGACGACAGCAAGCGCGCCGCGCTGCATGCGGCGTGCTCGGTCTCGCTGGAAGCGTTCCGCCTGCTGACCATCTACCTGAAGCCGGTGGTGCCCAACGTGGCCGCCGGGGTCGAGCGCTTCCTCAACGTCGCGCCGCTGGACTGGCGCGCGATCGACCAGCAGCTGTCGGCCGCCAGCCCGGTGCAGCCCTACCAGCACCTGATGACGCGCGTCGACGCCAAGCAGGTCGATGCGCTGCTGGCCGCCAACCGCGAATCGCTGCAGGCGGCCGCGGCACCGGCTGCCAACGCATCCGCCAACGCATCCGCGATCGAGCCGATCGCCGACACCATCACCATCGACGACTTCGCCAAGATCGACCTGCGCGTGGCGAAGATCGTCGAATGCCAGAAGGTGGAAGGCTCGAACAAGCTGCTGCAGCTGACGCTGGACCTGGGCGAAGGCCGCACCCGCAACGTGTTCTCCGGCATCCAGTCGGCCTACACGCCGGAGCAGCTGGTGGGCAAGCTGACCGTGGTGGTGGCGAACCTGGCGCCGCGCAAGATGAAGTTCGGCGTCTCCGAAGGCATGGTGCTGGCAGCCTCGGCCGCCGATGAAAAGGCCGCGCCCGGCCTGTACATCCTGGAGCCGCACAGCGGCGCAGTGCCGGGCATGCGCATCGGCTGATCGTCCGGCATCGCTGTGCCCTCTCCCGACACGCGGGAGAGGGTTGCATCCCGCGGCACGCCCGTGACGCGGTTTTCCCCGGCGGCGCATCACCGCCCCACCCCTCGCGGCGTAACGTCGCACCCGCCACAGCCGCCCGAATTCTGCAATGCAGAACAAGACCGCGGCAAATTCCCTCGCTCTCCCCGGCTCTATGCACACGCGGCATGTCATACATGGTTCCGGCGCATCGCGCTTGTGACCCCCTGGCTAGCCGCGTAGATTCCACCTCGCAGAATCACAAACCACAAAAAACCAGAAGCCGGCAGCGCAAGCCACTTGCGCGCTCGTGTGCCGCCGCTTCGCATGGAGGGGACATTTGTGAAGAAGCTCCTGATCGCCAATCGCGGCGAGATCGCGTTGCGCGTGCAGCGCGCCGCCCGCGATCTCGGCATCGCCACCGTGGCCGTCTACGCCACCGACGACGCCGGCAGCCGGCACCGCCTGCTCGCCGACGAAGCCGTCGCGCTGCAGGGCGAGGGCGCGGCGGCCTATCTCGACATCGACGCCATCCTCGCCGCGGCGCGTGCCACCGGCTGCGATGCCATCCACCCCGGCTACGGTTTTCTCAGCGAGCGCGCCGATTTCGCCACCGCCTGCGCGGCGATGGAGATCGTCTTCGTCGGACCTGAGGCCGAACACCTCGCCCTGTTCGGCGACAAGGGCCGCGCGCTGGCGCTGGCCGCCCGCTGCGGCGTACCGGTGATGCCGGCCACGCCGGGCGGCGCCACGCTCGACGCGGTCACGGCCTTCTTCGACGAGCAGGACGGCGCCGGCGTGGTGCTCAAGGCCGTGGGCGGCGGCGGCGGGCGCGGCATGCGCGTGGTGCGCGAGCGCGACGCGCTGGCTGAAGCCTATGCGCGCTGCCGCTCCGAGGCGCGCTCGGCGTTCGGCGTCGAGGCGATCTACGCCGAGCGGCTGGTGGCGCGCGCGCGCCATATCGAAGTGCAGATCGCCGGCGACGGCGACAGCGTGATCGCGCTGGGCGAGCGCGACTGCACGCTGCAGCGCCGCTTCCAGAAGGTGGTGGAGATCGCGCCCAGCCCGGCGCTCGATGCCGCGCTGCGCCAGCGCATCGTCGACGCTGCGTGCACGCTGGCGCGCGAGGCGCGCTACCGCAGCCTGGGCACGTTCGAGTTCCTGGTCGAGGCGCCCGAGCACGGCGCCGGCCGCGACGGCGCCGCGCTGCCCTTTGTCTTTATCGAAGCCAATCCGCGCCTGCAGGTCGAGCACACCGTCACCGAGCAGGTCACCGGGATCGACCTGGTGGCGCTCCAGCTGGGGCTGGCGCAGGGCCGGCGCCTGTCCGAACTGGGGCTGGACCCGCGGCACCCGCCGCGCGTGCGCGGCTATGCGATCCAGGTGCGCGTCAATGCCGAAGCCACCGACGCGCAAGGCCTGGCGCGCCCGGCGCAGGGCCGGCTGGAGCGTTTCGATCCGCCCACCGGGCCGGACGTGCGCGTCGACACGCACGGCTATACCGGCTACGCGCCTTCCGCGCATTACGACACGCTGCTGGCCAAGCTGATCGTCACCTCGGCCAGCGACCACTTTGCCGACGCGGTGCGGCGCCTGCAGCGCGCGCTGGCCGAATTCAATATCGCCGGCATCGCCACCAACCTGGACCTGCTGCGCGCGCTGGCGGAACACGATGACTTTGCCAGCCAGCAGGTGCATACCCGCTATATGGAGACGGCGCTGCCCGCGCTGCTGGAACGGGCCGCGCAGATCGGCGCGCAGCACGCGGCACGGCACGCCCTGTCCGGTGCCGCCGTGGCGCCGGTGGCGGCGCCGTCGAGCACCGCCAGCTTCGAGGAACAGCTGGGCGAAGGCCTGTGCGCGGTGCGCGCGCCGATGAACGGCCGCGTGATCGAGCTGGCGCGCGAGAACGACGTGGTCAAGGCTGGCCAGACCGTGGCGGTGCTCGATGCGATGAAGATGGAGCACGCCATCGTCGCGGAACAGGCGGGGCGCGTGATCGACCTGCGCAGCGCATCGGGCGAACAGGTGGCCGAAGGCCAGGTGATGCTGGTGCTGGAGCCCGCCGACGCCGGCGCGCATGCCGGCGCCGACACCGAATGCGCCGATCCCGCGGCGATCCGCCCGGACCTGCAGCGCGTGCTGGACCGCCACGCCTTCCTGTACGACGCCGCCCGCCCCGATGCGGTGGCGCGCCGCCATGCGCGCGGCCAGCGCACCGCGCGCGAGAATGTCGACGACCTGTGCGATGCCGGCAGCTTCCGCGAATACGGCGGGCTGGCGCTGGCGGCGCAGGCCAGCCGGCGCAGCGAGGCCGACCTGATCGCCAACACGCCGGCCGACGGCCTGATCACCGGCACCGGCACCGTCAACGGCAGCCTGTTCGCGCCGGAACGCGCGCGCTGCGCGGTGCTGGCCTACGACGCCACCGTGCTGGCCGGCACCCAGGGCAAGCGCAACCACACCAAGACCGACCGCATCCTGGAAGTGGCGCTGCGCAACCGCCTGCCGACGGTGATCTTTGCCGAAGGCGGCGGCGGGCGCCCGGGCGATGTCGACTTCCCCACCGTCGCCGGCCTGTACCAGCCATCGTTCGGCGCCTTCGCCGAGCTCAGCGGCGAAGTGCCGGTGGTCGGCATCGCCTCCGGGCGCTGCTTCGCCGGCAATGCCGCGCTGCTGGGCTGCTGCGACCTGATCGTCGCCACGCGCAACGCCAACATCGGCATGGCCGGCCCCGCCATGATCGAAGGCGGCGGCCTGGGCGTGTTCCGGCCGGAGGACATCGGCCCGGCCGCGGTGCAGTACCACAACGGCGTGGCCGACCTGCTGGTCGACGACGAAGCCGCGGCGGTGGCGGCGGCGAAGCACTACCTGTCGATGCTCCAGGGCCGGCTGCCGACATGGCAGGCACCCGACCCGCTGGCGCTGCGCCACGTGGTGCCGGAGAACCGCCTGCGCGTGTACGACACCCGTGCCGCCATCGACGGGCTGGCCGACGTCGGCAGCGTGCTGGAGTTGCGCGCCGGCTTCGGCACCGGCATCCACACCGCGCTGGCGCGCATCGAAGGCCGGCCGGTCGGCATCCTCGCCAACAATCCGCGCCACCTGGGCGGCGCCATCGACGCCGACGCCGCCGACAAGGCCGCGCGCTTCATGCAGGTGTGCAACGCGCACGGGCTGCCGATCGTGTCGCTCATCGACACGCCCGGCTTCATGGTCGGCCCCGAGGTCGAGGCCCGCGCCCAGGTGCGCCACGTGTCGCGCATGTTCGTGATCGGCGCCAAGCTGCGGGTGCCGTTCCTGGCGGTGGTGCTGCGCAAGGGCTACGGCCTGGGCGCGATGGCGATGGCCGCGGGCGGCTTCCGCGCGCCCAGCTTCACGCTGTCGTGGCCGACCGGCGAGTTCGGCGGCATGGGGCTGGAGGGCGCGGTGCGGCTGGGCTTCCGCAAGGAGCTGGAAGCGCTGCCGGCGGGGCCGCAGCGCGATGCGCTGTACCAGCAGCTGGTGGCGCAGATGTACGAACGCGGCCATGCCATCAACGCCGCGGCGGCGCTGGAGCTCGATGCGGTGATCGATCCCGCCGCCACGCGGCAGTGGCTGGTCAGCGGACTCGACGCGGGCGCCGCCGACCCGCACCGTTCCCAAAGACCGGTACGCCCCTTCGTCGACGCCTGGTAGGCGCGGCGGCGGACAACACCAGAGCGACAGCAAGAGGAGACAGCAGATGAACGAACAGGCGTTCTTCGCCGACCTGGAAGCCCGGCATCGCAAAATCTGGCCCGCCGGCCTGCCCGACGCACCGGTCTATCCCCATGGCGAGGCCCCGCTGGGCGACTACCTGCGCGCCTGGGCGCGCCAGCGCCCGCACCATGCGGCGCTGGTCTGGTACGGCACCACCGTCACCTATGCCGAACTCGACGACCTGTCCGAGCGCTGCGCCGCGCTGCTCAAGGGCCGCGGCGTCGGCGCGGGCGACCGGGTCGCGGTGATGATGGGCAACTGCCCGCAGTTCCACGTGGTGTTCTACGCCATCCTGAAGCTGGGCGCGGTGTACGTGCCGGTCAACCCGCTCTTCAAGGAGCACGAGCTGGTGTATGAGCTCAACGATGCGGGCGCGACCACCATCATCGTGCAGGACCAGCTGGCGCCGCTGCTGATGTCGGTGCGCGCGCAGACGCCGCTGCAGGCGGTCTACACCACCAGCGCCGGCGCGATGCTGCCGGCACGGCCGGACTTGCCGCTGCCGGCCGGCCTGGACGCGCCCGCGCTGGCCGTCGACGGCGCCGTCGACCTGCTGCAGGCGCTGCGCGACACCCCACCGGTGGCGTTGCCGCCGGTCGACCTGGATGCGCTGGCCGCGCTCAACTACACCGGCGGCACCACCGGCCTGCCCAAGGGCTGCATGCACACGCAGCGCGACATGCTGTACACCGCGGCGGCCTCGTACGCGCTGACCGGCGGCGTCGACGCGGCGCGGCTGGCCGAGGGCTCCGACGACGTGATGCTGAACTTCCTGCCGATGTTCTGGATCGCCGGCGAGAACCTGGGCCTGATCTACCCGATCTTCAGCGGCGCGACGGTGGTGCTGCTGGCGCGCTGGGACCCGGTCGCGGTGATGGCCGCGATCGAGCGCTACCGCGTCAACCGCACCTTCGTCGTGGTCGACAACGCGGTCGAGCTGATGAACCACCCCGATTGCGGGCGCTACGACCTGCGCTCGCTGCAGCATACGCGCGCCGCCTCGTTCATCCGCAAGATCACGCCCGATATCCGCCAGCGCTGGCACGCGCTGACCGGCAGCATCATTGCCGAAGGCGCGTGGGGCATGACCGAGACCCATACCAGCGACACCTTCACCACCGGCATGCAGGCCGACGACCTCGACCTGCGCGGCCGCCCGGTCTTCGTCGGCCTGCCGGTGCCGGGCACGCGCATCAAGATCTGCGACTTCGACACCGGCGCGGTGCTGCCGATTGGCGAGGAAGGCGAGATCGTGGTCAGCACGCCGTCGCTGTTCAAGGGCTACTGGGGCCGTCCCGACGTCGACGCCGAGGTGTTCCGCGACGGCTGGTTCCGCACCGGCGATATCGGCGCGTACGACGAGGACGGCTACCTGCATTTCCTCGGCCGGCGCAAGGAGATGCTGAAGGTGCGCGGCATGAGCGTGTTCCCGTCCGAACTGGAAGTGCTGCTGTCGCGCCACCCGGCGGTGCTGGGCTCGGCCGTGGTGGGGCGCGCCGATCCGGACAAGGGCCAGGTGCCGGTGGCGTTTATCCGCCTGCGCCCCGAGCATGCCGGCGACACCAGCGCCGACGCCTTGCAGGCCTGGTGCCGCGAGCAGATGGCGGTCTACAAGGTGCCCGAGATCCGCATCCTGCCCGAGTTCCCGCTGACCGCCACCGGCAAGGTGCGCAAGGTGGAACTGCAGGCGCTGCTGGACCGCGGCGACGGCGGCTGAGCGCAAGCGCTGCCCGCCTGTCCCGCAGCACCGGCGCGGATGCCACGCGCACCGGCGCCAAGTTCGCGCCACCTTCGCGCCACCACGGAGCCATCGGCCATGCACGATCGATCCACCGGCACCATCAAGGAAGACCGCCACTTCGTCACCGCGCTGGCGCGCGGGCTCGAGGTGCTGGCGTGCTTCCGCACCAGCGACCGCGCGCTGGGCAACCAGGAAATCGCGCGGCGCTGCCAGCTGCCCAAGTCCACGGTCTCGCGCCTGACCTCGACCCTGACCCGGCTGGGCTACCTGGCGCGCGCCGAAGGCAGCCAGCAGTACAGCCTGGGCACCGCCTGCCTGCGCCTGGGCAGCGCGATGCTGTCGCGGCTGGATATCCGCAAGGTGGCGCGCCCGCTGATGCAGGAGCTGGCGGATTTCTCCGGCGGCACGGTGTCGCTGGGCACGCGCGACCGCTTCTCGATGATCTATGTCGAGCACTGCCGCAGCAGCGCCGCGATTGCGCTGACGCTCGATACCGGCTCGCGCATTCCGGTGGCGACCTCAGCGATCGGCCGCGCCTGGCTGGCGGTGGTGGCCGATGCCGAGCGGCAAGCCTTCATGGAGCAGGTGCGCGATGTCGACGACGTGGCCTGGCCGCGCCTGCGCCGCGGCATCGAGCAGGCGCTGGCCGATCACCGCGAGCTCGGCGTGACCTGCTCGATGGGCGAATGGCAGGCCGACGTCAACGGCATCGCGCGCGGCTTCGAGCCCGGCCAGGGCATGCCGCCGATGGCGCTCAACGTGGGCGGCCCTTCGTTCCGGCTGTCGCCGTCATTCCTGCTCGAGGAAGTGCGGCCGCGGCTGCTGGAAGTGGTGCGCCAGCTCGAATGCAGCTTCCCGCGCTGAGCGCGTCCGTTGTTCATACCCACAGCGCCGCCACGAGACGGCGCAACAGGAGGAGCACCATGCAAGTGAAGACCTTGTCCGACGCCGCCCGCCAGCGTTTGCTGGCCGGCATCCTGGCCGCGGCCATCGTGCCGGCCGCCCACGCCGCCCCGCCCGCCACCGGCAGCCTCACCGTCGCCTTCGGCGCGGAGTCGACCACGCTCGACCCGGTCAAGATCTCGGCCGGCGTCGACCATTACTTTGTCGGCCAGATCTTCGAGATGCTGGTGCGCCGCAACGCCGCGCTCAAGGACGAGAACTGGCTGGCGGAGAGCTGGAAGCTGGAGACCGGCAAGGACGGCAAGCCGGTGCTCGACGTGCAGCTGCGCAAGGGCGTGCGCTTCCACAACGGCGACCCGCTGACCTCCGAAGACCTCGAGTTCTCCTGGCAGCGCCAGCGCGATCCCAAGAGCAGCTTCTTCTCGCACTATGTCTCGTCGGTCGAGCGCTTCGAGATCGTCGATGCGCACCGCTTCAGGCTGCATTTCAAGGAGCCCGATGCGCAGTTCATCGTCGGCAACATGCAGCTGTGGGCGATGCCCAAGAAGTACATCCAGAAGGTCGGCGAGGAAGCGTTCGCCAAAAACCCGGTCGGCACCGGGCCGTGGAAGTTCGTCTCGCGCACGGTCAAGGACGAGCTGAAGCTGGAGGCCTTCGACGGCTACTGGAACAAGGAAAAGCGCCCCGGCATCAAGTCCCTGACGATCAAGGTGATCCCCGAGGACCTGACCCGGGTGGCGGCGTTCAAGACCGGCAAGGTCGATTTCATCGACAACGTGCCGCCGTCGATGGTCGAGGAGTTCAAGAAGATGCCGGGCGTGAAGACCGTCACGCTGGTCAGCGGCAACAACCTGTTCCTGAACTTCAACACGCAGATGCCGAAGTCGCCGTTCAATGACGTGCGCGTGCGGCAGGCGGCCGCGCATGCCATCGATGTCGACGCCATCATCAAGCGCGTGCTGTTCGGCCAGGGCGAGCGCTACGCGCAGGTGGGCAAGGGCTCCAACGGCTACGATCCCGCGCTCAAGCCCTATGCCTTCGACCCCAGGCGCGCGCGCGAACTGCTGAAGCAGGCCGGCTACCCCAACGGCTTCGACACGCCCTGCTACAACCTCACCACGCCGCGCGAGCCGGGCGTGAAGGAAGTGGGCGAAGCCATGTACGCATACCTGAGCGCGGTCGGCATCCGCTGCCAGGTGCGCAACCTGGAGTACGGCGCGTGGATCAGCCTGGGCAAGCGCGGCCGCTCGGGCCCGCCGGAGATGGACGGCGTGCTGAGCTGGATGTGGTCGCAGGGCCTGCCCGGCGACCCGGGGCTGGCGTGGTCCGGCCATCTGCACAGCTACCAGGCCGGCGGCGGCTGGGGCACCTACTCGTACACCAGCGACGCCGAGGTCGACGCGCTGCTGGAAAAGCAGCGCCAGACCATGGACCCCGCCGCGCGCGCCGCGCTGCTGCAGCAGATCGCGCGCCTCAAGCAGGAGCGCGTGCTGGGCGGCCTGCCCACCTACCGGCCGCTGGTGACCTTTGCCTGGCGCGACAACAAGATCGACTACGTGCCCTGGCCGATCCGCGACTACTGGCGCTCGTTCCAGGAAGTCAGCTGGAAGCAGCACTGAGCCGCTGCCGCCGCATCTGGCCGCATCCGGCGCGCCCGACCCGGCGCGCCGGCGCGGCACCCCCGCTGACGATTTTCCGACGGAGCCCGCCATGCCCATTGCCAAACGCCTGCTGCACGGCCTGATCAGCATCCTTGGCGCGAGCGTGATCATCTTCCTGATCTCGCGCCTGTCCGGCGACCCGCTGGCCTTGCTGCTGCCGGCCGACGCGCCGCCCGAGGTGATCGAACAGACCCGGCAGCACCTCGGCCTGGACCAGCCGCTGGTGGCGCAGTACCTGGTGTTCCTGCGCAACGCCGTCACCGGCGACTTCGGCAATTCGTACCGCTGGCAGGAGCCGGCGCTCGGCCTGATCCTGGAGCGGCTGCCGGCCACGGTGGAACTGGCGCTGGCGGCGCTGGCGTTCTCGATCGCGATGGCGGTGCCGTTCGGGGTGCTGTCGGCGGTGTACCGGGGCTCCTGGTTCGACCGCTTTGCCAAGGTCTTCGCCATGGCGGGCCAGGCCATGCCCAACTTCTGGGTTGGCCTGCTGCTGATCCTGTTGTTCGCGGTACAGCTGAACTGGCTGCCGGCGTTCGGGCGCGACTCGTGGAACAGCCTGGTGCTGCCCGCGATCGCGCTGGGCTGGTATCCGGTGGCGGCGCAGACCCGCGTGGTGCGCTCGGCCATGCTCGATGTGCTCGACAGCGACTACATCCGCATGGGCCGCGCCATGGGCCTGCCCGAGCGCGTGCTGGTCTGGAAGTACGCGCTGCGCAACGCGGCGATTCCGCTGGTGACGATCCTCGGCGTGTACTTCGCGGCGATGCTGGGCGGCGCCTTCGTGGTCGAAGTCATCTTCGCCTGGCCCGGCGTCGGCCGCACCGTGGTCGAAGCCGTGTTCGCGCGCGATTTCCCCGTGGTGCAGGCGGGCGTGATGCTCACCTCCGTGCTGTTCGTGCTGTCCAACCTGCTGGTCGACCTGAGCTACGGCCTGATCGACCCGAGGATCCGCCATGCCTGAGATCGCCATCCCCCCTGCCCTCCCTCCCGCCGGCGCCAGCGCGGCGCCGGTGCCCAGGCGCCGGCGCCGCAACCTGCGCGGCCTGCCCTGGTTTGCACTGGCGGTGCTGCCGCTGCTGCTGGCCTGCGCCATCGGCGGCGAGGCGCTGCTGCCGCACGACCCCAACGGCCTCGACCTGGGGCTCGCGTTCCAGCCGCCGGCGTGGCTGGCCGGCGGCAGTTGGGCCTATCCGCTCGGCACCGACAACATGGGCCGCGACCTGCTCACGCGCATCATGGCCGGCACCCGCATCTCGCTGGTGGTCGCGCTGTACGCCATCCTGATCTCGGGCGGCATCGGCACCGCCGCGGGCATGCTGGCCGGTTACTTCGGCGGGCGCCTGGACGCGCTCATCATGCGGCTGGTCGACATCCAGATGTCGATCCCGGCGCTGGCGCTGGCACTGGTGCTGGCGGCGGTGCTGGGCCCCGGCTTCGAGACCGTGGTGCTGGTGATCGTGGTCACCTACTGGACCTGGTACGCGCGCATCGTGCGCGGCGAGGTGATGTCGCTCAAGCAGCGCGACTACGTGGCGCTGGCGCGCGTGGCGGGCTGCGGCACGCTCACCATCTTCCGCCGCCACCTGCTGCCCAACCTGCTCAACACGCTGCTGGTGCTGGCCACGCTGCAGGTGGGCCAGGTGATCATCTTCGAGGCCTCGCTGAGCTTCCTCGGCCTGGGCATCCAGCAGCCCGACGTGTCGTGGGGCCTGATGCTGGCCGATGCGCGCAACTACATCACCAACGCGTGGTGGGCCATCACCATGCCGGGGCTGGCGATCATGGCCACCTGCCTGGCGTCCAACCTGCTGGGCGACTGGCTGCGCGACCACTTCGACCCGAAACGGAGGCAGCTATGACCGCACCGGACCCGCACGTGACCCAACGCCCGTTGCCGACGGCCGCCCAGCATACGTCTTCGCGCGGCACGCCGATGCTGTCGGTGCAGGGCCTGACCACCCACCTCGAACTGCGCCGCGGCATGGTGCGCGCGGTCGACGGCGTCGACCTGCATGTGAACCAGGGCGAAACCCTGGGCGTGGTGGGCGAGTCCGGCTCGGGCAAGTCCATGACCATCCTGTCGATCCTGCGCCTGCTGCCGCGCCAGGGCGGCGTGCGCCTGGGCGGCAAGGTGCTGCTCGATGGCGTGGACCTGCTGCAGCTGCCGGAAAAGACGCTGAGCACGCAGTACCGCGGGCGCAAGATCGCGATGATCTCGCAGGACCCGCTGACCTCGCTCAATCCGGTGTTCACGGTGGGCGACCAGGTCGGCGCGCCGCTGCACTACCACGGCCTTGCCGACAGCCGCGCGGAAAGGCGGCGCCAGGTGGTGCAGGTGCTGGAGAGCGTGCGCATCCCCTCGCCCGAGACCCGGCTGGACGATTATCCGCACCAGTTCAGCGGCGGCATGCGCCAGCGCGTGGTGACCGGCATGGCCATCGCCAGCGCGCCGCGGCTGCTGGTGGCCGACGAGCCCACCTCGGCGCTGGACGTGACCATCCAGGTGCAGATCATGGCGCTGTTCCGCCGCATCCAGGCCCAGACCGGCGTCGGCATCATCCTGATCACGCATGACCTGGGCGTGGCGGCCAGCATCTGCCATCGCGTGGCGGTGATGTACGCGGGACGCATCGTCGAGACCGGCGACGTGCGCACGCTGTACCAGCGCCCCGCCCACCCCTACACACAGGCCTTGCTGCAGGCCATCCCCCACTTCGGCGAGCGGCGCGAGCGGCTATACGCGATCCCCGGCAGCCCGCCCAGCCTGGTCGACCCGCCGCACGGCTGCCGCTTCGCGGCGCGCTGCCCGCACCGCAAGCCGCTGTGCGACGACGCCTATCCACCCGAGATCGAACTGGAGTCCGGCCACAAGGTCAGCTGCTGGCTGACGTCGACCAGTTAATTTGACCTTCCCTGATTCACCACAGCATCAAAACGACCACCGTCATTCCCGCGAAGGCGGGAATCCAGCGTCTTTGAAGTCCACCGAAGGCAGACAAAAAGTCACTGGGTCCCCGCCTTCGCGGGGACGACGAATATTCGGCGTTGTCGTGATTTGGAAACAGCAATAAGCCACACGATCTCAGGAGGCCCCATGCTGCTCGAAGTGCAAGACCTGAAGAAGCATTTCCCCGCGCGCGGCGGCGGCACCGTGCGCGCCGTCGACGGCGTCAGCTTTGCCGTCGATGCCGGCCAGACCTTTGCGCTGGTGGGCGAGTCCGGGTGTGGCAAGACCACCATCGCGCGCCAGCTGCTGCTGCTCGAGCGGCCCAGCGCCGGCGCGATCCGCTTCGATGGCCAGGACGTGCTGGCGCTGGACCGCAAGGGCGTGCTGGCCTACCGGCGCCAGGTGCAGGCGGTGTTCCAGGACCCGTCGTCGTCGCTCAATCCGCGCCTCAAGGTCAGCATGCTGCTGGCCGAGCCGCTGCTGGCGCACGGCCAGGGCGGCGACCGCGCCGCGCTGCGGGCCCGGCTGCTGGAGCTGCTGGAGATCGTCGGCCTGCCGCCGGGCGCGCTCGAGCTCTACCCGCACGAGTTCAGCGGCGGCCAGCGCCAGCGCATCGCGGTGGCGCGCGCGCTGGCGCTGCGGCCGCGGCTGCTGGTGCTGGACGAGCCGACCTCGGCGCTGGATGTGTCGATCCGCGCGCAGATCATCAACCTGCTGTCGGAGATCCAGCGCAGCTTCGGGCTGGCCTATGTGGTGATCGCCCATGACCTGGCGCTGGTGGAGCACTTCAGCTCGGCGGTGGGGGTGATGTACCTGGGCAATATGGCGGAAAGCGGGCCCAGCAGCGCGGTCTTCGGCACGCCGCGCCATCCCTATACGCAGGCCCTGCTGGGCTCGGCGCCGCGGCCCGACCCGGACCACCAGCCCGCCGAAGGCCTGATCCTGGGCGATATCGGCTCGGCGCTGCACCCGCCGCCGGGCTGCAAGTTCCATCCGCGCTGCCCGCGCGCGCTGCCGGCGTGCGCCACCGAGGCGCCGCCCATGCGGCGGCTGGAACCGGCCGCCGGCGCGGCCATGCCGGCGCACCAGGCCGCCTGCCACCTGCTGCAGTGAAGGCGGGCGCGGGCCGCCGGGCCGGCCGCCTGGATCAGCCGCCCTGCATCCGCGACGGATCGTCGCTGCGCGAAGTGTTGGTGACGGTGCCGTTGCTGTTGAAATGCACGTTGAAGAAGGCCTTGTCGGTCGAGGTTTCCATCCAGCGGTAGCCCCACACCTCCTCCTGCTTCAGCGCGAACGCTTCCACCCTGGTGGGCTTGCCCAGCAGGCGGCGGATATCGTCCTTGCTCATGCCGGGGCGCACGCGCGCGAAATTCTCGGCCGACAGCACCTGCTCGATCTTCGCGACCTTGCCGTCGGCGCCGATGGTGACCATCCACGTGGTGGTGCCCTCGGGGCCGCGCGGGTATTCCAGCCGGCGCCCGCCGTCGGCCTCTTCCCAGACGATCTCGGGCTTGCCGGCCTGGCGGCGCAGCTCTTCCTCGGTCGACTGGCCCGGCACGATGCCCTTGAACAGCTCGCTGTCGGGCTTGATCGCGTTCCAGGTGTTGCGGGCGGTCTCGCCCGCCTTCTTCATGGCTTCGTCGACCTTCTGCTGGTCGCAGCCGAACAGCGCAAGCATCGAGGCAATCAGTCCCATGGCGGCAAGGCGTCGCGGCGACGCGGCAAAGGTCGAAGGGATTAAGGGGGAAGGCAATTCACCGGCGCACCGGCTCGGCGATGACGGCCGAGGCTGCCTGGGCGGCGCTTTCGGGATCGAGTGGCTGGCTTTCATCCTGCTGGCTCCTCCTGGTGCCGCGATTCGGGGCCCCGCTGAACAGGTTGGCCCAGGTGTCGAAGCGGCGGTTGAACAAGACCGACAAACCGTTGATGGAACCGCCCTTGGCGATCAGCGACCAGCGCCGCGAGAACTGCCAGGTCAGCTTCACCACGTTCGAGGCCGAAGTCAGGCTCTGCTCGTAGCCGACCGACATGCGTTCGGTGATGGCCTTGCCCATGCTGACCACCTGCTGGTCGTTCAGCCCCGCGGTGCTGGGCCCGATCGAGAATTCGTCGATGCCGAAATGCGAGACGATGCCCTTGCCGGCGCGGCCGCCGATCAGGCCCAGCGCGGCGCCGCCCAGCGCCGAGCCGCTCAGCTGGCGCTGCTGGCCGGCGCCGGCGCTTTCCGCGCCGTAGCCGAACATCAGCCACGACAGCTTGTCTTCGTCGGGCACGTTGGGCTCCGACACCAGCCGCACGCGCGGCAGCCGCACCGTGCCGGTGACCTCGACCCCGGCCTCGACCTCCTGGTTGCGGCGCATGGCGCGGATGTTCATGTTCGGGTTGTCGATCGGGCCGTTGAAATTGATGATGCCGCGCTCGATGTCCAGCTTGCGGCCGAAGGCCTCGTAGGTGCCGTCGGTGACGCGCACGGTGCCGGTGGCCTTCATCGGCGCCAGCGGTTCGCTCTTCACGCCCATCTGCCCGGCCAGCAGCAGATCGGCGCCGGCGCCGCGGAAGCGGAAGTTGTTGCCGAGGTCGACGGTCAGGTCGATCACCGGGCTGAAGCGGCTGGCCGGCTTGGTTTCCGGCACCGGCGTGGCCGCGGTCTTGACCGCGCGCTGGTCCTTGCGCCGGATCACCACGACATCGTCGCCCAGCACCGGCGCGCCGGCCTTGGGCAGGTCGAACAGGCCGCGGTCGACGCGGAACTTGCCGCGGATCACCACCTGCTTGTTCTCGTTGGCGATGCTGGCATCGCCCGACACCACCAGCGTGCGTTCCGGGCTGGCAAACAGCTGCAGCTTGTCGGCGACGATGCGGCCGGTCAGGTTGGGATCGGCCTCGCCCAGCTTGATGTTGCCGGTGGCGGTGAGCGTGCCGTCGCCGCCATGGAATTCCACCTGCCTGAGCTCGACCGTGTTCTGGTCCAGCACCACGCGCACGGTGCCGTCGGTCAGGCGCAGCCCCTGGTCGTACAGCGTTACCGCGAGATTGTCGCCGTTGATGGTGCCGGTCAGCAGCGGCGCCGCGACCGTGCCCGCCAGGCGCATCGCCGCGGCCAGGCGGCCGTCGAAGGCGTATTGCGGGCCGGTCAGCGCCTCCAGCGACTTCAGCCGCGGCACGTCGACGGTGACGGTGCCGCCCAGCGTCGAGGCCGGGCCCACGGTCTGCAACCCCCGCTCCTGCACCAGGCCGGCCGAGGCGTCGACCACCACCTTGCCGATGCGGCCCGATACCATGCCGCCGCGCAGCGCGATGCGGTTGCCGCCGGCGTCGGCGCGCAGGCTGGTCTCGCCCAGGCCGAGCGTGGTGAAGCCCCGGCCCGCGTTGACCGAGAGGTCGCCGCTGCGCCGGCGCACTTCCGCAAAGCCGGTGGCGGTCTCGGCCAGCGCCAGGTTCCAGCGGCCGTCGATGACCAGGTCGGAACGCACCGGCGGGCGCTCGCCGGTGATGGTCTCCATCAGCTCCAGCACGCGCCCCACTTGCAGGCCGTCGAGGCTGCCCGCGCTGCGGATGCGGCCGTGGTCCCAGTCCAGGCTGTCGATCGTCAGCGTGGCGCGGTCCAGCAGCAGGCGCGTGGCGCCCAGGCGCACGCGCTGGTCGGCCACCAGCAGCTGCGCCGGCGCGGCCAGGCGCAGGTTGACGGTGCTGCGCTCTTCGAGCGTGCGGATGGTGCCGTTCCAGCCGTCCTGGCCGCGCCATGCGCCTTGCCCCGCCAGCGCCAGCTGCAGCGGCCGCTGGTTCAGGCTGCCGGCCGCCTTGAGGTCGAAGCTATGGTTGGCCTGGGTGCCGTTGAGGGTCGCGTCGAGCGTGTTCAGGCTCGCGTGCGGGCCACGGTAGCCGCGCGCCGCCAGCTGCACCGACAGCGGGCCGTCGAGCCCGCCGCGGATCTCGGCGCGGCCGCTGGCGCTGGCCAGCTTGTGCGGGCCGACTTCCAGCGTTTGCGCGTTGTAGTCGGCCACCACCTCGGGCTTCTTCAGCGTGCCGGTGATGGTGGCGTCGAGCTTGAGCTTGCCGGCCACGCCGAACTTCAGGCGCTCGAGCTGGGGCGCATCGACCGCCAGCCTGAGCGCATCGCCGCGCGCGCCGAAGCTGCCGCGCACGCTGGCCTGGTTGCCGGCCATGCTGAGCGCGGCCTCGCTCGGCAACAGCCGCTCGCCCGCCAGGCGCAGCTTGCCGCCGCCGGTCATCGGCAGGCCCGCGTATTCGCTTTCGTGCACGGCGAAGTCCAGCGCCACGCCGAGTTGCGGCGCCAGCTCGCCGGTCGCGCTGAAATCCGCGTTGATGCGGCCCGCCGCCACCTTGGCCAGGCGCGACGGATCGAACGCCGACAGCTTGCCCTTGAAGCTGTACGGCTGCCTGTCCTTGAGCCCCAGCTTGCCTTCGGCGGTCAGCAGGCCGGTGCCGACCACGGCGCGCAGCGCGGCCAGGGTCACGGTGTCGGCGTCCATGCTGGCGTCGGCAAACACCTTGAGCGGGCCGCCGGCCAGCTCCAGCGCCACGCTCTGGCGGCCCGGCTCGATGCGGATCACCACCGGCCCCGACAGGCTGGCGCTGGTCAGCGAGCCGTGCAGCGCCGCCGGGTCCAGCCTGCGCACGTCCAGGTCGAAGCCGCCGCGGCCGCCGCGCAGCGATCCGCTGCCGACAATCTCGGCCTTGCCCGGCAGCGCCACGCGCAGGTCCGACACCGTCTGCGCGGCCTCACTCAGCTCGACCCGGGCGCGCACCGACTGCACCGGCAGCCGCTCGCGGTCGAGCGGGCCAGCCTCCAGGTTACGGATCTCGATCGCGCCGGCGACCGCCAGCGGCGCCGGCGCGGGCACTGCAGCCGGTGCGGAGGCGGGGGCCGATGCCGCGGATGCAGCGGACGGCGCGGATGCCGCGGGCGCGGAGGCCGCCGCGGGCGCAGAGCCCGCCGCCGCGCCACCCACCGGCCGCAGTTCGGCATGCACGGTCAGGTTGGCCTGCGGCGCCGACGGGCTGAACAGGCGCGGGTTGATGCGGTCGCCGTCGACCAGCAGGTGCGTGAACGGCACCTTGCCGAACGGCGTCAGGTCGGCGCCGGCACGCAGGTGGATGCGGTCGCCGCTGGCCTGCACCTCGGCGCGCAAGGCGTCGAGATTGCCGTTGGCGGTGGCGTTGACGGCAAAGGCCTCGTCCTGCCAGCTGCTTTCCAGCAAGGCTTCGGCGCTGAGCGCGAACGGCGCCGCGGCGCCCAGCTGCGCGTTGGCGGCGAGCTTGCCGTAAGGCGTTTCCAGCTTGTCGATGCTGACGCGGTGGCGCTGGCCGTCGCTGTGCAGCGCGCCTGCCAGGTTGGCGAACACCATCGGCTCGGCCGTGGGCGCGGGGCCCTGCACCAGCGCCAGGCGCTCGAGCGTGAGCGCATCGACGTCGACCGCCAGCGGCAGTTCGAGCGACGTGGGCTTCTGCAGCGGTTCCGTGCTCGGCTCCGACGGCCCCAGCCGCACTTCGGCCTTGCCGATGCGCAGCCACTGCACATGCAGCCGCCGCGGCTGCCAGCTCAGGTTCCAGCTGCCGTCGACGCGGTCGACCGTGACGCGCGTCTGGCCGCTGGCGAACACCACGTCGCGCAGGCGCAGGCCGTGCGCCACGGTGCCGCCCTCCAGGCGCCCGCTGAGCATGCCGGCCGACAGCCGCGTGGCCAGCGTCCACAGGTGCCGCGTGCCGGTTTCGGTGCGCAGCGCCGCCACGCCCGCAACCGCCAGCACCACCGCCAGCAGCAACAGGATGCCGGCCAGCCAGCCCAGCGCACGCCACAGCCGGCGGCGCCTGCGCGGTGCGGGACCGGATGGCGGCGGCGCCGGGTCGGCGCCGCCGGGCACCGAAGGCAGGTCGTGCACGTTCATCAGAACGCCACCCCCAGCGAGATATGCGGCCGGAACTGCCGCTCCTGGATGCCATAGCCCACGTCGAGCTGCAGCGGGCCGACCGGCGTGCGCCAGCGCACGCCGACGCCCACGCCGTTGTAGATGGTCACGCCGCGCAGGTCGTTGGCGGCGGTGCCGGCGTCCCAGAACACCGCCACGCCCCAGTCCGGCTTGAACCAGTACTGGTACTCCAGGCTGCCGGTGGCGAGGTACTTGGCCGGCAGCACGCTGGCGCCGCTGGGCGTGCCGATCGACTGGTAGCTGTAGCCGCGGATCGAGTCGGTGCCGCCGGCGCGGAAGCGCAGCGTCGCCGGGATCTGGCTGGCGCTGTCGCCGCTCAGGTCGGCGCCCAGCTCCAGCCGCGCCACCACCAGGTCGCGCTTGCCCACCGGCACGTACTGGCGGATCCGGCCGTACAGCCGCAGGAACGTGGCATCGCTGAGCAGGTTCTTGGCGGCCACCCCGATCTGGGTGTTGATCACGTTGCCGCGGCGCGGGAACACCGGGTTGTCGACATCGCGCCGGGTCCAGGCAAAGGCCGGCACCAGCGCCTTGCTGATCTGGCCGGCCTGGCCCACCGGCAGCAGCTTGTCGTAGTAGAAATCGAGCGACATCGCGACGTCGTACTTCTCGCGCGAGCGCGCGCGCTTCAGGCCCGCGCGCAGGCTGGTGGTGTCGGTGTTCTCGATGTCGATGGTGCGCTCGTAGCTGCTGTAGACGCTGTTGCGGTAGGCACCGCGCGACGGCGGCATCGCCGCCTCGGCGAACAGGTAGGAGCGCTTCTGCTCGAGGCGCGCCTGCGAATCGAAGGTCCAGGCGCGGTTGAACAGATTGTAGTAGGAATAGCGCCCTTCGACCTGCGCCCCGGTATCGGTGGTGAAGCCGACACCGCTGTTGAGCCGGTGCACCGGATATTCGCGCACGCGCACCGTCACCGGCGCGGTGACCACGCCGTCGGGCGCCTGCTCGGCATCCGGCGGCGGCTCCAGGTCGACCTGCACGTTGGAGAAATACGGCTGGTTCTGGATCGCGCGCTGCAGCTCCAGCAGCCGCTCGACCCGGTACGGCTCGCCCTCGTTGAGCGGGTTGACGTTATAGATGATCTGTTCCGGGTAGCGGCGCGTGCCCGTGACCTTGAGCGCGCCCAGGCGGTAGGCCGGGCCGCTGACATAGTGCGCCGACAGGTCCGCGCGCAGTTCGTCGGGCTCGACCCGCGCCTGCGACGCGGCCAGCCGCGCGCCGTAGTAGGTGTGGCTCTGCAGCGTCACCAGCGCGTCTTCCTTGGCCTTGTCCCAGTCGTCCTGGCGGAACGGCTCGCCCGCGGGCAGGCCCCATTTGGCCTTCATCTCCGCCACCTGCTCGGGCGACTGGGTCGCGGCCGGGCCGGTCACCTGCAGGTCGACGTTGCGGATCAGCGTGCGCGCGCCGGGGTCGACCATCACGTGGACCACGCGCTGGTCGCCCTCGCCCTCGACGCGGGTGGTGGTGGTGGGATCGAAATAGCCTTCGGTGGAGGTGAAGGCCCGCACCTGCTCGCCGACGGTTTCGACCATGTAGTCGAACTGGTCCTGCGACAGGTCGGTCCGGTCCTTGTAGCGGGCCAGGTCGAGGTGCTCCTCGAGCATCTCGCGGATCGGCTTGGGCGCCTCGACCTCGACCTTGTAGGCGGCCTGGGCCCCGCCCGCCGCCAGTGCCAGCACCACGCCCAGCGTCCGCAGCGCGCCCAGGGCGCGCGCGGCGGGGCGCGTGGCGGCACGGCCAGCCGGGGCAGCGGTGTTAGCGGTGTCTTGCGGCATCGCCCATTGTCCACACATACAAAGTCGGTATTTGACCACACCCGGCGCCGCGGCCGGAACTTTCCCCAGCGTTGCGGCCTCCGGCGTGCATCCCGGGGAGCCGATACTGTAAAATCATGGCCCACTGTACCTATCTGGCGCCCGCACGGGTGCCCTCCGGTTGAACATGGCCCTCTACGAATCCGATATCACCCAGTTCCTGAAGCAGCTCAAGCAAGAGCGCCCGACGCTGGAGGCCGAGCAGCGCGACGGCCGCGCCCTGCTGTGGGACAAGGCACCGATCGACCTCGAAGAGCGCGCCCGCGCCCAGGCTTCGCGCGTGGCGCAGAAGCCCTACGTCTACTCGCTGGACAACTGATCCCCGCCGCCTCCGCGTCCGAGCCGACCGCACCATGAGCGCAGCCGACCAGGACAAGCTGCCGCTGCCCGTGGAGCTGCCCGCCGTGGCGCCCGCTGCCGCCGCCGGCCCGGCCGGCCCCGCCGACATGGTCGACGGGATGGCGTTCGCGCGCCTGTACGGCGAGCCGCTGTTCAAGCTGCCGCAGGACCTCTACATCCCGCCGGACGCGCTCGAGATCTTCCTGGAAGCCTTCGAGGGCCCGCTGGACCTGCTGCTGTACCTGATCCGCAAGCAGAACTTCAACGTCCTCGACATCCCGATGTCGCAGGTGACGCGGCAGTACCTGTCGTATATCGAGCAGATCCGCAAGACCAACCTGGAGCTGGCGGCGGAATACCTGCTGATGGCGGCGATGCTGATCGAGATCAAGTCGCGCATGCTGCTGCCGGTCAAGAAGGCCGACAGCGACGAGGAGGCCGAGGATCCGCGCGCCGAGCTGGTGCGCCGCCTGCTGGAGTACGAGCAGATGAAGCTGGCCGCGCAGCGCCTCGATACGGTGCCGCAGCTGGGCCGCGACTTCCTGCGCTCGCAGGTCTATATCGAGCAGAGCCTGGCGCCGCGCTTTCCCGATGTGGAAACCGTCGACCTGCAGGCGGCCTGGGCCGACGTGCTCAAGCGCGCCAAGCTCAACCAGCACCACAAGATCTCGCGCGAGGAACTGTCGGTGCGCGAGCACATGAGCCAGATCCTGCGCCGGCTGCAACATGCGCGCTTCATGGAGTTCTCGGAGCTGTTCGAGGACGCGGTGCGCTCCGGCAAGGGCGTGCCGGTAGTGGTGGTGAATTTCATCGCCATGCTCGAGCTGTCGCGCGAATCGCTGGTGGAGATCACCCAGGCCGAGCCCTTCGCGCCGATTTATGTGCGATTGGCGTACAGCCCCAGCTGACCCGTCCGAACCGCCGAGGCCAGCCCCCGCCCACTTGATCTACAATCCGCCGACAGCCGGCCCAGACCGGCACGGCAGCCGCCGCGCGCCGCGGACCGGCGTCCGGGTCACCCCTACACGACCAGCACACCAAGGCAGATGAAAGTCATTTCCTCCATCCAAGAGCTGCGGGACCAGTTGCGCGGCCAGAACCGCGCGGCCTTCGTCCCCACCATGGGCAACCTGCACGAAGGCCACCTGTCGCTGATGCGCCTGGCGCGCCAGCATGGCGACCCGGTGGTGGCATCCATCTTCGTCAACCGCCTGCAGTTCGGCCCGAACGAGGATTTCGACAAATACCCGCGCACGCTGCAGGACGACATCGAAAAACTGCAGAGCGAGGGCGTCTACGTGCTGTTTGCGCCTTCCGAGCGCGACATGTACCCGGTGCCGCAGGAATACCGCGTCGAGCCGCCGCACGACCTGGGCGACATCCTCGAAGGCGAATTCCGCCCCGGCTTCTTCAAGGGCGTGTGCACGGTGGTGATGAAGCTGTTCTCGTGCGCGCAGCCGCGCGTGGCGGTGTTCGGCAAGAAGGACTACCAGCAGCTGATGATCGTGCGCCAGATGGTGCAGCAGTTCGCGCTGCCGATCGACATCATTCCGGCCGAGACCGTGCGCGCCGAAGACGGCCTGGCGCTGTCGTCGCGCAACCGCTACCTGAGCCCGGACGAGCGCGCCGAGGCGCCGGTGCTGTACCGCACCCTGCACGACGTGCGCGACACCGTGCTGGGCGGCGACCGCGCCTCGGCCGACCTGCTGGCGGTGGAAGAGAAGGCCCGCGCGTCGCTGGAGCAGCGTGGCTGGAAGCCGGACTATGTGTCGATCCGCAAGCGGGTCAACCTGCAGGCACCGACGCGCGAGGAATTCCTCGCCGGCGAGCCGCTGGTGATCCTGACCGCGGCCAGGCTGGGCGCAACGCGGCTGATCGACAACCTGGAAATCTGAACGGCGCGTCCGTCGTCGTCCGGCGCCGGCAAAAGAAAAAGGCAGGCTTCGCGGCCTGCCTTTTTTCATGCCCGGCGCATGCCGGAGCGCTGCGCGGTCTTGACCACATGGCGCTGGTGGCCGCGCCGCCGCTTCCACCAGATCAGCGTGCCGGTCACCGCGAACGCCAGCGGCGCCAGCCCGAACAGCGTGATAAAGACCCGCCCCGGCAGGCCGAAGGCCTCGCCGGTATGCAGCGGGAACAGCCAGTTCAGCAGCGTGTCGCCGGCGGGAGCCTGCTGCGGATCGCGCACGCCCAGGCGCGCGCCGCTCCCGGCGTCGAGCCAGAGCCGCGTGGCGCCGGTATGCTGGCGCACCTCGCCGGGCTGGCGCAGCCGGATCTCGAAGGCGTCGCCGGGCTTGCGCGGGAAGCCGATGCGCGTGACCTGCGCCTGCGGGTACTGCGCCTGCGCCGCGGCCATGATCTCGCCCGCTTCCAGCGGGCGCGACCCCGCCGGCGCCGGTGCCGAGACGTGCTTGACCGGCGGCGTCACCGTCATCACCCCCGCCACGATCGGCGTCACCCACTTGGGCAGGTTCAGGTACCAGCCGGAAAACGCGATGACGGCCAGCACCGGCGCGGCCAGGATGCCGCCGGCGCGGTGAAGCGAATAGTTGAAGCGCGACCAGGAGCCGCCATGCGTGATGCGGAACGCCTGCACCACCGAGCGCAGCTTCATCTTGGGCCACCACGCCGCCACCCCGGCCAGCGTGGTCAGCAACAGCAGCATGCCGGCCACGCCGGTGATGGTCTTGCCGGTATCGCCCGACAACAGGTAGCGGTGCAGGTGGAACAGCGTGGGCAGCAGCAAGCGGCGCGACAGCCCCGCCTCGCCCCAGACGCGCTCGCCCTTCACCGCCAGCGTGACCGGGTCGACCATCACCTGGCGCGAACGCCCGGGCACCGCGCCCGCGGGCCCCTTGACCGGATACCAGGCGATAAAGACCCCGTCGGCATGGGTCGGCAGCATCAGCAGGTTGGGCTTGCCGTAGGGAGGCGCCGCCAGCCGCTCGGTCACCGCCTGGACCGTGTCCGGGGTCAGCGGCGCGGTCATCGGCGCGGACGCCACCAGCAGGTCGGGATTGAGCCAGGCGTCGAGCTCGTCGCGCCAGGCGATGGCCGTGCCGGTCAGTCCCATCAGGACGAACAGCAGGCCCAGGCTCAGGCCGATATAGCGATGCAGCTTGACGAGGACGACGCGCGGGCGGCCGGTGACCATGACGGAAAAAAGTACGTTGAGCGGACGCCGCAAGGCGCCGAATATGGCGCAAAAGCCATCTCCGGGCCGCGTTGCGAATGCGAAGGATTCGCGATTCTAGCAGGGCCCTTCCACCCTTCCACCCCGCTGTTGCACTGCTGCTGCAGCGTCAGCGCCGCAACGGCGCCAGCAGTGCCGCCAGGTCCAGGTGCGCGGCCATGGTGTCGGCCAGGCGCTCGATCGACGCTTCGCGCAGCGCGTCGAGATCGACCGCTTGCGCCTGCTCCAGCCCGGCCCAGCGCAGCAGCGCCTGGCAGCCGGCGGGGTCGTCGAACAGGCCGTGGACATAGGTGGCCAGCACCTGCCCGTCGGCCGAGCGCGCGCCGTCCGGCCGCATCGCGCCGTCGCCGCGGTCCAGCCACAGGGCCGGCTGTTCCAGGCCCTTGCCGGTGGTGACGCCGAGGTGGATCTCGTAGCCGCGCACCGGCGCGCCGGCCGCATCCGGCGCCAGCCGGCCGCGCACCTGGCGCAGCTGCTTGTCGGCGGCCAGCGTGGTTTCGTAGTCAAGCCAGCCGAGGCCAGCGCTGCTGCCGGCCGGGCCTTCGCGGCCATCGGGGTCATGCACCTGCCGCCCCAGCATCTGCATGCCGCCGCAGATCCCGATCAGCTTGCCGCCGTAGCGCAGGTGGCGCGCCAGCGCCGCGTCCCAGCCCTGGGCACGCAGGAAGTCCAGGTCGCCGCGCACGTTCTTGCTGCCTGGCAGCACCACCAGGTCGGCGGGCGGGATCGGCCGGCCCGGGCCGACAAACTGCAGGTCCACCTGCGGATGCGCGCGCAGCGCGTCGAAGTCGGTATGGTTGGCGATGCGCGGCAGCACCGGCACGATCACGCGCAGGCGCTGCGCGGCCCGGCCAGCATCGGCCTGCGCGCCGATGATGGCGTCCTCGGCGTCGAGGTGCAGGCCGTGCAGGTACGGCAGCACGCCGAACACCGGCTTGCCGGTACGCGCCACCAGCCAGTCCAGTCCCGGTTCCAGCAGCCCGATATCGCCGCGGAAGCGGTTGATGATGAAGCCGGTCACGCGCGCGCGCTCGCTCTCGGACAGGCAGTCGAGCGTGCCCACCAGGTGGGCGAACACGCCGCCGCGGTCGATGTCGGCGACCAGCACCACCGGGCAGTCGACCTGCTCGGCAAACCCCATGTTGGCGATGTCGCGCGCGCGCAGGTTGACTTCGGCCGGGCTGCCGGCACCCTCCACCAGCACCACCTCGTGAGCCTGCGCCAGGCGCCCGTGCGAGGCCAGCACGGCTTTCATCGCCTCGGGCTTGTAGGCGTGGTAGGCGCGCGCGTCCAGGTCCAGCCGCGCGCGGCCGTGGATGATGACCTGGGCGCCGGTGTCGCTGCTGGGCTTGAGCAGCACCGGGTTCATGTCGGTATGCGGCGCCAGCCGCGCGGCCTGCGCCTGCAGCGCCTGGGCGCGGCCGATCTCGCCGCCGTCGGCGGTGACGGCACTGTTGAGCGCCATGTTCTGCGGCTTGAACGGCACCACGCGCGTGCCGGCGCGCGCCAGCACCCGGCACAGGCCGGCGACGATGGTGCTCTTGCCGGCATCGGAGGTGGTGCCCTGGACCATCAACGTGCCGCGCAGGGCACCCAGAGACGGGAATTGCGGAGAGACGGGTTGCATCGGCGGATTATCGCACCGGGCTTCGCATTGGCCTTATCGCACTGCGTCCCATGCGGGCCGTGCCATGCCCGGATGCGGCGGCTACAATACGCGGATGGAAACCCCGGCCATCGCACCTGCCACCGCACCTGCCGCACAGCCGCGCGCTGCCGCCAGCGGGACCGGCGGCCGCCAGCTGACGCTGGTGCTGGGCGGCGCACGTTCCGGCAAGAGCCACTTTGCCGAACAGCTCGCCACCGACCACGCCACCCTCACCGGCGGGCCGGTCACCTACATCGCCACCGCGCGCCAGGACCCGGCCCATGCCGACCAGGAACTGGAGGTCCGCATCGCGCTGCACCGCGCCCGCCGACCCGCCGACTGGCGCCTGGTGGAAGAGCCGGTGCACCTGGCCGATGCGCTCTATGCCAATGCGCGCCACGATGGCTGCATCCTGGTCGATTGCATGACGTTGTGGATCAACAACCTGCTGTTTCCCAACGGCCGCAGCTATCCCGAGCATGGCGTGATCACGCCGCCGGCGGCATTCACCGAAGAAATCGAGGCACTGCTCAACGCGCTGCCGACGCTGCCCGGCCACGTGATCCTGGTCTCGAACGAGATCGGCTTCGGCGTGATCCCGATGGGCGCCATCACCCGCTTCTATGTCGATGAACTGGGCCGCCTGAACCAGAAGCTGGCCGCCGCCGCCGACTGCGTGCGGCTGCTGGTGGCGGGCATCCCGGTTGCGGTAAAGGGCCCCGATCCCGCATGCTGATGCTGGCCTGGCCGGCATGCGTGGCAGCGGCATGGATCGGGGCACTGCTGGACCGCTGGCTGGGCGAGCCGCGCCGCTGGCATCCGCTGGTGGGCTTCGGCCGCATCGCGGCCGCATTGGAACGACGCCTCAACCCTCCCCCGCAACGTAGTGGACCATGGCGCCAGCGCCTTGCCGGGCTTGCCGGCTGGTGCCTGCTGGTGCTGGCCCCGGCCGCGCTGGCCTGGTGGCTGGTGGCCGCGGCGGCCCGCTGGCATCCGCTCGCCGCGCTGGCGCTGCATGCGCTGGCGCTGTACGCGGCGCTGGGCGCGCGCAGCCTGCACCAGCATATCGCCCCGATTGCCGGCGCACTGGGCGCGGCCGACCTGCCCGCCGCGCGCGCGCTGACCGCGCGCATCGTCTCGCGCGACACCGCCGATGCCGACGCCGAAGCGCTGGCCCGCGCCGCCTGCGAATCGGCGCTGGAAAACGGCAACGACGCGGTGTTCGGCGCGCTGTTCTGGTTCCTGCTCGGCGGCGCACCCGCCGTAATCATGTTCCGCCTGGCCAACACGCTCGATGCGATGTGGGGCTACCGCACCCCGCGGCTGGTGTATTTCGGCTGGGCCGCGGCGCGCCTCGACGATGCGCTCAACCTGGTGCCGGCGCGGCTGACCGCGCTGTCGTATGCACTGCTCGGCGCCACCGCGCAGGCGCTGCGCTGCTGGCGCACGCAGGCGCCGGCGTGGTCGAGTCCCAATGCCGGCCCGGTGATGGCCGCGGGTGCCGGCGCCATCGGCGTACAGCTTGGCGGCCCGGCGCGCTATCACGGTGAACTCGAGCAACGCCCGCCGCTGGGCGCCGGCACCGCGCCGCAGGCGGCGCATGTGATGGCCTGCCTGCGGCTGGTCGAGCGCACGCTATGGCTGTGGCTGGCACTGGCAGGCGCGAGCGCGCTGGCCGTGCTGATGGTGTCCGCACCGGCATGAACACCACCGTGCCCCCGATCCGCCATGGCGGCGACCTGCTCGCCGCGGTGCGCCGCTACGGCCGCCCGGCCGGCGACTGGCTCGACCTGTCCACCGGCATCAACCCCGACGGCTATCCGGTGCCGGCGCTGCCGGCGCAGGTGTGGCAGCGGCTGCCGCAGGACGACGATGGCCTGGCCGAGCTGGCCGCGGCGGCATGCGGCGCGCCCCATGCACTGCCGGTGGCCGGCTCGCAGGCGGCGATCCGCGCGCTGCCGGCGCTGCTGCGCCCGGGGCGCGTCGGCATCGCCGCGCTGGGGTACAGCGAATACGCGCCGGCGTTCGCCGCCGCGGGGCACACCGTGGTGCTGCTGGACGAAGCGGACTTCACGCGGCCTGATCTGGCCGACGCGCTCGATCATCTGGTCGTCGTCAACCCCAACAACCCGACCGCGCGCGTGCTGCCCGCCGCCACGCTGCTGCGCTGGCATGCCGCGCTGGCGGCGCGTGGCGGCACGCTGCTGGTCGACGAAGCCTTTATCGATTGCCTGCCCGGCACGTCCGTCGCCGCGCACGGGAGCGAGCCCGGGCTGGTGGTGCTGCGCTCGATCGGCAAGTTCTACGGCCTCGCCGGCATCCGCTGTGGCTTCGTGCTGGCGCAGCCGGCGCTGCTCGAGGCGCTGCGCGCGCGCCTGGGCCACTGGACCGTCGCCGGCCCCGCGCGCGAGGTGGCGCGCCGCGCGCTGGCCGACCAGGCGTGGCAGCACGCCACCCGTGACCGGCTGCAAGCGTGCGGCGCACGACTGGCCGCCGTGCTGGACCGCCACGGCCTGCCGCCCGTAATGCACCCGCTGTTCTGCTGGGTCCCGCATCGCGACGCCGCGCGGCTGCACCACAGCCTGGCGCAACGCGGCGTCTGGACCCGGTATTTCGATGCCGCCGGCGGCTGCGCGCCGAGCCTGCGCCTTGGCCTGCCGCCGGACCGGCCACAGGCCTGGCAGCGGCTGGACGCGGCGCTGGCGGCGGCTGCCTGACCCTCTGACCCATCCATGCCGAATCGACTGACTGCCGTCATCGCCACCGCCCTGCTGCTCGCAGCGTTGCCCGCCGCCGCCACGGTCTCCGCCATCGACGACGCCGGCCAGACCGTGACCCTCGCGCAGCCCGCACGGCGCGTGGTCTCGCTGGCGCCGCACGTCACCGAGATGCTGTTCGCCGCGGGCGCGGGCGACCGCATCGTCGGCACCGTCAGCTACAGCGACTACCCGCCGCAGGCGCGCGCGATCGCGCGCGTGGGCGACAACAAGGCGCTCGACCTGGAGCGCATTGCCGCGCTGCGGCCCGACCTGATCGTGGTGTGGCGCCACGGCAATGCGCAGAAGCAGACCGACCGGCTGCGCGCGCTCGGCATCCCGCTGTTCTACAGCGAGCCGCGCCGGCTGGCGGCGATCCCGGACAATATCGAGAAGCTCGGCACGCTGCTGGGCACCGACGCCACCGCGCGGCGCGCCGCCGAAGGCTTTCGCCAGCAGGTGGAGACGCTGCGCAAGACCTATGCGGCGCGCCCGCCGGTGACCGTGTTCTACCAGGTCTGGCAGCAGCCGCTGATGACGCTCAACGGCCAGCACCTGGTCAGCGACATGCTGGCGCTGTGCGGCGGCCGCAACCTGTTCGCGGCCGAGACGCCGCTGGTGCCGACGGTGTCGGTCGAGGCGGTGATCGCGGGCAATCCGGAAGCGATGCTGACGGCGGGCATGGGTGCCACGCGCTCGGACCAGCCGCTGCCGGATTTCGAAATGTGGCGGCGCTGGCAGCAGGTCACGGCAGTGGCGCGCAACAACCTGTTCGTGATCGACGGCGACCTGATCAACCGTGCCGGCCCGCGCGTGGTCCAGGGCGCGGCGCAGATCTGCAAGGACCTCGACACCGCGCGCAGCCGCCGGCCGGCACGCTGATCAGCCGGCGCGGTTCCACCAGCCCAGCCGCGCCGCGTCCTGCCCCAGCCGGAACCCGCAGCTGGCGCCGAAACCCAGTTCCCAGTTGACCGTGGCCGCCAGCGGCAGGCCCAGCCAGTGCGCCGCCAGCATGCGCATCGGCCCGGCGTGGCCGACTACCCAGAGACATTGCACGCGCGCGCCGGCCAGCGTCGCGGCCCAGTCCGTGACCCGCGCCATCGCCTGCGCCGGCGACTCGCCGCCATGCGGACGCGCATGCAGCAGGTCGGCCGCCCACTGGTCGAGTGCGCCGCGGTCGATCGCATCCCAGGCCACGCCCTCCCAGCTGCCGAAGTCGATTTCGCGCAGGGCCGGTTCGGTGTCGATACCCGGCACGCCGCCGGGCCATGCCTGGGCCAGTGCCTGCGCCGTGCCGAGCGCGCGCGCCAGCGGGCTGGCGACGATGCGATCCGGTGCCGGCAGGCCGGCAACGATCCGTGCCGCGGACGGCGTCAGCGGCGCCAGCAGCGGCAGGTCCAGGCAGCCGTAGCAGGTACCCGCCGGCACCTGCGGCTGCGCATGCCGGATCAGGACCACGTCCATGCCGCGGCCAGCAGGTAGAGTCCGATCTCGGCGCATTGCTGGGCCATGCCCAGGCAATCGCCGGTATAGCCGCCGAGGCGGCGCACGAAGTAGCGGCCGAGCAGCAGGCGCAAAACCAGCAACGCTGCGACCGCCGCCGCGCAGAACCCCGGCGACACCAGCCACAGCGGCACCAGCCCGCACAGCAGCGCAAACACCAGCCCCGCGCCGGCCAGCTTCTGCGCCACCGGCTTGGCCTTGCCCTCGGGACGCACGTAAGCCAGCGTGGTGAGATAGCTGACCGCCATCGCGCGGCTGGCGGCATGCGCGGCAACCAGCACGGCCAGCAGCACCGCGATGCCGCCGCGCCCGGCGATCGCCACCAGCAGCTGCCACTTCAGCAGCAGCGCCAGCACCAGCGCGATCGCGCCGAACGCGCCGATGCGCGAATCGTGCATGATGCGCAGCACGTCCTCGCGCTGCCACGCACCGCCGAAGGCGTCGACGCAATCGGCCAGCCCGTCTTCATGGAAGGCGCCGGTCAGCAGCAGCGTCGCCGCCATGCCCAGCAACACGGCCACGCCGGGCGGCCACCACAGCGCCGCGCCCCAGGTGGCCAGCGCGCCAGCGCCGCCCACCAGCAGCCCGACCAGCGGGAAATAGCGCGCCGCGGCGTGCAGGTAGTGCGGTTCGAATCCGACCCAGCGCGCCAGCCAGCCCGGCAGCGGCACGCGCGTGAAGTAGCCCAGCGCCGTCAGGAAATAACGCAGTTCGCCGGCCATGCCCGCGGGGCTGTGCGGGTCGGGGCCGGGTGCGGGCACCGGGTCGGTCGGCACGCTCATGGCGATGCGGTGCTGACGCCGGCGCCGCTGAAGGTGGCCATCTCGTTCAGGAACGCCGCGGCCGAGGCCAGCAGCGGCCACGCCAGCGCGCAGCCGGTGCCTTCGCCCAGGCGCAGGTCCAGCGCCAGCAGCGGCGCGGCGTCGAACTGCGCCAGCAGCGCGCGGTGGCCGCGTTCGTGCGAGCAGTGCGTGAACACGCAGTACTGCAGCACGTTGGGGTCCAGCCGCTGCGCCACCAGCAGCGCGGCCGTGGCGATAAAGCCGTCGACCAGGATCACCATGCGGCTGGCCGCGG
The DNA here is from genome assembly GCF_020618415.1 of Cupriavidus sp. MP-37. Taxonomy (NCBI): domain Bacteria; kingdom Pseudomonadati; phylum Pseudomonadota; class Betaproteobacteria; order Burkholderiales; family Burkholderiaceae; genus Cupriavidus; species Cupriavidus sp. MP-37. The sequence continues at coordinate 1,061,808 of NZ_CP085344.1, read as the reverse complement.
CGGCCAGGAAGGCGCCGGCCATCATCGCGATCTCGAAGCCGCCGAAGATGGCCAGCACCTCCAGCGGCGCCTGCGCATCGGCATGCCGCGCCAGCGCGCCGGCCAGCACCTCGCGCTTGCGCGCCAGGCCGGCGTCGTCCAGGCCGGTGCCGCGGCCGATGCAGTCGTCGAGCGGCAGGCCGGTCAGCCGCTGCATCAGGCACGCCGCGGCCGAGGTGTTGGCGATGCCCATCTCGCCGAAGCCGATCACGTTGCAGCCGTGCTGCGCATGGCGCAGCACGCGCGCCATGCCGGCGGTCATCGCCGCGGCGGCCTGCGCCGGCGTCATCGCGGGCTCGACCGCGAAGTTGCGGGTCCCGTCGGCGATGCGGCAGTTGACCAGGCCCGGCGCCGCCGGCAGCGGCACGCGCACGCCCGCGTCGACGATCTCCAGCGCAATGCCGTGCTGGCGCGAGAACACGTTGATGGCCGCGCCGCCGGCGAGGAAGTTCTGCACCATCTGCGCCGTGACCTCGGCCGGATAGGCGCTGACGCCGGCATCGGCCACGCCGTGGTCGGCGGCGAACACGATCACCGTGGGCCGGCGCAGCGCCGGCCGCGCGGTGCCCTGGATCAGGCCCAGCTGCAGGGCCAGGGCTTCAAGCCGGCCGAGCGCGCCGAGCGGCTTGGTCTTGTCGTCGATGGCGGCCTGCAGCACGGGGCGCAGGGCATCGTCGAGCGGAGGGATTTCGGGAAACTGCATGATGCCTGGATCGGGTACTCAAAAAAATGGGGCTACATTTCCACGCCGCGCTGGGCCTTGATGCCCTGCTGGAACGCGTGCTTGACCGGGGTCATGTCGGTGACGGTGTCGGCCGCCTCCACCAGCGCCGGCGGCGCGCCGCGGCCGGTGATGACTACGTGCTGCATCGGCGGGCGCGCGCGCAGGTCGGCAATGACCTGCTCCACATCAAGATAGTGCAGCTTGAGCGCGATGTTGAGCTCGTCGAGCAGCACCAGGCCGATGCCGGGATCGCGCAGCATGGCGCGCGCCACTTCCCACGCGGCCTCGGCCTTGGCCACGTCGCGGGCGCGGTCCTGGGTTTCCCAGGTGTAGCCCTCGCCCATCACGTGGAAGGCGCATTCGCCGGGAAAGCGGCGCAGGAACATCTCTTCGCCGGTGGGCTGCGCGCCCTTGATGAACTGGACCACGCCGGTGCGCATGCCGTGGCCGAGCGCGCGCACCACCATGCCGAAGCCGGAGCTGGACTTGCCCTTGCCGTTGCCGGTGGTGATGACGATCACGCCGCGCTCGTCCTGCGCCGCGGCGATCCTGGCGTCGACGACTTCCTTCTTGCGCACCATGCGCGCCTTGTGGCGGGCATCGCGGTCGGGGTCTGGCACAGCGGGGTTCTGGTTTTCAGTCATGTCGTGAATTCGGTGTGGTCGGTCGCGCGCCATCGGGAATCAGCGCAGTATGCGCGCCGTCGCTGACACTGACGATGGCGGTGCGCAGCGCGCGCGAGCAGTGTTCGGGGGTCAGCACCTGCGCGGCCGGGCCGTGCAGCGCGCTGCCGTCTTCGGCCATCAGCAAGGCATGTGTGGCGTAGCGCAGCGCCAGCGTGAGGTCGTGCAGGATCACCACGATGGCATGGCGCCCCGCCCGGGCCAGCGCGGCCAGCTGCTCCAGCACCAGGATCTGGTGGCGCAGGTCCAGGTGCGAGACCGGCTCGTCCAGCAGCAGCAGCGGCGCCTGCTGCGCCAGCGCCGCGGCCAGCGAGACGCGCTGGCGCTCGCCGCCTGACAGCGTCAGCACATCGCGCGCGGCCAGCGCTTCTATGTCCATGGCGCGGATCACGTCGTGCACGATGCGATCGTCCTCGCGCCCGGTCCAGCCCCAGCCGGACAGGTGCGGATGGCGGCCCACGCGCACGGCATCGCGCACCGGCATCGGGAAGGTATCGTGCACCGCTTGCGGCAGATAGGCGCGCTGGCGCGCCAGCACCGCGGGGTCGACCAGCGCCGGCGCGGTGCCGTCGATCTCGACGCTGCCGCCGTCGGCGTGGCGCAATCCGGCCAGCACCGTCATCAGCGTGGACTTGCCGGCGCCGTTGGGGCCGGCGATGCACCACAGCTCGCCGGGGCCGATGGCCAGGCTGAGCCGGTCCACCAGCACGCGCTGGCTGGTGCGCAGCCGCACCTCGCGCAGCGTCAGCCGCGGACAAGCCGCGAGCGGCAGGGACCAGTGCGCGCCGGCGCTCATCGCGGCCTCCGCAACAGCAGGTACAGGAACGTCGGCACGCCCAGCAGCCCGGTGATCACCCCCACCGGCAACTGCGCCGGCGCCACCACGGTACGCGCGATCAGGTCGGCGGCCATCAGCAGCGCCCCGCCCAGCAGCGTCGCGGCCGGCAGCAGCAGGCGCTGGTCGTTGCCCCACGCCAGCCGCACCAGGTGCGGCACCACCAGCCCGACGAAGCCGATCGAGCCGGCGGTGGTGATGGCCGCGGCAATGCACAGCGACGCCAGCATGAAGGTCGCCAGCCGCACGCGGCCGACGCGCACGCCCAGCGACTGCGCCACGGTCTCGCCCAGCAGCATCACGTTGAGCGCGCGCGCCATCGGCATGGCCAGCAGCAGCGCCGCCGCCAGCATGGCCAGCGCGCCGCCGTAGCTGGCGGTGCCGCTCAGGTCGCCGGTCAGCCAGAACAGCATGCCGCGCAGCCGCGACTCCGGCGCGACCGAGAGGATCAGCGTAATCACCGCGCCCCAGCCGGCGGCCAGGATCACCCCTGTCAGCAGCAGCCGCGCGCCGGCTTCGCGGTGTCCGCCCTGCACCTGCGGATGCAGCAGGTCGCGCCGCGCCAGCGAGGCCACCAGCACCATCGCCAGCAGCGCACCGATCGCCGCGGCGGCCTGCACGCCCCACCACGGCGCCAGTGCCAGCATCGCCAGCAGCGCGGCGGTGGAGGCGCCGCCCGATACGCCCAGCACATAGGGCTCGGCCAGCGGGTTGCGCAGCAGCACCTGCATCAGCGCACCGGACAGGGCCAGCAGCCCGCCACAGGCAAAGGCCGCGGCCGCGCGCGGCAGCCGCAGCTCGCGCACGATGGCGCCGGCGCTGCCGGTGTCGGCCCCGCTCAGCGCGAGCCACAGCGCGCGCGCATCGAGCGCAACGCTGCCCAGCGCCAGCGACAAGGCGAACGCCAGCAGCGCCGCAAGCGCCAGCGCCAGCCAGATCGCCAGGGCGCGCCTGAACTCAGACATGGAACTCAGACATGGAACTCAGCCATGGCGCGCCCGCGCGCTCATCGCTGGCGCCAGCCCAGCGTGATGAAGCCGGCGCGCCCCTGCGTGTTGTAGGGGTAGGCGAGCTGGTAGTCCTTGTCGAACAGGTTTTCGACGCGGGCGGCGATAAACCATTGCTTGTCGATGTTGTAGCGGGCGTTGAGGTTGACGATACCGTATCCGCCCAGCCGGCGCGAGCCGGAATCCATGCGCGACGACGACAGCAGCCATTCGCCGCCGAAGCGCCAGTTGCCGACATTGCGGCCCACGTCCAGCGCGGCATGGCGGCGCGCGCGGCGCAGCAGCTGGGTGTTGGTCTGCTCGTCGACCGGGTTCTGGAAAGTCACGCTGGCGCCGATGTCGGTGCCGTAGACGCTGGCGCGCCACGAGGCCTCGATGCCCTGCACCTTGGCCTGGTTGACGTTCTGCGCCAGGAACATGCCGTTGGGCTGCAGCGCCGACACGATCAGGTCGTGGTAGCGGGTCTCGAAGGCGGTCACGCGCAGCAGGCCGGCGCTGGCGGTGCTGTACTGCACGCCCGCCTCGACCGACCTGGCGCGCTCGGGCTGCAGGTTGGGCTGGCCGAAGTTGGGGTAGTACAGCTCGTTGAAGGTCGGCGCGCGGAAGGCGTTGCTGACATTGGCGATCAGCTTGAACGCGTCGGTCAGGTTGTAGCCGTAGCCGGCGAAGAAGCTGCCCTGGTTGCCGAAGTCGGAATAGTGGTCGTTGCGCGCGTTGAGCTGCAGCTGGTGCTTGCCGATGCGGCCGTCGTAGCCGCCGAACACCGAGAACACGTTGCGGGTGGGCGCGCCGTAGGCACTCGAGACCAGCTCCTGCTGCAGGTAGTCGGTGCCGAACAGCAGCGTGTGGCTGGCGGCGACCGCATACTCGTTCTGCCAGTTGAACTGGCGGGTGCGGGTATTGAAGGTACCGTTGGCGCGCCCGTTCAGGAAGGTGTCGCTGTTGTCCGCGCTCTGCGACAGCTTGAAGTGCGTGGTCCAGTCGGCGCCGACCTTGCCGTTGACAAAGGCCGACAGCGTGTACAGCTCGCTGTTGGTGCGGTTGTCGTCGGTGGGGCGGCCGAAGGCACTGTCGAACGACAGCTTGCTCTTGGAGTAATAGCCGGTGATGCCCGCATCCCAGTTCGGCGTGAAGCGGTGCTTCACCTGGCCCGACACGCTCCGGTTCTCGAACGGGTTGTCGTTGGGATTGGCGCGCGGCGCTTGCCTGGTATTGATCGACGAGAAGCCGTCGGTCTTGAACGCGGAGCCGGTCAGGTTGAACGAGGTGTCGCCGACCTGGCCGCCATAGCCGACCGTGCCCTGGCGCGTATTGTTGCTGCCGTACTCGACCGCGGCGTTGGCCGCCGGCGCCTGGCCCGCGCCGCTCTTGGTGAAGATCTGCACCACGCCGCCGATCGCGTCCGAGCCGTACAGCGCCGAGACGTTGCCGCGCACCACCTCGATGCGGTCGATCTGGTCAGGCAGGATATTGGCCAGCTGCGCGGTGCCGCTGCTGGCCGACGACACCCGCACGCCATCGATCAGGATCAGGGTCTGGTTGGAGTTGGCGCCGCGCATGAACAGCGAGGTATTGCTGCCCATGCCGCCGTTGGTCGAGAACTCCACGCCGGCCTGGCTGCGCAGCAGCGTGCGCAGGTCCGGCGCCTGCGAGTTGGCAATGTCCTGCTGCGTGACCACCGTGGTATGCGGCAGCGCTTCGGTAATGGACTGCGCGGTGCGGGTGGAAGTGACCACCACCGGCGCGAGCTGCGCGGGGCTGCTGGCCGTCGCCTGCGCGCGCACAGTACCGGGAACGAAGGTGAACGAGGCCATGGCCGCCAGGATGGCGGGCACGAGCGGACGCACCGCCGGGCTTGCCGGGCGGGTCGACCTGTGAAGCGATGAACGCATGATGCAGGACTGGATAGGAACGGCCGGGCCCGTTCCCCCGCGGGCCATATGGCGATGAGGCTTGCCGCGCACGGGCGGCAGCCCGCGTTCAGGCCGGTATCCGGGCTGGCGACACGGAACCGGCGCCTTCCCGAACCTGCGGTTCAGTGGCGTGTGGCCGGTCCTGCGGGCATGTGGCCTGGCATCCGATGACGGATCCGGCCTTGCCAGCAACGTGGCTGGCGCATGCGCACCGCGGTCGCTTACCGTTGCGGGGGCAGCACAGGTTGGCCTGTCCGGCGCGCAGCCGGCCCGGCTCCCTGTTTCCCGTTGAACTGCCCTTTCGCCAGGGACGAAAAGGGCGAGCACCTGGAACGTGCGCGAGTCTATGGCGTTTCGCCCCCCGCGTCAACGCGACGACCCCACTGCGCACATGGCCCGCCTGGTAGCGTTTTGTCACACTCTCGCGGCGTCTTGTGTGCAGAAGCCTGCAACTTCCATGCGGGCGGCCGGTCACAAACCTTTCCTCCGCATTGTGCATGCCGGCGCATCGGCTAGAATCGCGATACCTGACACTACTCCCATCATGACAGGCCCTATGCTCACCGAACTCGAACAACTGGCCGCCAAGATCGGGCGCGTGCTGCACCATGCGGACACCCTGGCGGCGGAGAACCAGCGGCTGCGCGACGAGATCGCGCGGCTGGAGGGCGAAGCCGCGCAGTTGCGCGGCGAGCGCGAGGCCATGGCCGCCGATCGCGAACTGCTCAATATCAAGATCGAGGAAGCGCAGCTGCGCATCCAGTCCATCCTTGACAAGCTGCCGACCGCCAGCGACACGCGCCAGCTCGACCTGCTCGGCGAGGAGGCCGTGGCGCAGGGCGCCGACGCGCACAAGGCCCCCGGAGAACACGCATGAGCAACAAGCAAGTCGAAGTCAACATCGCCGGCCAGGCCTACCGCTTTGCCATCGCGCCCGAGAACGAGGCCGCACTGCTCGAGGCCGTGGCCCTGGTCGACACGCAGATGAACAAGCTGCGCACCGGCAGCGCGGCCAAGGGCGTCGAGCGCGTCGCGGTGATGGCCGCCATCAGCATCGCTTCGGACCTGCTGTCGCTGCAGCGCAAGCAGCAGGCCGAGGGCGCGATCCCGGTCGACGCCATCCGCGCGCGCATCCGCGAACTGAACGACCGCGCCGACGAAGCGCTGCGGCAATATGCCCACGTAGGCACCGGTACGCGCGGCTGAGCGGCACGGGTGGGATGTGCTGCGGATGCCGCGCTGCCGCGCAAAATGTAACGACGCGCGCGAGCGCACTTGGTATGCCCTGCAACGCGGTGTATAGTGTAGCCAGACTGCACGAGGCACCACAGAAGTGCAGCTGACAGGTCAGGTTATCGCGCCTGGCCGCCGTTTTCATCCCATCCTTGTTAGAAACGGCAAACGTCTGACATCCCGCACGTGGACAGTCAGACGTTTGACAGTTTCCCTGCCTGGTTCGTGAGGGTCATAAACTCCTTGAACCGATATGCATTGCATGGTGCGGGATTATGTCGCGTGGGCGAGCGCGTCGTCGCATTCACAGTCCGGGCCTGGCCTGGACTCCCTGAGTGGATGATGTACCCGAAATGCGACTTCCGCAGCCACTCTGAACCTCACTTGGGTTCAGGATGCCGACCCAGCGGCCGAGGCGGGGACCCCCTAAAAGGCGGTGGTTTTCTGAACCATCGCCTTTTTTCTTGCCTGCATGCCTGCGCGCAGGCTTGCCCGTGTCTTGCGCGCGGGCCCTTCCTTTCCTGAGCAGCGCCGTGAGCCCTAACCAGAACCAACGCGCCCGCCAGTACTGGCTGATGAAATCGGAACCGGACGAAGCCAGCATCGACGACCTGGCCCGGCAACAGACGCTGCCGTGGACCGGCGTGCGCAACTACCAGGCGCGCAACTTCATGCGCGACGCCATGCAGATCGGCGACGGCGTGCTGTTCTACCACTCGTCGTGCCCGGAGCCCGGCATCGCCGGACTGGCCGAGGTCTGCTCCGTGCCCTACCCCGACCCTACGCAGTTCGACCGCAACAGCCCGTATTTCGACCCCGCCTCGAAGGCCGAGGCGCCGCGCTGGCTGCTGGTCGACGTGCGCTTCGAACGCAAGAGCCGCCTGATCCCGCTGGCCGAGCTGCGCGAGCATGAAGCGCTGGCCGACATGGTGGTGCTCCGGCGCGGCAACCGGCTCTCGATCACGCCGGTGACGCCGGCGGAATGGCGCTATATCACCGGCAAGCTGATGGACTGACTGGCCGGGCGCTGCTGCAACGAACCAGGCCTTGCGCGGCAAGGCTGACGACAATAACAACGACTTGCTGACACGATGCCGTTCGACAACCTGCCGGTGCTGATCCCCGCCCTGCTTGCGCTGGGCGCCTTCACCGGCTTCTGTGCCGGCCTGCTCGGCGTGGGCGGCGGCATGATGATGGTGCCGTTCCTGACGCTGCTCTTCACCAGCCTGGGCTTTGCCGGCGAAGCCATCGTCCATATGGCGATCGCCACCTCGATGGGCACCATCCTTTTCACCTCGCTGTCGTCGGTGCGCGCGCACCACAAGCGCGGCGCGGTGCGCTGGCCGATCGTGCTGGCGCTGGCACCCGGCATCGTGATCGGCGGCATGGTCGGCGGCGGCAAGGTCTTCGCGGCGCTGAAGACCAGCTGGCTGTCGCTGGCGTTCGCGGGCTTCGTCGGCTTCTCGGCGCTGCAGATGCTGCGCAACCGCCGGCCCAGGCCCGGGCGCCAGTTGCCTGGCTTCGCCGGCATGGCAGGCGCGGGCGGCGTGATCGGTTTCCTGTCGAGCCTCGTCGGCGCGGGGGGCGCCTTTGTTTCGGTGCCGTTCATGACCTGGTGCAATGTGCCGATCCACAACGCGGTGGCGACCTCGGCCGCGCTCGGCTTCCCGATCGCCGCGGCCAGCGTGGCGGGCTATGTCTGGAGCGGCTGGCACGCGCCCGGACTGCCGGCGGCCTCGCTCGGCTATCTCTACCTGCCGGCGCTGCTGGTGATCGCCGCGGCCAGCGTGCTGACCGCGCCGCTGGGCGCGCGCACCGCGCACCGCATGGATGTGGGCCAGCTGCGCAAGGTCTTTGCGGTGCTGCTGCTGTGCCTGGCCACGTATATGTTGTGGAAGGCCTGGCAGGCGTTCTGACCACGCACGTCACCCGCACGGGGGAAGCGAGACCCTGCACGCGGCGGCGTCGCAACAATCGTTTGCAATGTCGCGGAACGATCGCGCCTGCGGCCACGTCTGATACCCATCACGTTTGATTGGGAGAACCACATGAAACAATGGCTCGCCGCCACCCTGCTCGGCACCACCGCCGTCGTCGCCTCGGCGCATGGCGGTCCCACGGAAACGCCGTCGGGCGTGCTGTCGCTGACCGCGCAGGCCGTCGCCGAAGTGCCGACCGATATCGTGCACCTGACGCTGGCCGCGGAGCAGGAAGGCGCGGAACCGGCCGCGATTTCCTCGGGCCTGTCGGCCCGGACCCAGGCCGTCATCACGCAGGCGCGCCGGGCCCAGGGCGTGACCGCCGAATCCGGCGGCTTCACCATCCACCCCAGCACCGACCGCAACGGCCGCATCAGCACCTGGCGCGGGCGCTCCGAGGTCATCCTGAAGTCGCGCGATTTCTCGGCGGTGTCCAAGCTTGCGGGCGAGCTGGCCAGCCAGATGCAGGTGCAGAACATTGCCTTCTCGCTGTCGCGCGAAGCGCGCGAGGCCGCCGAGGCCAAGCTGGCCGAGCAGGCCATCGCCTCGTTCCGCAGCAAGGCCCAGTCCACCACCAAACTGTTCGGCTACAACAGCTACACCATCCGCGAAGTCAGCGTGAACGAGACCGGCATGGTGCCGCCGGTGCCGCGCATGTACGGCGCCGCCAAGGCCATGATGGCCGACGCCGCGGTGCCGGTGCCGGTAGAAGGCGGCAAGACCCAGGTCACGGTGTCGGTGAATGGGTCGGTGCAGATGCTGAAGTAATCCAGCGCCTTCGATCGACCGCTTGTGTGCTCCCCTCTCCCGCTTGCGGGAGAGGGGCAGGGGGTGAGGGCAGGCGCTGGCATACCGCAGGCTTTGCTTCGTGGTCACTCCCGCCCTCACCCCAACCCTCTCCCGCAAGCGGGAGAGGGAGCAAACCCCGCAGTGGTTGAAACCCCACGGCGTTACGCGACCTTCCTCAAAGCACCGCGAACTGCTCCCGCAGCACGTTCTTCTGCACCTTGCCCATGGTATTGCGCGGCAGCTCGTCGACCACGTGCACGCGCTTGGGCACCTTGAAATTGGCGATGCGGCCCTTGAGCGTGCCGATCAGCGCGCCCTCGTCGATGTCGGCACCGGGCTTGCGCACCACCACCGCCACCACCGCCTCGCCGAAATCCGCGTGCGGCACGCCGATCACGGCGCTCTCCGCCACCCCCGGCATCTCGTCGATAAAGCTCTCGATTTCCTTCGGGTAGACGTTGTAGCCGCCCGAGATGATCAGATCCTTGCTACGCCCGACGATGGTCAGGTAGTGGTCCGGCACCGTGCGCGTGCCGGCCTGGCTGACGATGGCGCCGCCGAAGCGGCCGACGTCGCCGGTCTTGAACCAGCCGTCGTCGGTGAACTCTTCCCGGGTCTTCTCCGGCATGCGCCAGTAGCCCTTGAACACGTTCGGGCCCCGGACTTCGACATTGCCGATCTCGCCCGGCGCGCACGGCTTGCCGTCGCCGTCGACCACGCGCACCGACACACCCGGCAGCGGCATGCCCACGGTGCCGCCGATGCGCTCGCCCAGCGCCGGGTCATACGGGTTCGACACCAGCATCACGGTTTCGCTCATGCCGTAGCGTTCCAGGATGGTATGGCCGGTGCGCTCGCGGAAAGCGTCGAAGGTTTCCAGCAGCAGCGGCGCCGAGCCCGACACGAACAGGCGCATGCGGCGGCAGGTGTCGTCGTCGAAGCGCGGCTCCTGCAGCATGCGCACGTAGTAGGTCGGCACGCCCATCATCACGGTGCAGCGCGGCAGGAATTTCAGCACTTGCGCCATGTCGAGCTTGGGCGCCCAGATCATCTTGGCGCCCGCCAGCAGCGCGCCATGCGACGCGACGAAGAGGCCGTGCACATGGAAGATCGGCAGCATGTGCAGCAGCACGTCGTCGCTGCGCCAGCCCCAGAAGTCATGCAGCGTCTGCGCATTGGAGGCCAGGTTGCGGTGGGTCAGCATCGCGCCCTTGCTGCGGCCGGTGGTGCCGGAGGTATAGAGGATGGCGGCGAGGTCATCGTCCGCGCGCGCCACCGTCGCGAAGGTGTCGGGCTTGCCCGCCGCGCGCGACAGCAGCGAGCCGGTGCGGTCGTCGTCCAGCGTAAAGACATGGTTCACGCCGTGGCGGAACGCCACCTTCGAGACCCAGCCGAAATTCCTGCTGCTGCAGACCACTACCGACGGCTCGGCATTGCCGACGAAGTAATCGATCTCGGCCTCCTGGTAGGCGGTGTTCAGCGGCAGGTAGACATAGCCCGCGCGCAGCGTGGCCAGGTACAGGAACAGCGCTTCGGGGGACTTTTCCACCTGCACCGCCACGCGCGCGCCTTCGGGCAGGTGCAGCGAGGCCAGCAGGCTGGCCAGCTTGGCGGTGGCGCGGTCAAGGTCGTCCCAGCTGTAGTACAGGCCGTCGTGGGTCTCGATGCAGCAGGCGGTACGGTCGGCGGGGAAGCGGGATGCGAACAGGGCAAACAGGTTGGCGTTCATGGCGAGGAGCGAACCAAAGGCAAAAAAAGCGAAGCAAGCGATAGTGGGAAGCAGAGCCGTCGGCGCCCTACTCCCCGCGGAACTGTGGTGGCCGGCGGGCCAGGAAGGCAGCGACGCCTTCCGCGTGGTCCGCGCCTTCGGCATAGGCGAAATGCGCGGCCAGCTCGGCCGGCGACAGCGGCGCCGGCGATGGCGCCAGCCGGTGGATGGTGGCCTTGTTGATGCGCGCCGCGGCGGGTGCGCCGGCGGCAATGCGGCGTACCGTGGCGTCGACCTCGGCGGCCAGCGCGGCGGGCTCGACCACGCGCGTGAGCAGGCCTTTGTCACGTGCCTCGGCGGCATCGAAGACGCGGCCCTCGAGCAGGATCTCGAGCGTCGCGGCGCGGCCCGCCAGCGCCAGCAGGCCTTGCAGCTCGCCGGGCGCCATCGGGAAGCCCAGCCGGTTGATCGGCACGCCGAAGCGGCTGTCCGAGGCGGCGATGCGCAAGTCGCAATGGCAGGCAATTTCCAGCCCGCCGCCCACGCACACGCCTTCGATCATGGCCACGGTGGGATGCGTGCAGTGCGCCACCGCCGCCAGCGCGGGCGCGATGGTGGCCATGTGGTAGTGGCGCACCGCGGCCTCGTCGCCGCGCTCGGCGGGAAACTCGGCAATGTCGGCGCCGGCGGCAAAATTGCCGTCGGCGCCGCGCACCACCACGCAGCGCAGCGAGGTATCGGCCGACAGGCGCGCAAAGCCCGCCGCCAGCTCGCGCCACATCTGCGCGGAAATGGCGTTGAGCTTGCCCGCGTGCGCCAGCGTCACGGTGGCGGTGGTGCCCTGCGTGGCAAAACGCACGGTGCCGCTCATGGGCGCATCCCCCGGCTTCGGATCGGCATGGGCATCACGTTGCGTCAGTCCATCTTGGCGCCGGACTGCTGCACCACCTGGGCCCAGCGGCGGATCTCGGCGTGCTGGAACTGGCCGAACTGCTCCGGCGTGAACGCCGGCGTTTCCGAGCCGTTGTTCAGCCAGACCTGCTTCAGCTCCGGCGTGTTCAGCGCCTTCTCGGTCTCGGCGTAGAGGCGGTCGACAATGTCTTTCGGCGTGCCCTTGGGCACCCACATCGCGTACCAGGTCGACACCTCATAGTTGGGCACGCCGGCCTCGGCCGCGGTCGGCACGTTGGGGAAGGCGGGCGAGCGCTTGTTCGACGCCACCGCCAGCGCCTTGATGCGGCCCGCGCGGATATGCTGCGCCGACGAGCCGAGGCCGTCGAACATCAGGTCGACCTGGCCCGCGATCAGGTCGGACAGTGCCGGGCCGGCGCCCTTGTACGGGATATGGGTGATGAAGGTCTTGGTCTGGATCTTGAACAGCTCGCCCGCCAGGTGGTGCGACGAACCGTTGCCGGCCGAGCCGTAGTTCAGCTTGCCGGGGTTGGCTTTGGCGTAGGCGATCAGCTCCTGCAGCGTATTGGCCTTGACGCGGCTGGGATTGACCACCACCACCTGCGGCGGCTGCGCGATCACCGTGACCGGAATGAAGTCCTTCTCGATGTCGTAGTCCAGCTTCTTGTAGAACGACGGCGCGATGGCGTGGTGGGCGCCGCCGATAAACACGGTGTAGCCGTCCGGCGCCGCCTTGGACGCGAGGCTGGCGCCAACCGTGCCGCCGGCGCCGCCGCGGTTGTCGATCACGAACTGCTTGCCCAGCTGCTTGGACAACTGCGCGGTCAGCGGGCGCGCGAAGGCGTCGGTGCCGCCGCCGGCGGGGAACGGCACGATCACCGTAACCGGCTTGGACGGCCAGGTATCGGCATGCGCCGGGGCCGCGAGCATGGCGCCGGCACCGATGCCGGCCACGCCAAGGACCAGGCCCGCTGCGCGCGCGCAGGCGGCCAGGCTGAACTGACGACGATTCATCTTTGTCTCCTCTCTCTTCTGGAAAGTCAATCTGATCGCCGCGCGCGTCCGCAGGGACGCGGCGCGGCCGGCTTTGCTTCTACGACAGTGCTCCCGACAAAACCACGCGGCGCGCCAGGCGCCGCGGCTGCGCGGGCGATTCCCGTGACCGGACCAGGATCACAGCAGCTTCCCGACGCTACGGCTGATGCGCGGGTTGCCTGCGCCCAGGCGTGCCAGATTGTCATCCAGCGCCTCGGGCACGTAAAGGTAATTGACCATCATGCCGCAGCTCTGGCTGCGGCCCTTGCGCGACAGGTCGGCGCCCCAGTTGAGCCGCTCCACGCAGGCACCGTTGCCCAGGTGGAAACGCGCCACCGGGTCGGCCGGCATCGACTGGTTGCGCTCGCGCACCAGGAAGTGCGCGGCCAGGGTCAGCGCGGTGTCGCGCACCACGGCATCGGCGGCATCCGGCGCCAGCGCTTCCAGCCACGCGGCGCCGTCGGCGGGCGCGTTGCCGTGGCGCTCGCTCCAGCGCGCCAGCCGCTTGTCGCCCAGCACGCGCGCCACGGCCTCGCCGTCCTGCTTGCGCAGCCAGTCGGCAAACCCGGGGATCGGCGACAGCGTGGCGAACTGCTTCACTTTCGGGAATTCGCGCTGCACTTCCTCGATCACGCGCTTGAGCAGGAAGTTGCCGAAGCTGACGCCGCGCAGCCCTGCCTGCGTGTTGCTGATCGAATAGAAGATCGCCCACTTGACGCGGCGCAGGTCTTCCAGCGGCGCGGCTTCGTCCAGCAGGGTGTGGACGTCGGCGGCCATCTCCGGGGCGAAGGCCACCTCGACGAAGATCAGCGGCTCGCGCGGGATGCGCGGGTGGAAGAAGGCGTAGCAGCGGCGGTCGGAATCGAGCCGGTTGCGCAGGTCGGTCCACGAGGCGATCTCGTGCACGGCCTCGTAGCGGATCAGCTTTTCCAGCAGCGACGCGGGCGAGTCCCAGGTGATCGGCTGCAGCTCGAGCAGGCCGACGTCGAACCAGTTGGAGAACAAGGCCTCGAGGTCGTCGTCGAGCGGGCGCAAACCCGGCATGCGGCGCTGCCAGCGCAGCATGTCGGCACGCAGCTGGATCAGGAAGTGCAGGCCGCAGGCGCTGTTGCCGCGCTGGCCATGCAGCGCGGCCAGCCGCTTGAAGAAGCGGATGCGGGCGTTGGACTGCGCCTGGCCCGCGCGCGCGCCCTTGTCGGCCTCGGCGGCGTTGTCTTCGCTGCCGCTGCTGGCCACTTCGGCCAGCACTGCCAGCATGCCGCGCCGCGTGGCCTCGCCGGCGGCTTCGTATTCGGCCTGCCAGGCCTGCGCGGCGGCGTTGGCAGCGCCGTCGGTCAGGCGCGCATCGAAGCACAGGCGCAGTTGCTCGCGCTGGCGGCGCACCAGCCGCGCCGGCAGCGGCGCCTCGCCATCGGCCGGCGTGGCGGCCCTGGCATCGCCGTTGGGCTTGGCGTCGCCCTCGCCCTTGCGCCCCCACCAGCGGCCCAGCCGCGACAGGATATTGGAGCTGGACGGCTCGCTCTCGCCCAGCGGCGCGCTGATCTTCTGGTCACCCGTATCGAAGGAGTTCATGCGGTACCTGCCTTGGTGCATCGATCTGAACGTGGGGGGAAACTCCGGACTGGCGCGGTGCGTGTGCGGGGGCTAGTCTTCCGCGCCCGCCACGCGCAAGGCCGGCGGGGCGCGCACGGCCTGCGCCTGCGCCGCCATCGCGGCGCCGCCGGCATCGAGGGCCTGCAGCGCGGCGCGCTGGCGCAGCAAGTGGGTCTTCATCATGGCTTCGGCGCCTTCAGGGTCGCGCGCCTTGAGCGCGGCAAACACCGTCAGGTGCTCGGCGCAGGATTCCTGGATCCGCCCCGGCAATTTCAGGCTCTTGTGGCGCGACAGCCGCAGCACCTTGCGCAGGTCGCTGATCAGTCCGGTCAGCCAGCGGTTGCCCGCCAGCCGCTGGATGGCTTCATGGATCTGTGCGTTGGTCTCGTAGTAGGCGTCGATATCGCCGGCCTGCGCATAGCGCGCCAGGTCGGCGTGCAGGCCGTCGAGCGCGTCGAGGTCGGCGCGGGTGGCGTTGCGCGCGGCCTCGTAGGCGCAGCGCCCTTCCAGCAGCGCCATCAGCGGGAAGATCTCGTCGAGGTCCTGCTCGGACAGTTCATTGACGAAGCAGCCGCGGCGCGGTTCCAGCCGCACCAGGCCTTCGGCGGCGAGCACCTTGAGCGCCTCGCGCAGCGGCGTGCGCGAGATGCCCAGCGTTTCGGCCATCGCGCTTTCGTCGATCCATGCGCCCGGCACCAGCGTATGCGCGTCGATCATGGCGCGCAGCCGGTCTGCCACTTCCAGGTACAGCGCCTGCTGGACGATGCGCATGCCAACTCCTGTATCGCACGGGGAACCGAATCGGCGTGTGCACCGGATCCCATAATTCATAATTATGGATTAGGGCGCGAACGATACAAGGACTTTCGATGGTGCGCCGCAACGCGGTCGCGCAGGGATAGTGGGAATAAGCGGGGATGATGCTGTGAGGTGCGGCGGGCGTCCCTTGCCTCCCCGCAAGGAAACGCCCGCGCCTGAAAGAACTGCCGTACTGCCTGATCATCGCTGGCGGATGCGAATGCATCTGCCGCGTGGGTCCATGGTTTGACCTGGCGCTGGCCCTGCGCCACCCCTGTTGCAAACGCGCCAAGCGCGTGGATTTTCCCGTGCCCTTTGTTCCGTGCAGCGCGGCTAGCGTAACTCTCGACCCGAAGAGTCGTACTCCCCCCTGGCACTGCCGTGGCGGCTGTGGCTTGCCGCTCATCTTGTAACAATGACACTAGCGATTTACGTGCCAGTCGGGCTAAGCCCTTGATTTTATGGATGGCACCGAACCGAAATTTGTTACAAGACGAGATCAGTGTAACAGGATGTTTCCGAAGTGTTACGAGGGTTTTCCATGGTGCTGACGTTTCGGCATAGGCTGGCGGCAAGCGTCCATGCAAATTGTGCCGTCCGCGGTATTTATCGATGTCAGAATGTGAGGCCGTCGCCGCAATTGCCGGGGCCAGCATCGTTGCGTTTTTGAAACGGCCCTGCCGCCCCCAAGCTTCCCCGCCGGCTTCCCTGTATCCATCGCCCATCACTCTGGAGTGCACGCCATGCAAGCTGGCAGCAGCGATTTCACCCTGGCCGCCACCCCCGCCGAACCGGCATCTCCCGCCGGCCCACGCGCTGCGGCATTGCGGCCGCTGGGGCTGAGCTTCACCGGCTCGGGCTCCGAGTATTTCCGCATCTGGATCGTCAATGCGCTGCTGACCATCGTCACCCTGGGCATCTATTCCGCCTGGGCCAAGGTGCGCACGCTGCAGTACTTCTATCGCAATACGCGGCTGGACGGCGCCAGCTTCGACTACCACGGCAAGCCGTCCGCAATCCTGAAGGGCCGGGCCATCGTGTTCGCGCTGGTGCTCGCGTTCCAGTTCGCGTCGACCTTCTCGCCGTTGCTGGCGCTGGCAATGCTGCTGGTGCTGCTGGCGGTGTTCCCGTTGCTGCTGGTGCGTTCGCTGCGCTTCCGCATGGCCAACTCCAGCTATCGCGGGCTGCGCTTCGGCTTCACCGGCGGCGATGCCGAAGCCTATCGCGTGTTCGTGCTGTGGCCGCTCGCCGCGGTGGCCACGCTTGGCTTGCTGGGGCCGGTGGCGCACCAGCGCTTCAAGCGCTACCAGCACAACCACACCCGCTTCGGCACCGCACCGTTCGGCTTCCACGCCGGCGCGGGCGATTTCTACCAGGCCTACCTGCGCGCCTTCGGCGTGGTGCTGGCGGGCACGCTGGCGATGGCCGCGGCCGGCTTCGTGATGGCGCCGGGCATCGGCAATTTCGGCGCGGCGGCGCTGCTGGGCTTCGGCATCGCCGGCTTCTACCTGGGCATGCTGGCGGTCAGCCCCTACCTGATGGCGCGGCTGCAAAACGTGGTGTGGAGCCACACCACGCTGGCGCCGCACGCGTTCCGCAGCGAGGTGAGCGCCGCGCGCATGGTCTTTATCTTCGTCACCAACCTGATCCTCATCGCCCTGACGCTCGGCCTGTTCCTGCCGTTCGCGCGCGTGCGCGCCACGCGCTACCGGCTGCAGTGCGTGACCATGCTGGCGGCGGGCCCGCTCGACAGCTTCGTCGCCGGCGCAGCCCAGCAAGTGGGCGCGCTGGGAGACGCGGCGGTAGACTGGTACGACATCGATATCGCGCTCTGACGCGCCATGATCCCGGTCACCTTCTTCGACGGCCGCTCGTCGCGCGCGCACCCGGCCACGCTCGCGGTGGAGGCGCAGCAGGCCGTGCTGCGCGACGCCGACGGCGCCGAATTGCGGCGCGCGCCGCTGTCGCAGCTGCGCGTGTCGGAGCGCGTGCGGCGCGCGCCGCGGCTGGTCACCTTCGCCGACGGCGCCTTCTGCGAGGTTACCGACCATGCCGCCTTCGACCGCCTGCTGGCCGCCACCGGCCATCGCGACAGCCTGGTGGCGCGCGCGCAGAACAGCTGGCGCCTGGCGGGCCTGGCCGTGGCGGCGCTGGTGGCGGTACTAGTGCTGGGCTACTACGTATTGCTGCCGTGGGGCGCGAGCATGATGGCACGCGCGGTGCCGGCCGAACTGGAGGCCCGGCTCGGCCAGTTGACGCTGGCGAGCCTGGACAACGGCATGGTCGGGCCGACGCAGCTGCCGGCCGCCGAGCAGGCCCGCATCCGCGCCGGCTTCGCGGCGCTGCGGCGCCCGCGCGACGCGGCGCACGACTACCGCATCGAATTCCGTCAGGGCGGCGAATTTGGCGCCAATGCGCTGGCCTTGCCCGGCGGCACCATCATCGTCACCGACGAGCTGGTGGCCCTGGCGGGCACCGGCGCCGGCCTGATGGGCGTGCTGGCGCACGAAGCGGGCCACGTGGCGCGACGCCACGGGCTGCAGCAGGTGATCCAGGGCTCGGCGCTGGCCGCGCTGTCGGCCTACCTGTTCGGCGATATCTCGTCGGTGCTGGCGGGCGTGCCGGCCGCGATGCTGACCTTGCGCTATTCACGCGACCACGAGCGCGAGGCCGACGCCTATGCGATCGACGTCATGCAGCGCAACGGCCTGCCGCCGGCGGCGCTGGCCGACGTGCTGGTCGCGCTGGAGCAACGCGAAGGCAAGCCGGCCGAAACCGGCGCAGAGCCCGCCGAAGACTTCCTGTCCACGCACCCGCACACCCAGGCGCGCATCGACGTGCTGCGCCGCGCCGGCAAATAACCGGGCTCAGGCCGCCGGCTGCGGCGCGCCGGCGCCGGGCTGGCGGCGGTAGGCCCAGATCACCATGGCAATGCCCGCCAGGATCATCGGCAGGCTCAGCCACTGCCCCATCGACAGCTTCAGCGCCAGCAGGCCGAGGAAGTTGTCGGGCTCGCGCGCGAACTCGGCGGCGAAGCGGAACGCGCCGTAGCCGATCAGGAAGACGCCCGACACCGCGCCCATCGGCCGCGGCTTGCGCGCGAACAGCCACAGCAGGATGAACAGCGCCACGCCCTCGCCGGCAAACTGGTAGAGCTGCGACGGATGGCGCGGGATGTTGTCGCCGGCCTGCGGGAAGATCATGCCCCACGGCAGGTCGGTGGCGCGGCCCCACAGCTCGCCGTTGATGAAATTGCCGATGCGCCCGGCGGCCAGCCCGCAGGGAATCATCGGCGCGATGAAGTCGGTCACTTCCATCCAGTGGCGCCGGCGCAGCCTGCCGAACAGCCACATCGCCACCACCACGCCGAGGAAGCCGCCATGGAAGGCCATGCCGCCTTCCCACACCTTGAAGATCTCCATCGGATGCGCCAGGTAGTACGACGGCTTGTAGAACAGCACGTAGCCCAGCCGCCCGCCCAGGATCACGCCCAGCACGCCGAAGAACAGCATGTCGTCGAGGTCGCGCGTGGTCCAGCCCTTGGCCGCGACATGCGGCTGGCGGATGCGCAGGCGCCCGAACCACAGGAACATGACGAACCCGGCCAGGTACATCAGCCCGTACCAGCGGATCGCAAGCGGGCCCAGGTGGATGGCAACCGGGTCGAACTGGGGATGAATCAGCATGTTGGCGTGAATGGTGGTTGTGGGGGCAGCGGCGGCGCCGGCGGTGCGGCGCCAGGTATGACGCGCGGGTGCGGCGAAGGTTGCACGGCAATGCCAACAACGGGCCCGCGCACGCATCGTAGCCCGTAATGATGTCACAAATCCCCGCCGCGCCCCGCCCGCGCGACCCGTGGGCCTGCGCCCGCCAACGCCCGAACAATCCATTTGACACGCCAAAACGCACGCGTCATTCTTGCCCCATCACAGCGCCCGCCGCGCGCCCGCGCGGCGGCACAGAACAAGGATCCCGGAGACCCCACCATGGCATTCAACAAGCGCTCCCGGCACATCACGCAAGGCGTGGCGCGCTCCCCCAACCGCTCGATGTACTACGCGCTCGGCTACCAGAAAGAGGATTTCGACAAGCCGATGGTGGGCATCGCCAATGGCCATTCGACCATCACGCCGTGCAACGCCGGCCTGCAGCGCCTGGCCGACGCGGCCATCGACGCGATCCGGGCCGCCGGCGCCAATCCGCAGGTGTTCGGCACGCCCACCATCTCCGACGGCATGTCGATGGGCACCGAGGGCATGAAGTATTCGCTGATCTCGCGCGAGGTCATCGCCGACTGCATCGAGACCGCGGCCCAGGGCCAGTGGATGGACGGCGTGGTGGTGATCGGCGGCTGCGACAAGAACATGCCGGGCGGCATGATTGCGCTGGCGCGCACCAACGTGCCGGGCATCTATGTCTACGGCGGCACCATCAAGCCGGGCCACTGGAAGGGCAAGGACCTGACCATCGTGTCCTCATTCGAGGCCGTCGGCGAGTTCACCGCCGGGCGCATGAGCGAGGAAGACTTCGAAGGGGTGGAGCGCAACGCGTGCCCGTCCACCGGCTCGTGCGGCGGCATGTACACCGCCAACACCATGAGCTCGTCGTTCGAGGCGCTGGGCATGTCGCTGCTGTACTCGTCGACCATGGCCAATCCGGACCAGGAAAAGGTCGACAGCGCCGCCGCATCGGCGCGCGTGCTGGTCGAGGCCGTCAAGCGGGATCTCAAGCCGCGCGACATCATCACGCGCGAGTCGATCGAGAACGCGGTGGCGCTGATCATGGCCACCGGCGGCTCCACCAACGCGGTGCTGCACTACCTGGCGATCGCGCACGCCGCCGAAGTCGAATGGACCATCGACGACTTCGAGCGCATCCGCCGCAAGGTGCCGGTACTCTGCAATCTCAAGCCCTCGGGCCAGTACGTCGCGACCGACCTGCACCGCGCCGGCGGCATCCCGCAGGTGCTGAAGATCCTGCTCAAGGCCGGCCTGCTGCACGGCGACTGCATCACCATCACCGGCCGCACGCTGGCCGAAGAACTCGAGCACGTGCCCGACGCCCCGCGCGCCGACCAGGACGTGATCCTGCCGATCGAGCGGGCGCTCTACGCCGAGGGCCACCTGGCCATCCTCAAGGGCAACCTCGCCGAGGAAGGCGCGGTCGCCAAGATCACCGGCCTGAAGAACCCGGTCATCACCGGCCCGGCACGCGTGTTCGAGGACGAGCAGAGCGCGATGGACGCGATCCTGGCCGACCGCATCAACCCCGGCGACATCCTGGTGCTGCGCTACCTGGGCCCCAAGGGCGGCCCCGGCATGCCGGAAATGCTGGCGCCGACCTCGGCCATCATCGGCAAGGGCCTGGGCGAGTCGGTCGGCTTTATCACCGACGGCCGCTTCTCGGGCGGCACCTGGGGCATGGTGGTCGGCCATGTCGCGCCGGAGGCGTACGTCGGCGGCACCATCGCGCTGGTGCAGGAAGGGGATTCGATCACGATCGACGCGCACCGGCTGCTGCTGCAGCTGAACGTGGCGGAGGAAGAACTGGCCAGGCGGCGCGCCAGCTGGAAGGCGCCGGCGCCGCGCTATACGCGCGGGGTGCTGGCGAAGTTTGCGCGACTGGCGTCGACGGCGAGCAAGGGCGCGGTGACGGACTGATTGCGGGGCATTGGATGGCGAAAAGCCTGCGCGGGATCGCAGGCTTTTTTGTTTGCGGAGCGCTTGCAGTACCGTCGCCCCTGGCAGACGCTCCCCTCTCCCGCGAAGTGGGAGAGGGGTGGGGGTGAGGGCCGGAGCCTCGACGAAGTCTTGCCCGTCGGTATGCCAGCGCCTGCCCTCACCCCCTGCCCCTCTCCCGCTTGCGGGAGAGGGGAGCAAACATCAATCCTCGCCCGGGGTCCGCTCCATCTCCTCCAGCGTCGCATCCAGCCACTCCACCAGCCGCGCTTCCAGCGACTGGGTCAGCTCGCTGGCCAGCTGCGCCGTCAGCGGCGCGAGCCGGGCTTGCAGCGTGGCTTCGGTGTGGGCCGCCACCACCTGCGGCCATTCGGTGCGAAAGCGCATCATCACGCGGCTCAGCAGCTCGGTGCGCACTGCGCGCAGGTCGTCGTCGGTGTCCGTGGCGGTGCCAGTCCCGGCTGCGGGCTGGGCCGGCACGATCGCGTCGTCCAGCGCGGCGTCGCCGGTGTCGCCCACCTGCATCACCATGCCGGCATCGTCCATGCCGAAGGTGTCGATCACGCCGTCGTCCGCCGCTGCGCCCGCCTGCGCCGGCGCTTCGGTGGCATCGGGCAGGTCGACGACCTCGGTCAGCAGCGGGATGCTGTCGTGCGGTTCCGGCCGCGGGATCACCCGCGAGGTGGTGCGTTCGCTCATGCGGCGTCTCCCTTGGGCTGGCCGATGTCGTGGTGCGTCAGCGGATAGCCGCGTTCGCGGTAGAAGCGGTAGCGCTGCCGGCCGGCCTCGCGCGCGGCGTCGCCGGCGCCGACCACCTCGATCAGCCGCTCGAAGCTGGCAAACTGCGCCGGCGCCTCGTCAGCCAGGTTGATCAGCAACTGGTGGTGCGGCACGCCTTCGGTGGTCGCCGCCAGCAGGATCGGGGTCACCGCCGCGTTCGGGCTTTCCAGTCCGCAATGCGGCAGGAAGTCCAGCGCGGAGAACGTCCACAGGCGCGCGTCCAGGTCGGCCAGCTGCGGCGGCGCGCCGTGGATCACCACCTTCTGCCCGGCGCCGTAGGCCTTGCGGACCAGCCGGCAGACATAGCCGAGCACGTCCGGCACGTTGCTGTGGAAGTCGATGCGCGTCATGGACGGTTTCCGCTCCGGCTCGGTGGCACCGCGCTCAGGCGGCGCGGTCCATCAGGAACTGCGTCAGCAGCGGCACCGGACGGCCGGTGGCGCCCTTGGCCGCGCCGCTCTTCCACGCCGTGCCGGCGATGTCCAGGTGGGCCCAGTCGTACTTCTCGGTAAAGCGCGCCAGGAAGCAGGCCGCGGTGACGCTGCCGGCCGGACGGCCGCCGATATTGCCCATGTCGGCGAAGTTGGACTTGAGCTGGTCCTGGTATTCGTCGTCCAGCGGCATGCGCCAGGCGGTGTCCATGGCGCGGCGGCCAGCCTGCAGCAGCGCGTCGGCGAGCGCGTCGGAGCGCGCGTACAGGCCGCTGTTGACGTGGCCGAGCGCGATGATGCAGGCGCCGGTCAGCGTGGCGACGTCGATCACCGCGGCCGGCTTGAAGCGCTCGACATAGGTCAGCGCGTCGCACAGGATCAGGCGGCCTTCGGCGTCGGTGTTCAGGATCTCGATGGTCTGGCCCGACATGCTGGTGACCACGTCGCCCGGCTTGGTGGCGATGCCGCTGGGCATGTTCTCGCAGGTGGGGACCACCGCGACCACATTGAGCTTCAGGCCCATCTCGGCCACGGCCTGGATCGTGCCCAGCACCGAGGCCGCGCCGCACATGTCGTACTTCATCTCGTCCATGCCCTCGCCCGGCTTGAGCGAGATGCCGCCGGTATCGAAGGTGATGCCCTTGCCCACCAGCACCACCGGCGCCTGCTTGGCGCCGGCGCCGTCATAGCGCAGCACGATGAACTGCGGCGGCTCCTCGCTGCCCTTGGTCACGGCCAGGAATGCGCCCATGTTCAGCGCCTCAATCTGCTTGCGCCCGAGGATCTCGGCCTTGAGCTTGTGGCGCTTGGCGATGCTGCGCGCGGTATTGGCGAGGTAGGTCGGGGTGCAGATATTGGACGGCAGGTTGCCGAGGTCGCGCGTCAGCTCCATGCCGTTGGCGATGGCGGTGCCGCGCACCGCGGCCTGGGTGGCGGCGCGGGCATCGCCGCTGTCGACCGCGATCACGACCTTGCGCAGCGACGCCTTGTCGTTGCCGTTGGGCTTGCCGCTGGCGGCGCTCTGGGCATTGGCGCGCTTCAGGCCCGGATGGCGCTCCAGCAGGCGGTAGCCGGCCTCGCGCACCAGCGTGATGGTGGTGATCACGGCCCACGACACATCGCGCTGCTGCGGCGCCTGTTGCGCCAGGCACCACAACGCCGAGGCCGCACGCGTGGACGACAGCGCACGCACCGCGGTGCGTACCGCATCGGCAAAGGCCTTGTCGGTGAAATCGGCTTCCTTGCCCAGGCCCACCAGCAGCACGCGCGCGGCGCCCACGCCGGCCACTTCATGCAGCATCAGGTGGGTGCCGCGCTTGCCTTCGAAGTCGCCCTGCTTGACCAGCCGTCCCACCAAGCCCTTGGTGGCCACATCGAGGGCCTTGGCGACGCCGCCGAGGTTCTGGCCTTCGAACAGGCCGACCACCAGGCAGTCGGTCTTGGTCGCCAGGAAACCATTTTGGCCGGCTTTGCTCCAATCCAGGGCTTTTGTGCTAAATTCCATCGCGCTTCCTTCCAGGGGCTCGTTAGACACGAAAGCCTCCATTATCCGCGATTTTTACCCCGCGACCTGCCGCCGCTGATACGCCCCGGTCACGTTGACAGCACGCTGTGCCGTCAGCCAGCTGTTCTGCCAGGCACCTCGCACGGCACATCGCCCGCTCCGGCCGGCAGCCCGGAACCGAACCCGCATGATCCTTCAACAAGCCCTGCGACGCGAGCTTGCCTACACCGCCGGGGCGGTGTTCCTGGTGATGCTGACCTTCATGCTCACCTCGCTCGTGATCCGCATCCTGGGGATGGCCGCCAACGGCAAGGCCAGCCCCAACGACGTGCTGATGCTGATCGGCCTGGCCACCATCGGCTACCTGTCGATCCTGCTGTCGGCGACGCTGTTCATTTCCACCCTGATCGTGCTGACGCGCTGGTACAAGGACTCGGAAATGGTGGTGTGGTTCTCGGCCGGCATCTCGCTGCGCGACCTGGTCAAGCCGGTGCTGCAGTTCGCCGCGCCCTTCATCGTGCTGGCGCTGCTGCTGGGCATGTTCGCCTGGCCGTGGGCCAACCAGCAGAGCGCGCTGTTCCGCGACCGCTTCGAGCAGCGCGGGGTGATGTCGATGATCGCCGCGGGCCGCTTCATCGAACCGGCCAAGGCCAACTACGTGCTGTTCATCGAGGGCATCGACGCCGACATGAAGCACGCGCGCAATGTCTTTGTCGCCAATGCCGAAGCCGACAAGATCGGCGTGGCGCTGGCGCACCAGGGCAAGTTCGAGACCATGCCCAACGGCGACCGCCTGGTGGTGATGGAAAACGGCCGCCGCTATTCCGGCACGCCCGGCCAGATCGACTACCGCATCGTCGAGTTCGAGCGCTATGCGGTCAAGGTGGACAACAAGCCGCCCGAGTCCGAGGCCAAGCTGCCGCCCAAGAGCCGCGACACCATCGAGCTGATCCGCAACCCCACGCGTGAAAACCTGGGCGAGCTGATCTGGCGCATCTCGCTGCCGATCCTCGCCTTCAACTTCGTCATGATCGCGATCCCGCTGGCCTACGTGAACCCGCGCCTGGGCCGCTACACGCCGCTGGTGTTCGCCGTGCTGATCTACCTGACCTACAGCAACCTGGTCAACCTGACGCAGTCCTGGGTGCGCAACGGCTCGGTGCCGTTCTGGCTGGCCTGGTGGCCGATCCACCTGATCGTGTTCCTGGGCGCGCTGCTGCTGTTCCGCTATCGCCAGAACCGCAGCCTGGGTGGCTGGCGCGCCGTGTTCGGGCTGCGCAAGCGCGATGCCGCGAGCGCCGCCGGAGGCCGGGCATGAGGATCCTGCGCGTCTACGAACGCTATTTCGGCCGGCTGGTCTATAGCGTGTTCGCCTTCATCCTGTTCGCGGTGCTGTCGCTGTTCGTGTTCTTCGACATGCTCAACGAGCTGGAGAACGTCAACGCCCAGTACACCTCGCTGGTGGCGCTGTTCCACGTCCTGCTGCAGGCGCCCACGCGGGTGTACGAGGTGCTGCCGATCGCGGTGCTGATCAGCGCGATCTATGTGTTTTCGCAGCTGGCCAGCCAGTCCGAGTACACCATCTTCCGCGTGGCGGGGCTGAACACGCGCCAGGCGCTGTTCTCGCTGTTCAAGCTGGCGGTGCCGCTGGCGCTCGTGACCTTTCTGTTCGGCGAGTTCATCGGCCCGCGCGCCGAGCAGTACGCGCAGAAGGTCAAGCTGGAGGCGATCGGCGCCACCGTGTCGTCGGGCTTCCGCTCCGGGGTCTGGGTCAAGGACCGCGACAAGGATGCCGCCGGCGGTGGCGAAATCACCCGCTTCGTCAATGTCGCCGGGCTGCGGCCGGACCAGACCATCACCGGCATCACCATGTACGAGTTCGACCCCCAGTACCGGCTGCGCGTGATCCGCGTGGCGCAGGAGGGGCGCTACCAGGGCGGCCAGTCCTGGGAGCTGCAGAACGTCAGCGAGACCCGCTTCGTCGAGCTGGCGCCGCAGGCCCAGGGCGCACAGCCCACGCCGGCCGCGCCCGCCGCGCCGGCGCGCGATGCGCTGGCGCCGGACTTCCGCGCCGAGCAGGTCAAGTTCCCGCGCGTGGCCATGCATTCGGAGCTGACCCCGCAGATCCTGTCGGTGCTGCTGGTCACGCCGGAGCGGATGTCGACGCTCGACCTGTTCCGCTATATCCGCCACCTGCGCGACAACAAGCAGGACACGCAGCGCTACGAGATCGCGTTCTGGAAAAAGGTGATCTACCCGCTGACGCTGTTCGTGATGGTGGCGCTGGCGCTGCCGTTCGCCTACCTGCACGCGCGCGCCGGCGCGGTCGGCGTGAAGGTGTTCGGCGGCATCATGCTGGGGCTGTCGTTCCACCTGTCGAACACGCTGTTCTCGCACGTCGGCCTGCTGCATACCTGGCCGCCGATCATCTCGGCGCTGGTGCCCGGCACGCTCTACCTGATGGTGGCGCTGCTGGCGCTGCGTTGGGTGGACCGGCACTGAGGAGCACCGCCATGGCAGACCGCGCCCTGGTCCTGTTCGCGCACGGCGCGCGCGATGCGCGCTGGCGCGAGCCGTTCGACCGGCTGCGGCAGAAGCTGGTGGCCGCCCTGCCCGGCTGCGCGGTGCGGCTGGCGTTCCTGGAACTGATGTCGCCGCTGCTGCCGGAGACACTGGCCGAGCTCGCCGCTGACGGCGTGGGCGAGATCACCGTGGTGCCGGTGTTCTTCGGCCAGGGCGGCCATATCCGGCGCGATCTGCCTGCGCTGATCGACCAGTGCCGGCAGGCCCATCCCGGCCTGCGCATACATTGCGCGGCCGCGGTGGGTGAGTCTGATGCGGTGCTGGAGGCGATTGCGGCTTACTGTGTGGCGTCGCTGCCGGGGGCTGCGCCCGCTTCCTGAAGTCCTGACCACCTCAATGAAAAATACCCCGTGCCGGATTTCCGCACGGGGTATTTACTTTCAACGCGTCGATGCCGCCGGTCTTCTCCCCTCTCCCGCTTGCGGGAGAGGGGCCGGGAGTGAGGGCGGGCGCTGGCAAGCACCTTGATGCCTCACTTCGTGGAGGCTCCCGCCCTCACCCCCGCCCCTCTCCCATAAATGGGAGAGGGGAGAAAATACTCTCAGGCAGCGCGCGGCGTGCGCACTTCCGTCACGCCCGCATCCTCCCGCGGCGCCTCGGTCGCGCGCGCGGCCAGCGCGGCGCCGATCATCAGCAGGCTCGGCTGCACCGGATCGATCCAGGCGGCCGCCTCGCCAGCCGCCATCTGGCCGAGCGTGAACTCGCGGCTGCGCTGTTGCGGCGTGGTGGCGGCTTCCACCACCCATGCCGGCGTCGACGCCGGCTTGCCATGCGCGATCAGCTGCGCGGCAATCGACGCCGCCTGGTCGCGGCCCATGTAGTAGACCAGCGTGTCGGCCTTGACCGCGGCTTCGATATCGGGCGAGCCCTCGCCGTCCGCGGCCTTGGCCTGCGTGGCAAAGGCCACGCTGCGCGACACGCCGCGCTTGGTCAGCGGCTTGCCGATCGCGGACGCGGCCGCCAGCGCGGCGGTGATGCCGGGCACCACTTCATACTCGATGCCGGCCGCTTCCAGCGCCTGCAGTTCCTCGTCGGCGCGGCCGAACAGCATCGGGTCGCCGCCCTTCAGGCGCACCACGCGTTCGTATTTGCCGGCGAGGTCGACGATCTGGCGGTTGATGAACAGCTGCGCGGTCGAGCGCTGCCCGCAGCGCTTGCCGACCTCGACCAGCTCGGCCTGCGGACACCAGGCCAGCATCTCCGGCGACACCAGCGCGTCGTGCAGCACCACCTGGGCTTCGCCCAAAAGCCGTGCACCACGCACCGTAATGAGGTCTGCCGCACCGGGGCCGGCCCCGATCAGAGCCACCTTGCCGTAAGTCTTCTGTGCCTGCCTGCCCATCTCCAACCCCTTGTCCGGTCGATCCTGTCCGTTACCGATCAGGAGAACGCACGGATCATGCCTGCGGCCACCGTGTGGTTGGTCGCCTCGTCGATCAGCACGAAGGCGCCCGTTGCCGGATTATCGCCATAGGCATCGCAGACGATCGGCTTCTGCAGCGAGATCTGCACCGAACCGATATCGTTCAGGCGGATGTCGTGGCGGCCGGTCTCGTGCGACAGCGTATGCACGTCCAGCACGCGCTCCACCGCCGACACACGCGCGAACACGCTGGCCGTGGTGTGCTTGAGCACGTACTTGCGCGACGGGTTCAGCGACTCGTCGTCGAACCAGCACAGGTCGGCCTGCAGCTTCTTGGCGGAGGCCGCGGTCGCATCGGCGGCGACGAACATGTCACCACGCGATACATCGACGTCCTCGGCCAGGCGCACGGTGACGGTGTCGCCGACGTTGGCCGATTCGGCGGCGCCGTTCGGGGTCAGCACTTCGGCCACCACGGCCTCGCGATTGGCGGGCAGCACGCGCAGCTTCTGGCCGACGCGCACGGTGCCGGCCTCGACACGGCCGGCATAGCCGCGGAAGTCGTCCGACTGCGAACCATCCTGGCGGATCACCAGCTGCACCGGGAAGCGCAGCGCGGCGTCGTCCTCGGGCGCGGCTTCTTCCACCGGCAGCTCTTCCAGCAGCGGCAGCAGCGGCTCGCCCTGGTACCACGGCATGGCGTCGCTCTCGTGCACGATGTTGTCGCCGCGCAGCGCCGACACCGGCACGTAGCGCACGTCCTTCAGGCCCAGTTGTTCGGCCAGTTCGGCGTAGGCGGCGCGGATCTCGTTGAAGGTCTGCTCGCTGTAGTCGACCAGGTCCATCTTGTTGACGGCGACGATCACGTGCCGGATTTCCAGCAGCTTCAGGATCGCCGAGTGGCGCTTGGTCTGCGCCAGCAGTTCGGCGCGGCCGTCCGTGACGGTCACGCGCGTGGCATCGACCAGCACGATGGCTGCGTCGGCGGTCGAGGCGCCGGTGACCATGTTGCGGGTGTACTGCTCGTGGCCCGGCGTATCGGCGATGATGAACTTGCGGCGCGCGGTCGAGAAGTAGCGGTAGGCCACGTCGATGGTGATGCCCTGCTCGCGCTCGGCCTCCAGGCCGTCGGTCAGCAGCGAGAAGTCGATCTGCTCGCCGGCGGTGCGCTTGTTCTTGGCGTTGGCCAGCGCGGTCAGCTGGTCGGACAGCACGGCCTTGCTGTCGTACAGCAGGCGGCCGATCAGCGTGCTCTTGCCGTCGTCGACCGAGCCGGCGGTGATGAAGCGCAGCAGGCCTTGGTGGGTTGCTTGGTGAGTCATGTCTGGATCCTTTGCTGCGTGCGGCTTAGAAGTAGCCTTCCTTCTTGCGGCGCTCCATCGAGGCTTCGCTGGTCTGGTCGTCCATGCGGGTGGCGCCGCGCTCGGTGATCTCGGTCACCGCGGTCTCGGCGATGATCGCTTCGGGCGAATCGGCAACGCTGGCCACCGGGCAGGTGCAGCTGATGTCGCCGACGGTGCGGAAGCGCACCGACAGCACTTCGCTGACATCGCCGTCCTGCTTGGGCGTGATCGGCGTGACCGGCACCAGCAGGCCGTTCTTGCGCACCACCTCGCGCTGGTGCGCGTAGTAGATCGGCGGCAGCGCCAGCTTCTCGCGGGCGATGTACTGCCACACGTCCAGCTCGGTCCAGTTCGAGATCGGGAACACGCGCATCTGCTCGCCCTGCGCCATG
The DNA here is from genome assembly GCF_020618415.1 of Cupriavidus sp. MP-37. Classification (NCBI taxonomy): domain Bacteria; kingdom Pseudomonadati; phylum Pseudomonadota; class Betaproteobacteria; order Burkholderiales; family Burkholderiaceae; genus Cupriavidus; species Cupriavidus sp. MP-37. The sequence continues at coordinate 1,032,486 of NZ_CP085344.1, read as the reverse complement.
CGGGCGTTGTACAGGCTCCACAGCTCGGGGCGCTGGGCCTTCGGGTCCCACTGGCCGAACTCGTCGCGGAACGAGAAGATGCGCTCCTTGGCGCGCGCCTTCTCTTCATCGCGGCGGGCGCCGCCCATCAGCGCGTCGAACTTGTGCGCCTCGATGGTTTCCAGCAGCGTCACCGCCTGCGCCGCGTTGCGCGAATCGGTGTCCTTGCGCAGGCGCACGGTGCCGCGCTTGATCGAGTCCTCGACGTGGCCCACCACCAGGCGCGCACCGAGCTCGGCCACGCGCTGGTCGCGGAACGCGATCACTTCCGGGTAGTTGTGGCCGGTGTCGATATGCACCAGCGGGAACGGCAGCTCGATCTTGCGCTCGCCCAGGCGGAAGGCCTTCAGCGCCAGGTGCAGCATCACGATCGAGTCCTTGCCGCCCGAGAACAGCAGCGCCGGGTTGCGGCACTCGGCCACCACCTCGCGGATGATGTAGATCGATTCCGCCTCGAGGCGGTCGAGATGGTCGTTCTGTACCTGCAACAGGTGAGCCACGCCCGAGGTGGCTTCTGCGATGTCGTTCATGATGCCCATTTTGTTCCGGCCTCAATGCTTGATGTTCTGTTCGTGGAGCCCGCACTCTTTCGAGTCCTTCGACTCCCACCACCACCGTCCCGCGCGCACATCCTCGCCCGCGCGTACCGCGCGCGTACACGGCTCGCAGCCGATGCTGGGGTAGCCCTTGGCGTGCAGGTCGTTGACCGGCACGTCGTGGCGCTTCAGGTAGGCCCACACTTCGGCCTCGCTCCAGTCCGCCAGCGGATTGAACTTGGGGATGCCGCGGGCTTCGTCCAGTTCCTCGAACGGCAGCTCGGCGCGCGTCACGGCTTGCTCGCGGCGCTGGCCGGTCAGCCAGGCGTCGGCGTGCGACAGCGCGCGGTTGAGCGGCTCGACCTTGCGGATGCCGCAGCACGACTTGCGCGCGTCGATGCTGTCGTAGAAGCCGTTCAGCCCGTGCTTCTTCAGGTAGTTCCCGACCGCTTCGGCATCGGGCGTGAACTGCTCGATGGTGTAGCCGTAGTGCGCCTGCACTTTGTCCAGCACCGCCAGGGTCTCGGCGTGCAGGCGCCCGGTCTGCAGCGTGAACACGCGGATGCCCGCGCGCACGGCTTCGCTGCCGCGCAGGATCGCGTCGGTCAGCACCATGTCTTCGGCGGCCAGGCTCGAGGCAAAGCGCGCGCGGAAGAAGCGGCCGGCGATGCCCGCCAGGCGCTCGGCCAGCTCGCGCTCTTTCTGCTCCAGCGCTTCGATGCTGCCGGTGTACGCGGGCGCGACCCACAGTGCCGGCGGCCGCAACCCCGACACCGCGCCGGCGCCGCCCTCCGCCACCACCGCGATATCGCTCAGCACGGTGCTCATGCCGTTTCCTTCGGCTGCGCACCGACCTCGGCGCGCGCGCGGCGGAACAGCGGCAGCGGCTCGTCGACCGAAGCCTGGTAGGTCACGGTGAACTCGGTGAAGCCCTTGATCGCGTCGTCGATGTTCTTGTCGGCACGGACCGCGAAGGCGTCGAAGCCGCAGCGCTTCATGAAGTTGAGCTGGTCGCGCAGCACGTCGCCGATGGCGCGCAGCTGGCCTTGCCACTTGTAGCGGGTGCGCAGCAGGTAGGCCGTGGAGAAGCCGCGGCCGTCGCGGAACACCGGGAAGTCCACCGCCACCAGCGACACGCGCTCGAAGTATGCGGCGGCATCGCCCGGCTCGTCTTCCGGCGCCAGCCACACGCCGGTGCGGGCGGCGTCGCGTCCGGCCAGCAGCGCTTCATTGGCCTGCCACACCGACAGCGGGAACAGCACGGCGTCCTGGCCCTGCGCGACGGCGGCGATGCGCTCTTCGGTCAGCGCTTGCTCTTCGGTGGCGCGCAACACGGTCCAGTTGTCATCGACGATCACCGGGGTGAGATTGGCACCGTCGCGTTGCAGTTGAATGATCTTTGCCATGTTCAGTCTCTCCGGTCCTCAGGCTTCGGCGCGTTCGCGCGGCTGCTTGTCGGCATAGACGCGCTCCTTGAACGGGGCGATGCCGATGCGGGACAGGGTTTCGATAAAGCGCTCGTCTTCGATGCGGTTGGCAACGAAGGTATCGATGATGCGGCTCACCACGTCGGGCATTTCCTCGGCGCTGAACGACGGGCCGATCACCTTGCCCAGCGCGGTCTGGTTGCCCTGCGCGCCGCCCAGCGTGACCTGGTACCACTCCGAACCGTCCTTGTCGACGCCCAGCACGCCGATATTGCCGACGTGGTGGTGGCCGCAGGCGTTGATGCAGCCCGAGATGTTCAGCGAGATCTCGCCCAGGTCATGGACGTAGTCGAGGTCGTCGAAGCGGTCCTGGATCGCCTGCGCGATCGGGATCGACTTGGCATTGGCCAGCGAGCAGAAGTCACCGCCGGGGCAGGCGATGATGTCGGTCAGCAGGCCGATGTTCGGCGTCGCCAGTCCGGCCTGCTTCGCCAGTTGCCACAGCGCGTACAGGTCCTGCTTCTTCACGTCCGGCAGCACCAGGTTCTGCTCGTGCGCCACGCGCAGCTCGCCGAAGCCGAAGCGGTCGGCCAGGTCGGCCACGGTTTCCATCTGCGCGTCGGTGGCGTCTCCCGGGGGCGAGGCCACACCCGGCTTGGTCGACAGCGTCACCGCGGCATAACCTGGCACCTTGTGGCCGTGCACGCTGCGGCTCACCCAGCGCGCGAAGGCCTTGTCCTCGAGCAGGTGCTTTTCGTACGAGGCGTCGGTATCGGCCAGCTTTTCATACGCCGGCGGCGTGAAGTACTGCGCCACGCGGTCGAATTCGGCCTGCGTCAGCGTGGCCGGGCCGTCCTTGCTGTACTGCCATTCTTCCTCGACTTCCTGGGCGAACTTGTCGGCGCCGATCGCCTTCACCAGGATCTTGATGCGGGCCTTGTACTTGTTGTCGCGGCGGCCGTAGCGGTTGTACACGCGGATGGCCGACTCGATGTAGGTCAGCATGTGCTGCCACGGCAGGTCGTCCTTGATCACCGTGCCCAGGATCGGCGTGCGGCCGAGGCCGCCGCCGGCCAGGATGCGCAGGCGCACTTCGCCGTCGGCATTCTTGTAGGCGTAGACGCCGATGTCGTGCATCTGCACCACGGCGCGGTCGTCGGCCGACGCCGAGATCGCGATCTTGAACTTGCGCGGCAGGAAGGCGAATTCCGGCTGGAACGTGCTCCACTGGCGCAGCAGCTCGGCCAGCACGCGCGGGTCCACCGACTCGTCCGGCGCCACGCCGGCGAAGTGGTCGGTGGTGATGTTGCGTACGCAGTTGCCCGAGGTCTGGATCGCGTGCATCTCGACGCTGGCCAGCTCGGCCAGCACGTCGGGCACGCGCTCCAGTTCCATCCAGTTGTACTGGATGTTCTGGCGGGTCGAGAAGTGGCCATAGCCGCGGTCGTATTCGCGCGCGATATGGGCCAGCTTGCGCAGCTGCTTCGACGACAGCAGGCCGTACGGAATCGCCACGCGCAGCATGTAGGCGTGGCGCTGCATGTACAGGCCGTTCTGCAGCCGCAGCGGCAGGAATTCTTCCTCGCTCAGCTCGTCCGCCAGGCGGCGGCGCACCTGGTCACGGAACTGGGCGACGCGCTCGGCGACGATGCGCTGGTCATATTGGTCGTACTGATACATGGCGGGGTCCGTTCAGTATTCGTTGAATTCAGGAGACGAGCTTGATGGCAACCAGCGTCAGCGTGGTCGCCAGGGCGGCGCGCACCAGCCGCTCGGGCAGCGCCCGCGACAGTTGCGCGCCCAGCCAGATGCCGGGGATCGAACCCACCAGCAGCGCCAGCAGCAAATTCCAGTTGACCGTGCCCAGCCACACATGGCCCAGCCCGGCCAGCGCCGTCAGCGGGACGGCGTAGGCAATGTCGGTGCCGGCGACTTCGGCCGGCTTCATATGGGGATACAGCAGCAGGATCAGCGTGGCGCCAACCGCGCCGGCACCGATCGACGAGACCGTGACCAGCACGCCGATCACCGCGCCGACGATGA